>CABQLI010000073.1 GCA_902464965.1 uncultured Collinsella sp.
CGCCGTTACGCCAGCCATTTCAATCTCGAACCACGTGCGCCCCTTGTGCGCCACCTGGATCTGTCCGTCGGTGGGTTCGGTGTCCAGCACCCATTCACGCGAGCCGACCCAGCCGGCATCGATCGCGGCCTCTGAGCCGCGCATAAAGTCTTCCTCGTCGACCGAGCAGATGAGCGAAAAGCCGCGGCGGGGCAACGCGCCATCCGCCGCCACGCGCTCGAGCGTATGGACCAGTGCGGCAATGGCGCAGGCCAGGCCACCCTTCATATCGCAGGCACCGCGGCCGTAGAGCTTGCCGTCGCGCACGACCGCCCCGAGCGGCGTAATGTCCGCGTCCCAGCCGTCGCCCAAGGTGACTGTGTCCATGTGGCAGATGTAGACGAGCCGTGGCTCGTCGCTCAAACCGGGCACGGTGACCATGAGATTGCGGCGTCCGGTCAGCACCTCGAGTTCCTCAACCTGCACGGCATGGAGCACCGGATGGCTCAACCGCCCCAGTTGAGCCTCAACCAACGCTTTGATATAGCGTTCAATCTCGCCCTCATACGCACCTGGGTCGGAACTGTCGATCCGCACGAGCCCTTGCGTAAGCCGCCAAGCAAAATCTGTATCAACCATAGGCACCTCACAAATAGTTAGGTCAACATGCAAATTGTATGCCAAGAAGCGGCTCGGTGCATTTAATGGAGTGCTCACAAAAACGGGGACGCCTCTCGTGCGAAAGGCGCCCCCGCGGGCATTCAATGTCAGCGACGGGCGGGCCACATGGGGAACTGCCCGTCAGATCAGCCGGCGCTATTTGATCACGCGCACGCGATACATCGACGGAATCTGCTTGAGCGCCTCGATGGTGCTGCTGTCCAGGTGCTCGTCGGTGTCGAACATGGTGTAGGCGTTCTCGCCAGCGGACTCGTTGGTCATACGCTGCACATTGGCGTTGTCCTTGGCGAGAATGGCCGTGATCTGGCCGATCATGTTGGGCACGTTGGCGTGCAGGCAGGCGATGCGGCTTGCGGCGCGCGCCTTGCCCATGCTGCAGGCGGGGTAGTTGACGCTATGCGCGATGTTGCCGTTCTCCAGGTAATCCTTGAGCTCGCTGATGGCCATATCGGCGCAGTTGGCCTCGGCCTCGCCAGTGCCGGCGCCCGAGTGCGTGGTGATAAACGTGTTGGGCATCTTGACGGTCTTGGGCGTGGCAAAGTCGCAGCTAAACCAGCTCAGCTTACCCTTGCGCAGGGCAGCGTCGACGGCATCCTCGTCAATGATGGTTTCGCGTGCGTAGTTGATGAGCACGGCGTCGGGTGCCAGCAGGTTAATCTGCTCGGTGCTGATCATGCCGATGGTGTCGGCCTTGCTGGGCACGTGTACGGTGAGGTAGTCGCAGCCGCGGCAGAGATCCTCGAGCGTGCCCACACGCTGCACCTCGCGGCTCAGCACCCACGCGTGCTCGACGGAAATGAACGGGTCGTAGCCGTAAACGTCCATGCCCAGGTCGACGCAGGCGTTGGCGACCTTGGAACCTACGTTGCCCAGGCCGATGACGCCGATGCGCTTGCCCTTTAGCTCGCGGCCCACAAAGGCCTTCTTGGCCTTTTCGGCATCGACCTGAATTTCGGGGTCGTCGGCGTTGTCGCGCACCCAGTTCATCGACTGCACCACGCCGCGGCTCGAGAGCACCAGCATGCCCAGAACGAGCTCCTTGACGGCGTTGCTGTTGGCGCCGGGGGAGTTAAAGACGACGACGCCCTTCTTGGCGTACTCCTCGACGGGGATGTTGTTGACGCCGGCGCCGCAGCGGGCGATGGCGCGGATGCCCTCGGGCAGCTCGTAGCCGTGCAGGTCGGTGGAGCGCATCAGGATAGCGTCGGCCTCCTCGGCGGTGCCCACAAACTCATAGCCCTCGCCAAACTCGACTTTGCCGTCCTTGGTGATGTCGTCGATGGTCTTAATCTTACGCATGGAAAAACTCCTTAGCAGGTTTGGTTTAAACAGGTGGTTTGAAGTGGCTGGTCGGCCCGCGCGTTGCGGGCTAGTTAGATCGCGGGCTCAAACCGTGCTGCGCTTCGAAGTCCTTCATGTACGAGGCCAGTGCCTGCACGTCTTCCATGGTCACAGCGTTGTAGACGCTGGCGCGCATGCCGCCCACCAGGCGATGGCCCTTGACGTTTTGAATCTGATGCTCGGCCGCGCCTGCGACAAAGGCGGCGTCGAGGTCGGCATCGCCGGTACGGAACGTGACGTTGGCGATGGAGCGGCTGTCCTCCTGCGTGGTGCCGTGGAACAGCTCGCTGTTCTCGAGCAGGTTGTAGAGCAGGTTGGCCTTGGCCCAGTTTCGCTCGGCCATGGCGGCAAGTCCGCCGGTCTCCTCGACCCACCGGAACACCTTGCCGCACACGTAGATGCCAAAGGTGTTGGGCGTGTTGAGCATGGAGCCCTTGGCGGCCTGGGTTTTAAGGTCCAGGTACTGCGGCGTCTGCGCAAAGGCGGGGCCATCTGCGATGAGATCGTCGCGCACGATGACCACGGTCACGCCCGCGGCACCGGCGTTTTTCTGCGCGCCGGCGTAAATGAGCCCGTAGCGCTCAACGTTGAGCGGCTGCGACAGAAAGCAGCTCGAGACATCGGCGACCAGCGGCACATCGCCGCAAGCGGGCAGCTCGTGGTACATGGTGCCAAAGATGGTGTTGTTCTGGCAGATGTAGACGTAGTCGAGCCCGTCGCCCGCGGCCTCGTCGGCAATGCGCGCGTTGATGTCGGCCATGTCGGGGATGCGGTCGAAGTTGGTGTCCTCGGAGCTCGCGAGCAGCACGGCCTCGCCGTACTTGGCGGCCTCCTTGTATGCCTTGTTGGCAAAGTTGCCGGTCACGATGTAGCCGGCGCGGCCGCGGCGCATGAGGTTCATGGGGATGCCCGCAAACTGCAGCGTGGCGCCGCCCTGCAAAAACAGGACGCGGTAGTTGTCAGGGATGCTCAGCAAGCGACGCAGGGTTGCCTCGGCGTCGTCGATGATCTGCTGGTACATGCTAGATCGATGGCTCATCTCGAGCACGGACATGCCGCAACCGCGGTAGTCCATCATCTCGTCGGCGATCTCGGCGAGCACGCTTGTAGGCAGTGCGGCCGGGCCAGCTGAGAAGTTGTGCACACGTGCCATCTTCTAGTTCCCCCTTGTAGTCGTTTGGACGTTCGGGATACTTTAGCACAGTGGAGCGCTAGGCGCGACCGCATCACGGTAAAACTCGAGTGCGCTGCTATGATTTACAGGATGGTTACATGGGGGAGGGGGGGTGCTTTACTCCTCAGGCAAATCCAAAACTGCAAGCGAAGGCATGAGGTTCTCTAGGCGCTTGATCTCTTCGCCGCAAATTAGCTACCTCCTGGTCACTACGGCGCTAGCGTGGCAATGACGACTTCGTCGCCGGCGTATATAAGGGTGTTGCCGTCGGGGATGATCGTTTGGCCGTCGCGCTTGAGCATCACAACGATAAAGGGGTGCTTGCCCTGCGGCACATCGCGAAGACGCTGGCCGGCCAGGCGACCGTGGGGCGTCACGGTGACCTCACGCAGCGTAACCTCGGCACGCTCTTCGAACGTTGGGGCGGCCATCACTAGCAGATCGCCTTCCTCGATCACGGTATCCCCGTTGGGCAGCACCGGGTGCGCGCCATCGCGCAGCACCAGGACCACGAGCATATCTGTGGCGCTGCCAATGTCCGCGAGCGAGCGTCCGGCAAACGGATGTCCAGCGCCCACCTTGAGCTTTACAAACGACATGCCGTCCTCGTCGCGGTAGTCGTTAAAGGTGCGGCGCACGTCGCCGGTCGCATCGATCATGTCGAGCTTTTTCGCCACCGCCGGCAGAAGCGAGCCCTGCACCACAATGCTCGACACGGCAATCACAAACACCAGGTCAAATAGGTCGTGTCCACCGGGAACGCCGGCCACCACGGCAAAGAGACTAAAGACGACCGAAGCTGCTCCGCGCAGACCCGCCCAGCTTACGAGCGCGACCTGGCGAGGGTTCGTCCTAAACGGCGCCAGCAGCATGCCTACGGCGATGGGGCGGCTCACGAAGAGCATGAACGCCATGAGCGCCAGGCCCGGCAGCAGCATCTGCGGCAGGCGCGCGGGCGTCACGAGCAGGCCGAGCAAGAGGAAGATCGTCATCTCTGCCATCTCGGTGAGGGTGTCAAAGAAGTGCGCTATCTCGACTTTGCCGGTGATGTCGCTCGCGCCCAGCACAATGCCGGCCAGGTACACGGCCAAAAATCCGTTGCCGCCCAGGTAGCTCGGCAGCGCGTAGGCGACGATGGCCACGGCGAACAAAAAGATGGTCTGCGCACCCTCGGCCGTTGCGTGTACGCGTTCAATCAGGCGGCCCGCCGCCCAGCCGATGGCGAGGCCCAGGCCCACGCCCAGGATAATCTGCTTGGCCAGCAGTGCGGGAATGTTGATGTCGCCGCCGGCCGCGAGTGTGGCGAGCACGGCGGTGAGCATGTAGGCGACGGGGTCGTTGGAGCCCGATTCGACCTCGAGCAGCGAGTCGGTGCCGCCCCTCAGCGACAGGCTGTGCTCGCGCAGCACGCTAAAGACGCTGGCCGCATCGGTCGACGCCACGACCGAGCCCAGCAGCAGGCCGCCGATCCAGTCGAAGCCCAGCACGAAGTGGGCGAACACGCCGGTGATGCCTGCGGTGATGACGACGCCGAGCGTGCTCAGCAGCACCGCGGGCACGGCGACGGGCTTGGCGCGGTCGATGTTGGTGTTAAAGCCGCCGTAGAACATGATGAACAGCAGCGCCGTGCTGCAGACGGTTTCGGTGAGCGCGTAGTCGCTAAAGTCGATATGCGCCGGGCCGTTGACGCCCAACAGCATGCCGAGCGCGATAAAGATGAGCAGGGTGGGGAAGGGGAGTTTTTTGCCGACGGGTTTGATGGTCAGGCACAGAATAATAACGAGGCCGATAAAGAGAAGGATCTGGTTCATGGATGGTGTCCGCTCCTGGGTGGTTGGCGTGGCACGGTCAGTTGCCTGCGGTTATTTGTACCCAAAGATGGTGGGTTTATGGGGTTGGATTGCGGGCGTGCGCGATATCGTCATAGACGGTTTCCGTCTTTGCCTCTGCTCGGAAACCCTTTCCAGCTTTATTGCAACGGAGTACAATGGGTAACGTTTAAGTTCAACTTGAAGTTTTAGTTGCGGCGCCGGGCTTCGGCCGCAATGCAAGGAGAGGCGTACCATGGCGATCTATGTGACATCTGATGCTCACGGGCACGTGCGTGCGCTTGACGAGGCCCTGTCTAAGATCTCGTTGACGTCCGACGACACACTGTACGTGCTGGGCGACATGATTGATCGCGGGCCCGATCCGGTCGGTGTTATTAAGCTCGTGCGCTCGCTGCCCAACGCCCGCGTGCTCAAGGGCAATCACGAGCAGATCATGCTCGATGCCATCATTGGCCAGGATCCGCTCGATGCCGAGACCTGGGATATCAACGGTGGCTGGACGACGCGCGAGCAGCTCAACGACATGGAATTTGAGGCATACGAGGAACTCGTGCGATGGATGGCCGCGCTGCCGCTCTACGCGGTGGTCGAGACCGAGGAGCGCCCGTATCTGCTGGTACATGCTGGAATCGAGATGAAGGCGGCGCGCGCGTTTTTGCTTGAGCATGGCGTCGATTGTGCCGATGGCGTCGGAGCGGTGGGTGCCGATCGCGAGCTGCTGCAGCAGATGCTCGCAGTGCAGTCGTCCGATGACCTGCTGTGGATTCGTCACGGCTATTGGGATGCGCCGACCGGGCTGCTTTCTACCGAGGGTAAGGGCCCGGTCGTGGTGAGCGGCCACACGCCCACGGTATCGCTTGGGCGCTATTGCGAGGTCGGTGGTCTGGCGGGGCTCGATGAGGAATCGGGACGCGGGCAGATCGTGCGCTTGGGCGGCGAGGACACTGCCGGCGTGCCCGATCGCATCGATATCGACTGCGCTGCCGCCACCGGCTCCGAGTTCGGTCGCGTGGGCATCCTGCGCCTGGACGACGGGGCGGAGTTCTACGCGAACATCAACCCGGGCGAATAACGGGTGCAAGGGGTAGCTAATTTGGGAAGGGTTTTTTGACTACTTTTGCCCTTCTGCCCGCTAATTGATTTCTCTGGGACGGGGATTAAATAATCATTTGGCTGCCCGCTGGCTAAGTGAGTAGACTTTTTTGGAAATGCCGAGCACCCAACATATTTGCCTCAATAAAACCGCAGGTCAAAGACTTGTGCTCTGTCGGTGTGGTCGGGGATTCGGTAAAAATCTACTCACTTAGTTTTACGTGATGCATATTGTCTTCAACGAGACCCCAGCCGGGGCGATTCCATCGCAAATTCCGGTGACCGGGGGCAGCTAATTAGGCGCCGTAGGGGTTGCGGTCGCGCTCAATGCGTTGGCGGATGTGGGCGTACTCGATAATCAGTAGCACCACGAGTAGGACCATGATGGCTAGGTAGCTCACCACAGCGCCCATCAGACCCAGCAGCTTAATCAGGATCACCGGCAGCACCACGCTTACGGCGAAGCAGATCAGGTAGATCTTGGTGACGTCGCCAGCGTGGCGCAATACCGTGATGATGGCGTAGATAAAATCGATGGCCGCGGTGACGCCGCCGGCGACGACCATCAGCAGCGCCAGCGTACGGTAGCGCTCAAAGCTGAGACCGTACATAAAGCTCATGAGGGGAATACCGGGACCTGCCATAAATGCGGCGCACACGCCGGTGATGACCACGATCAGCGCCATAACGGCAACAATAATCAGGTCAAAGCGACGACGCTTGCGCGGATTCGCCCAAATGCTCGACAGACGCAGGAGCTGCGGTTTATAGATAAATCCAATGCTCAACAAAATAGCCTGCGCCGGAAAGAACAGTGCATTAAAGTACAGCTGATACTTGTAGGCCAGCGTGCCTTCCATCACGAATTTGGGCATGCTCTCGATTAGGTTGAACAGGAACAGCGCGCCAAAAAGTGGGGCGCACTGGATAAACAGGTGGCCAGCCTCGCGCAGACTCATGCGGCGTGATTTTTCGGTTTCGAGCAGGGCGAGCGGGGCGGTGACCAGCACGAGCGAGGCGATTGCGGCGATGCCCATGGCCATGGCCGCGATGGGCATGCCGCGCGTGAGGAACAGTGCCACGCTAAAGACCGCGATGACGCCGGCGGAACGCAGCGTTTGGCTCATGCCAGCCAAATAGAGCTTGTCGGCCTGCTGCAGGCGGCCCTCGTACACGTCGGCGATGCCGTCGATCACCTTATAGAGGTAGACGCCCAGGCCGATCGTGGCCATCTGCGCATCGTAGCCGCGGGCGCTGCTGTATATCAGGCCGCATGCCAGCGCGAGCGCACCGCAAAGCCAACGGTTGAGCTGGTAGGAGGCAAAGGACGTCTTTTCGTCGATGTCCGAGACCTGAAAGTTGCGCACGCCGTAGTTGCACGCAATCATGATGAGCGTGCCGGTGACAAAGGCGATGGAGAACTTGCCGGCTTCCTCGGCGCCCACGAGCTGCGTCGACACAATGGTGAGCAGCGGAAACGCCATGCCCCATACGGCGGTGCCCAGGGTATTCCAAAGGTAGTCGCGACGGGTGGCATGATCTTCGTACTCGGCTTCTTGTGTGGAGAAGCCGCCGCCGTAGACGGCGCCGAGCAGGCGGTTCCACCAGGCATTGACCATGCGGTGGATGGGGCCGGGCTGGCGATCGCGCTCGCGGCGACGGTGTGTGGCCTGGCTGCTGTCGGGACCGCCGGCGTTACGCTGGCTTAGCTCTTGGATGCGTGCGAGCTCCTCGGCGGTGTGCGATGCGGGGAACAGGCCGTTCTCGATGCGTCCGCCCTGGGCCTTCACGGCGCCGCTGCTCGCTACGGCGGGGTCGGCGACGCCATTGCGGCGGGCGATGGCGCGGCGGATGCTATCGAGGGGCGTGATGCTCAAAGCGGAGTCCTTTCTATTGCTGTGCTCTAGTATAGACGCGACGGTGTTCGCTCGTGTTTTTGAACGGATTGTTCAATATTTTCGGGGGGGGCGGCAGTAAATTGTCGGTGAGCGTGCGGTATCCTGTTGAAGTTTTGTGACACCCCCGATGCCGCCCACGCGGCACCAAGGAGCTTCTACCTATGGACGTCGCCGCATTCTTAATGGCTCTTGTGCCGATCATCTGGCTCGTCGTGATGCTGCTGTGCTTTAAATGGCCAGCTTGGAAGGCCGCTATCGGATCGTTTGTCCTTTCGTGCTTGCTTGCCTTCGCATGGTGGCACCTGCCGGCAGCGCAGATCGCGACCGCCTCGCTCGAAGGTTTTTTGATGGCTCTGTGGCCCATCGTCCTGGTGATCATCGCCGCGGTGTTCACGTATAACCTGTGCGTTCGCACGGGCGCCATGGACGTGATCGGCAGCATGATCACCTCCATCAGCAGCGACCGCCGTCTGCTGGCGCTGCTCGTGGCTTGGTGCTTTGGTGGCTTTATGGAGGGCATGGCCGGCTTCGGTACCGCCGTTGCCATTCCCGCCGGCATGCTCGCGGGCCTTGGTTTTGAGGCCGTGCCTGCCGTGCTGATCTGCCTGCTAGCCAACGGTGTGCCCACGCCCTACGGCTCTATCGGCATCCCCACGGTGTCCGTTGCCGACCTGGTGGGTCTGGATTCCCTGCACCTGGCGACCGTTCAGCTGGTGCAGCTCGCGCCCTTCTTTGTGGCGATGCCGCTGCTTATCGTGCTGGTTGCGGGTCGTGTTGCCGATGATCAGGGCAATGTTGCAAGCGTTGCAGAGCGCCTGAACGGCGTTGCCGGCGTGGCACTGCTTTCCGGTGTGTCCTTTGTTGGTGCGGCCCTGGTCGTCGCCATGTTTGTGGGTCCCGAGCTGGCCGTGGTCGTAGGCTCCATCGTGTCGCTTGCGCTGACCGCCGCGCTTGCCATGCGTGCCGAGAAGTCCGGCCACCTGGATGCGCGCTTCCACATGAATATCGAGGCGGGGGAGAAGCTCACCGTTAAGTCGGCGCTTTCGGCCTGGTCGTGCTTCATCCTGATCTTTGTGTTGCTGCTGGGCACGTCTAACCTGGTGCCCGCTGTACATGCCGCGCTCGCGCCGTTTGCGAGCCACGTGCAGGTGTATTGCGGTGAGAATCCCGGTACGCTTACGTTTTCGTGGATTAACACGCCGGGCGTCTGGATTTTCCTGGCGGCGTTTGTCGGCGGTGCCATTCAGGGTGCTTCGCCGCGAATGATGGGCGAGGTGCTGGCCGCGACTGTGAAGCAGATGACGCCGACGGTGATCACGATGCTTTCGGTACTGGGCTGCGCCAAGGTGATGGGCTATGCCGGCATGATTTCGTCGATCAGTGCGTTTTGCATTGCGGTCGCCGGCGGCCTGTACCCGATTCTGGCTCCGTGGATCGGTGCGGTCGGTGCGTTCGTGACCGGTTCGGGCACATCTTCGGGCATGCTGTTTGGCCCCATTCAGAGCCAGGCTGCCACTGCGCTGGGTGTGAGCGACTACTGGATGGTCGCGTTGAACGCCCTGGGCGTCGCCGCCGGTAAGATGATCTCGCCGCAGACACTCGCCATTGGTCTTGCCGCCGTGCACGTGCGCGGTAAGGATGCCGAGCTCCTGGGCGCGGTGCTGCCCTACGCTGCCGGTATGCTGGTCCTGATGAGCGCCATAGCCATGCTCGGCCAAGGCCTGCCGCTGTAGTCGGCACTTAGGGACGTTCCTTATGTGCCGGCACTTTGGGAACGTCCCTAAGTGCCGGCATCCGGGGACACTCCTTGAATGTTGCCTGTTCAAGAACGTCTCCAAAGACTAGTCGTTTAAGAACGTCCATTACAGTCGAAATTGTCAGCCCGGGACCGTCTCGGGCTACGATTGAGGCGCGCCCAGAACGGGCC
>CABQLI010000074.1 GCA_902464965.1 uncultured Collinsella sp.
CAGTACTGGCATCCCAGACAACCAGCGATCTTCTTGCCGGCAACGCGGACAACCTCGACCGCATGGCCGCCCTCGCGCGCGGCCTCGGCAAACGCCTCGACCATGGTGTCGGTATTGGCGCCCTTGCGCGGGCTACCACTCAATACAACGATATTCATAGAAATCACCCTCCTTCATGCCGCAGGCGCGCGGCATATTATTTTGTTTTAACCAAAACGTATGGAGTTATTCAATCGCCTCGTTTCAGCTACTCCCACTCTTTAGAAGAATCGTTGCTGGAGACTTGGCATTGAATCAAGGCACGCCTTATTTCAGATATTCCTCAAAGAATGTCTTCAGCTTTCCAAACGGAATGACGTCCATCTGATCGTAGAGGTCGGTGTGGCTGGCACCGGGGATAATGAGCAATTCCTTGTTGTCCCCCGCCAGCTTGCCGTACGCGGTTTCGCTGAAATAGCGGGAATGCGCCTTCTCGCCATGCACCAGCAACACAGCAGAGCGGATTTCGCTGCTATATTGCAAAATCGGCATATTCAAAAAGGACAGCGAAGACGTCACATTCCAGCCGCTGTTGGAGTTCAGGCTGCGGGGATGATAGCCTCGCGGTGTCTTGTAGTAGGCGTAATAGTCCGCTACAAACTGCGGCGCGTCCTCCGGCAGCGGATCTACTACTCCTCCGGCCCGCGCATAGCTGCCGTTTTTATAGTCCTCGGTGCGCTGCGCGTTCAGCGCTTTCCGCTTTTCGAAGCGCGCCTGTTCGGAATCCTCGGCGTCAAAATAGCCGTTGGCGGTCACACGGGTCATGTCGTACATCGTCATAGCAGCAGTAGCCTTGATGCGGGTGTCGATGGATGCGGCGTTGATTGCCATACCGCCCCAACCGCAGATGCCGATGATGCCGATGCGCTCCGGATCGACGTTTTCCTGTACCGAGAGGAAGTCCACCGCTGCGCAGAAGTCCTCAGTGTTAATGTCCGGCGACGCTACATAGCGGGGCGTGCCGCCGCTCTCGCCGGAATAGGACGGGTCAAAGGCAATTGCGAAAAAGCCCAGCTCCGCCATTTTCTGCGCGTACAGGCCGGAGGACTGCTCCTTCACCGCGCCAAACGGGCCGCTAACGGCGATGGCGGGCAGTTTGCCTTCCGCGTTCTTAGGCACGTACACGTCGGCCGCCAGCGTGATGCCGTATCGGTTGTGGAAGGTCGCCTTGCTGTGCTCAACCTTGTCGCTTTTGGGGAATACCTTGTCCCATTCCTGCGTCAGTTTCAACTGCTCCATGCCTAAGCCTGCTTGTCAGTCGCTTTAAGGTATTGCTCGTCGTCCACGGGCTCCAACCACTCGTTGGAGGTCTCCTCACCAGGAACTTCCACCGCGAGATGGGAGAACCAACTGTCAGGCGCCGCACCGTGCCAGTGCTTTACGCCCGCGGGAATATTCACTACATCGCCAGAGCGCAGCTCTTGTGCCGGTTTGCCCCATTCCTGGTAGAACCCTCGACCGGCCACGCAGACGAGAATTTGCCCGCCGCCATTTTTGGCGTGATGGACGTGCCAGTTGTTGCGGCAGCCGGGTTCGAACGTC
The DNA here is from genome assembly GCA_902464965.1 of uncultured Collinsella sp. Lineage (GTDB taxonomy): Bacteria > Actinomycetota > Coriobacteriia > Coriobacteriales > Coriobacteriaceae > Collinsella. Next base: position 1,582 of record CABQLI010000074.1, read on the forward strand.
ACGTTGTAGACGCCGACCTGCTCGGTGGAAAGGGGCGCGAGGTAGCTTTGCCCGATAAAGTACTTCGCGAATGCGTCGTTGGGGGTGCCGATAGGAAAGGCCATCTCGTTTTGGTGCTCGGCCTTTGCGTCGGCGGCATCGTCATCCGCCCAGACCTCCTTCGCCATGCGGAAGGCCGCCCACGCCTTGGGCCAGCCCGCGTAAAACGCCGCGTGCGTAAGGATCTCCGCTATCTCCGCCCTGGTCACGCCGTTGTTCTTTGCGGACATCAGATGATATTGGAACGAGGAGTCCGTCAGGCCCTGCGCCATTAGGGCCACAACCGTCACCACGCTGCGGTCTCGAAGGGAAAGTTCGCCCTCTCGGCTCCACACCTCGCCGAACAGCACATCGTCGTTGAGCTGTGCGAATTTGGGGGCAAAGTCCCCCAGGGCATCTCTGCCCGCCGTCTGTTTAATTGCCATGATCGATTTCCTCCTGTCGATGGTTCTGGATACGGATCTGCTTCCGCGCGGCCAAGCTGCCCGCTTAGATTCCCATGCCCATTCGTCGCGCCTGCTCAAGAGCAGGATGCTCGGCGATTTCGCCCACGCCGTTCACGCCGCCGGCGAAAACCGTTCCGGCAAGCGTGCAGCGGGAGAAGCAGTCGACCCATCCCTGCACGGCCTTTTTCGCGCCGTCGAAGGTCGAGCGCCCACTCTCCGCCGCCGTTGCCAATAGATACGCCTCGGTGAATGCGTAATCGGAGCCGAAAAGCGGGTTGGCGCGGTCAAGCATGGTCTTGAGCTGGCCGCAGACGCTATAGTAGTAAACGGGCGTTGCAAACACCAACACATCCGCATCGTGCATTTTGGCGGCAATTTCCACGGCATCGTCCTGGATGACGCAGTGCCCCAGCTTTAGACAGGCAAGGCAGCCCTTGCAGAAGCCGAGCTGCTTTTCGCGCAGACGCACGGTCTCAACGCTGTGACCCGCCTCTCGCGCACCGTTGGCGAAGGCGTCCGCCAACGTCTCGGAATTGCCATTCTTTCGGGGACTTGAAGAGACTATCAAAACCGTTTTGCCCATTACGGAATACCCCTTGCACTCGTGATTTATATTGACGAGAATAAAGGTAATACCTAAACCTGACTTTAAGTCAAGGAATGAATTCGAGATTTATCCGGAGGAGCCATGTACACAATCGGACAGGTGGCGGAGATGTTCGGTCTGCCCGTTTCCACGCTGCGGTATTACGACAAGCAGGGATTGTTCCCGGGCCTGGAGCGGGCGTCCGGCATTCGCCGATTCGGCGATACGGAACTCGAGGCGCTTCGGGTCATCGAATGCCTGAAGAAGGCTGGGATGGAGATTAAGGACATCCGACTGTTCATGGAATGGTGCGCAGAGGGCCCGTCAACGTATCCCAAGCGCAAGGCCATGTTCGAGGAGCGGAAGGCCCACATGGAGTCGGAGATCTCGAACATGAACCGCGCGCTGGACATGCTGAAGTTCAAATGCTGGTACTACGAGCAGGCGATTCAGGATGGCAGCGAGGATAGAGTGAAGGCGCTGATTCCCGACGGTTTGCCGGAAGAAATCAAATATGCCTACGAGAACGCGCACGCTCGATAAGGCCCATAACCGTTCGACGGCGACTCGTAATGCATGGGATCTTCGGTAAATCGGGTCCGGTAAGGGACTCTTCGTAGCGCGCTTTCCCGCCGCGATCACCGCTCTCGTTGACGAATATGCTCAGGCCTCGCGCCAATATAATGCCCCTAGATAGAATAAAAGCCGGGGGGATAAGCCCCGGCACTTGGAGGTAGCTGAAACAGCCACCAAAATCTATATTTCACGTCTGTGATGGATCCAAAAACTAATCGAACGCAGCATCCCTTTAGTTGAGTTTTTCGTAGCGAAAGCAATGGAGCAATTAACGTTAATCCAAATTAGTCGATGGAGGTAGACATGCAATTGACAACAGAACGGCTGGTATTGCGCCCATGGGCCGAAACAGATGCAGAGGATCTGTACAGATACGCCAAGGACGACAGGGTGGGTCCGATTGCCGGCTGGCCACCTCACTCGAGCGTTGACAACAGCGCGGAAATCATCCGTACCGTATTTTCCGCACCGGAGACGTACGCCGTTTGTCTGAAGGAAGACAGCAGGGCCATTGGAAGCATAGGGTTGATGATCGGCGCGCGGTCCGACAAGGAAATCCCGGACACCGAGGGGGAAATCGGCTACTGGATCGGTGTCCCGTTCTGGGGCAAGGGGCTGATACCGGAGGCGACTCAAGAGCTCATTCGCCATGGTTTCGAGGACTTGAAACTGGACAAAATCTGGTGCGGGTATTTCGACGGGAACGAGAAATCGAAACGCGTTCAGGAAAAATGCGGCTTTGTTTGGCACCACACCCGCAAGGACGTCTGCTGTGAGCTGATGGGCGACATCCGTACAGAACAGATCACTTGCCTGACGAGAAGTGATTGGCTGAGTCAGTCTAAAGCTTGATATGCAACATGGGTTCTGCGAGCAGCTCGCAAACCCCAGGTCGCAAGCCTTCGTCAGCGGTGAGCAAAGTGAGTGGTCTCAGGTGGCTTGCCTATGGGCTGGCGCGCAGGCTGGGACTTCCCCCCTTGTCACATCCTATTCAAACGGTTCAGAAACTCTTCGCAGGCGCGGGAACGCAGGCGATATTTTTTCCATACCAGATACGACGCAATGGTAAGCGGCGGCTCAAATGGGACAAAACGCAAATCGCTGCCATCATCTATCTGCAGCAAGCTTCCAATGCTAACCGCACACGCAGCGCCCGAACGCACCAGATGTGACGCGTTGCCGATCAGGTCGAAATGCCCCACGATGTTGAGTTCATCGACGCTAAGGACGCCACTCGACCACGCTTCTAGGTCCAGCGCTCGATTCGAGGTGCGCGAACTCACCAGCAGCGGCATATTCGCCACGTCCGCAGGCGTCAGCACATCCCGGCCGCCCCATGGACCGCTCGTGGCAACAACGGCACCGACTCGATCCGCCTCGGGCATACGAATCCATTCGTATTTCTCGACGTTAACGGGCTCCAGCAACAACGCAAAGTCGAGCAGGCCACGCTCCAAGCGATCCTCCACCGCATCAGCGTTACCTGTATAGAGTTCAATCGTCACTCCGGGATAATTCCGATGCAGCTCTATAAAGGCATCGAGCACCAGCCGCATCGATTTGGTTTCGCCAGCGCCAATGCGGATAACGCCCGCAATGCCGAGCTCCCGATCCGCCAACTCTTGCTCGGTCCGCTCCACCAGCAAGACGATCTCCTCGGCGCGCTGGCGCAGGCGCATGCCATCGCTCGTGAGCACGCACGATCGATTGGTGCGCTCGAACAGCTCCACGCCCAGCTCGCGCTCCAGATCGGCTATCTGGCGCGAGAGCGTGGGTGCGTCACATGGAGCACGTTGGCAGCTTCGGTCATGTTTTCCTCGCGGGCCACAGCAAGAAAATAACGCAGCGTTCGCAGTTCCATGCCTGCTCCTTCGTGCACAACGGAGAACCCCATTCGGTCCGTTTCGTTTCACATACGAATTCCGTATATCTAGCTAGTTGATATAGGCAATATACATTATCAAATCTCGGAACTATCGTTACAGAAGAGAACCATCGAGAAAGGAAGCGCATGGAATACATCACGCTCAATAACGGCATCAAAATCCCCCAGCTAGGACTTGGCACGTATCTGCTTAAACCCGACGATGCCCAATCGTCGGTTACCTCCGCACTCGGCATGGGGTATGAGCTCATCGACACTGCCAATGCATACGTGAATGAGCGAGCAGTGGGTCGTGGCGTGCGCGAATCAGACTTGCCGCGCGAAAACGTGTTTCTCGAAACCAAGCTCTGGCCCTATTTTTACAACAGCGACACCGCCGTCGACGAAACGCTCGAGCGTCTGAACACTCCATACATCGACCTCATGATTCTGCACCAACCCGCAGGCGACTACTTGGCGGGCTATGAGAAGCTTGAGATCGCGTACAAGGAAGGCAAGCTCCGCTCCATCGGAATCTCCAATTTCGACGAGAACGAAATCGAGAAGCTTCTCGCAAATTGCGAGATCGTTCCATCCCTCATTCAGGTCGAGTGCCATCCGTATTTCCCGCAGACTGAACTGAAGAAGCTGCTCGCCCAGCACGACATTGCGTTGCAGGCGTGGTACCCGCTCGGCGGGCGCGGCAACAGCAGCATCATGGACGAGCCCGTCGTGCGCGACCTCGCTGTCAAGTATGGCAAAACGCCTGCTCAAATCATTATGCGTTGGCATATCCAAGAGGGAAATATCGTCATTCCAGGCTCCAAGAATCCGACGCACATCGCCGACAACATCGATGTCTTCGACTTCGAGCTCACAGATAGCGACATGACCGCCATGGCAACCCTCGATCGCGGGAAACGCTTCTATGAGCGCACGCCCGAGAAGCTTGCGCAATTTGCCGCCTGGCGCCCCGACGTTGAGAACCAGAAATAGGAGCATCATGCAGTACACAGCCCTTGGCCATTCCGGCATCAAAGTCTCTAAACTCTGCCTGGGAGGCATGAGCTTTGGCGAGGCCAGCCCCGACTTTCATCAGTGGACCATCGGGCCCGACGACACGCGCGCCGTCATCAAACGCGCACTCGACACCGGAATCAACTTTATCGATACCGCGAACTGCTACAGCTTTGGCACGAGCGAAGAGTACATAGGCGCCGCCCTGCGCAATCTGGGTATCGCTCGCGAGAGCGTCGTGCTGGCTAGCAAGGTTCACTTCAACGAAGGCGGCCTTTCCGCCAACGCCATCAAACGCGAGATCGAAGGCTCGCTCAAGCGCTTGGGCACCGATTACCTAGACCTCTACATCATCCACCGCTTCGATTACGACGTTCCCATGGAAGAGACCATGGAAGCACTCAATGACCTGGTACGCGAGGGCAAAGTTCGCGCGCTCGGCGCCAGCGCTATGTATGCTTACCAGCTGCACAACCTGCAGATCGTCGCGCGCGACAACGGATGGGCGCCCTTTACGAGCATGCAGTGCCACTACAACCTGCTCTACCGTGAGGACGAGCGGGAGATGATTCCGGTGTGCCGCCAGTTTGACATGGCCCTTACGCCATACAGCCCCCTGGCGTCGGGACACCTCTGCCGCCCCACGTGGGAAAGCTCGAGCACACGCGGCACCACCGACACGACCATGGCCAACAAATACGACCATGACCGCGCCATCGACATGCCCGTCGTTGAGCGCGTGGCCAAGGTTGCCGCCAATCATGACGTGCCGATGCCGCAGATTGCGCTGGCGTGGCACTGGGCGCGTGGGGTCGAGGCGCCCATCGTGGGTTGCTCCAAGCCCGAGCGAGTCGACGACGCCGTAGCTGCGCTCGACATAACGCTCTCCCCCGCCGAGATCGACTTCCTCGAGGAGCTTTATCAACCGCACGCGCTCGTTGGTCCCAAGGCCCGTCCCGGCGAAAAGCCGCTTGCCGGCACTACCAAAGTCAAAATCGAAAAGTGACGACATGGACGACAACATCATCGACGGCCTACACGACGCCGGCTGCAGCGAAGATCTCATCGAGCTGTACAGCTCGGCCGCCAGCGACTACGCGCGTATTTGTCTACTAAAACGGTATCGTCGCGAATTGCTCGACGATATCCACTCGGGACAGCAGAAACTCGAGCGCCTTGACTATCTCATCTACCGGCTACGCAACGCCTCAACCGAATGCAGGACAAACCGCACAGCATCGCGGTCATGAGACAGCGCCAAATGCACCTCAGCATAAGGCCCAAACCGCAGCAACGAAAGGAACTCCATTGGCTAAGACACTTGTGACATATTTCAGCGCAACGGGAACCACGAAGGACGTTGCATGTCGCCTGGCTCGTGTGGCGGATAGCGACCTGTTCGCCATTGTACCCGCTAATCCATACACAAGCGCCGACCTTGACTGGCGTGACAAACAGAGCCGCAGCACACTCGAGGCAGCCGACCCCTCCTGCCGTCCTGCCATAACCTCCAGAGTCGAGCATATCGAAGACTACGACATCGTCTTTTTGGGATTTCCCATCTGGTGGTACGTGGCGCCGGCGATTGTCAACACGTTCCTCGAATCTTACGACCTGACAGGCAAAACGATCGTCCTATTTGCCACCTCGGGCGGGAGCGGAATGGGCAGGACGGCGTCGGCCCTTAGGGCAAGTGCTCCAGGCGCAAAGATCGTTGACGGCGGTATTCTCAACAACGTAAGCGACACCGAACTCGAGAAGCTCGCGGCAAGGTACCTCTAACGAGGCCAAAACCGACAAATCGACGAGGAAATGCCATGGAAAAATGAAGGCCACGAACTCGTTATCGCGAAAAGACAGGCTCACGCTGTCGAGCGCCACCTGCGTAAACGACTGCGTAACGTACCTTTTGCAAATACCTTTGAGCTCCAGCATGGACGGCAACCTCTCCCACGCGGGCACCCTGCCCGCTCTCCCCCGCCGTTCGTATTCGACGCGTTTGTCCCACTCTATCCCCATTTTTTGCCGGCGCCAGTGAGGAATGTAACGAACCGCATCAAAAAACGAACGAAACGGCGCCCAAAAATAGAGGTCCCGAGCGGGACCTCTATATGGTGGAGCTTATCTTGAAAGGGAGCGTACTACTCCGCACAGCGGCGCACGATCCTCGCCATGCTTTACGCGTTTTCTACTGCTCGCTATTCGCAATCGCCTGGTCGATAAGCTTGTCGAGTGCTGCGCGCTGCTCGGCGGAGCTGATGGCTCCCACGATGGGATCCCCTACGATGTTGCCATTCTGATCGATAACGTAGGTGGTCGGGAACGAGAACAGGTTTGACGTGAACTTGCCAGCCTCGCTGTCAGACTTGAACCAGATGTTCTTGTACGTCACACCTTTCCTGTTCAATACATCCTTGGCATCTGCAATATCGCCCTTGTTGCCATCGAGCGTAAAGGAATTGACACCCACGACCTGACCGCCCTTCTCGGCAAGCTCTTTGTTCAGCTGCTCCAAATCGCCCAGCTCGCCCACGCACGGCTTGCACGTGGTAAACCAAAAGTTCATGACGGTGACCTTGCTGCTAGAGAACAACTCGTCGCTATTCACATCGTTGCCGTCCAGGTCCTTGCCCGTAAAGCTCGGGAACTTCGTCGCCTCGCTCGAAGCATTGGCGCCAGCCGTCATGCCCGCAGTCGAAGCGTCGACGCTCTCGCCTGCGCTCGGCGTGCTTCCACAACCAGGGAACTCCTTCTCCAAGCTCTCGAGCTTGTCCTCGATCTCTTTGATCTGCTGCGCGCCGGCCTTGAGCGTCTCAAACTCATCCGCCGTAAACTCGTCCTTGGCGCCCTCGACGGTCTTGAGCAGGAAATCGCCGTAATTGCTGCCGTCCTTAATCATTGCCGAGTCTTTATTTGCCGCATTGAATACCTTTTCCCACAGCGCGTTATCACTCGAAAGGATATCGTTCTCCTTCTGCATGAGCTTCGCGTACAGTTCGGCGGCCTCATTGGAGCTAGACGGCTCCTGCGCAATAAGCTCCGCAATCTCGGGATTAGAGCCTGCGGGCTCATTAGCGTCGCCACTGGGCGTCGAGCATGCCGCGAGACACAAAGCCAACCCCAACGCCATGATCAGGGGCGTAATTTTAAAGAGCTTCATAGTGATTCCTCCGTTTTATCAAAGTTTGGTTTTACTTTTCATCACCGGTCTGCGGAAGCGTTTCTGCCGACACACCCAACCCGCAGCGATAGCCGATGGCGTCAACAGGGCACGCCCCAATGCATTTGCCGCAACGGATGCACTCGGCATGGTTGGGGGCACGGGTCACATCAACGTCCATCTGGCAAACCTTCGAGCACGTGCCGCACGAGATACATTTGCATGCGTCGACCCGAATTCCCAGCAAGGACACCTTGTTCATGAGCCCATAGAATGCCCCCAGCGGGCAAATCCACTTGCAGAAAGGGCGGTAGAACAAAACGCTCAGCACTACCACGGCAATGAGAACGAAAAGTTTCCAGGTAAAGAGCTGTCCCAGCGCAGATCGGATGCCTGCATTAGTGATTGACAGCGGAATGGCGCCCTCGAGCACGCCCTGCGGACAGATATACTTGCAAAAGAACGGGTCGCCCATCCCCACATCGTTGACCACCAGCACGGGCAGCACCACCACGGCAAACAGCAACACAAAGTATTTGATATACGTAAGCGCCTTGAGCCCTTTTGTCGAAAGCTTTTTGCTGGGAATCTTGTGAAGCAGCTCCTGCAGCCAGCCAAACGGGCACAGAAAGCCGCATA
>CABQLI010000075.1 GCA_902464965.1 uncultured Collinsella sp.
GCTCGAAGGCGCCCTGGGCGACGACTTTGGCGTGGCGGGTTTTGTGACGCCGCCTATGTATCGCAAGGGCTTGGCCGATGCCATGGAACGCATGTGCGTGAGTCGCGCCCGTCGCATTGAGATGGGGGAGCGCGGGCAGCGTCGCGTTGCCACGTGCTTTTTGCACGAGCAGATGATCGCCAACTATCGCGCGCTGTACGACGAGACGGCGCGTGCGTTTAACCTGTCCAGAGAGGGGGAGTAGCCGGTGGCCGGAATTGGTTTTGAGCTCAAGCGCCTGTTTAGGCGCAAGGGCCTGTTTGCCACGATGCGCGCTTACGGCTACGCCGGCATTGTGTGCACGGGCCCGATGCTGCTGGGCGTGCTGCTCCAGGTGGGTATCTTGGTGCTGTGCGGTCTGTGGGGTGTGGGCCGTGCCAACCAGGATTTGCTGGTGTGCATGGTGACTTACACACTGCTGGCCTCGCTTTTGCTCACGAGCTTTTTCTCCATGCCGATCACGCGCTTTTTGGCTGATATGTTGTTTGCCGAGCGCGAGGACGAGATTCTGCCCTCGTTTTGGGGCTCCAACGCCATCATGCTCGTTGCGGGCACGGTGCTCTACGGCGTCTTTTTGCTGTTCTCGGGCGCCACGCTGCTGCAGGGGCTGCTATGCCTGTGGCTGTTCAACATTATGATCGTCAACTGGAACGGCATGAGTTACCTCACGGCCATCAAGGATTACCGCGGCATCCTGTGCAGCTTTGCGGCCGCCATTGGCGTGGCGTGCCTGTGCGCCCTGGCCGCGCTGGCGCTGGGACTGCCGCCGGTCGAGGGCCTGTTGGCGTCAATTGCTCTGGGCTACGGCGTCATGCTCGCCTGGGACGTGGTACTGCTGTACCGGTATTTTCCTCAGAGCGACCGCAGCCCCTGGCCCTTTTTGCAGTGGCTCGATCAGTTTATGCCGCTGGCGCTCACGGGCCTGTTAACCAATCTGGGACTCTTTGCGCACCTGGTGATTATTTGGGCCGGTCCCATTGGCGTGCAGGTCAAGGGCTTGTTTTATGGCGCGCCCTACTACGATGTGCCGGCGCTCATCGCGTTTTTGACGATCCTGGTCACGACCGTCAACTTTGTGGTCTCGGTCGAGGTCAATTTCTATCCGCGCTATCGCGACTACTACAGCCTGTTCAACGACGGCGGCGAGGTGGGCGACATTGTGGTGGCCGAGGAGGAGATGCTCTCCACGCTTAACAGCGAACTGCGCTTTTGTGCGCTCAAGCAGCTGTTTGTGACCGCGGCGGTCATTTCGCTCGAGACCACGGTGCTGTCGGCCCTACCGTTGGGCTTTAACAACCTTATGCACGGGTATTTTCGCACGCTGTGCGTGGGCTATGGCCTGTATGCCGTGGGTAATACGGTGATGCTCATCTTGCTGTACTTTACCGACTATAAGGGGGCCGTGCTGGCTTCGGGCCTGTTTGCCGGTGTGGCCGGGCTGGCGACTGCCGTGTCGTTGCTTTTGCCGCAGCAGTTTTACGGCTTTGGCTTTTTGTTGGGTGCGGCGGTGTTTTTTATCGTGGCGCTGCTGCGGCTCGATACCTATACCGCTAACTTGCCGTATCGTATCCTGAGCCAGCAGCCCATTGTGGCGACCGACAAAACGGGTTGCTTTACACACCTGGGCCGCTTGCTCGACCGTGCCGAGCAGCGCTATGAGGAAGGTCGCCATAAGGGTGAGCCGCATGGTGCGTTTGAGCGCGCAGTAGTTCACGTGTATCGCAACCATTGGGGAGGTTCTGATGACCGATAGAATGATGTCCCGCCGTCGCCTGTTTGAGGCGGCTGCCGGTGCGCTGTTGCTTTCGGGCTGCTCGGTGCAGGAAGACTCCTCGACCAAAAAGGTCAAAAAGCAGGACAAGATTAAAAAGGCCGAGGCCTCCGATCAGTCCAAGCATCTTCGCGATAAAGATGAGCTGTACGAGGTCTACGACGACTCGGGTATTGTGACCATGTACCTGACGGTCTCACGCGGCAACAGCTCCGAGAACACCGACCACAGCTGGGCCGAGATCAACACGTACTCGGTGTATGACTATGCCGACATGGGCGTGACGCGCTATCAGGTTATGGGCCTGCTGCAGCCGGGCGACGAAGACGGCCCGGTGGCCGGCGAGGTTGGCTATGGCGAGGAAGCGCCCAATGCCACCGTGCAGGTGCGCGGTCAGACATCGAGCAACAACTCGCAAAAGAATTACAAGGTGGAGCTCAAAAAGGGCAAGGGTACCTGGCGCCAACAGCGCGCGATTGCGCTCAACAAGCACATGGGCGAGGGTATGCGTTTTCGCAACAAGATGGCCTACGACCTTATCCGCGGGATTCCCCAGATGATGGGCCTGCGCACGCAGTTTGTGCATCTGTGGGTGTGCGACCAGACCGAAAAGTCCAACGACACCTTTGAGGACTACGGCCTGTTTACGCAGGTGGAGCAGCTCAACAAGACGGCGCTTAAGGCACATGGCCTGGATAAGAGCGGACACCTGTATAAGGTGAACAGCTTCGATTTCCATCGCTACGAGGATACCATTAAGCTCGCCGACGATCCCGACTACAACCAGGCTAAATTTGAGGGCATGCTCGAGATTAAGGGCGATTCGGACCACACCAAGCTCATCGAGATGCTCGATGCGCTCAACGACGAATCGCAAAAGATCGACGACGTGCTCGGCACCTACTTTGATACCGAAAATCTGGTCTATTGGCTGGCGTTTCAGATCCTGACGGGCAACTGCGATACGCAGAACCGTAACTGCTATCTGTACAGCCCGCTCAACTCAAATACCTGGTACCTTTTGGATTGGGATAACGACGGCATGCTGCGTAAGCTGGAGCTTTCTCTTACCGGGTTTTCGGACTACGCGAGCTGGGAGCGCGGCGTAAGCAACTACTGGGGCAACGTTCTGTTCAATCGTGCGCTGCGCAGCAAATCGTTCCGCAGCGATCTCGACCGCGCCGTCAAGGACCTGCGCTCGTATATGACCGAGGCACGCCTGAGCAAGATGATCAAGCACTACCGCGAGGTTACTGAATCGCTGGTCTTTGCTTCGCCCGATATCGATCATCTGCCTGTCACCAAGGACCAATACGAGCAGATCGCCGCTGCGATTCCCTCCGAGATCGAGGAGAACTACAAGAGCTTTCGCGAGAGTTTTAAAAAGCCCATGCCGTTCTACATCGGCGTGCCGCAGATCGATAACGGTAAGCTGCGTATTAACTGGGATGCGTCCTACGACTTTGAGGCGCGCGACATTCGCTACACCGTGGAGCTTGCGCGTGATTATGCCATAAGCGACGTGGTCTTTAAGGCCGAGGACGTGCTGCTTCCCGAGGTGACCTGCGATGCGCCCGATGCCGGCCAGTATTTTGTGCGCGTGCGTGCCAACAACTCCGACGGCTATACGCAAGATGCGTTTGACTACTATGTGACCGACGACGGCAAGCACTACGGCATGAGGTGTTTTTACGTGCAAGACGGCGGTAAGGTCGTGGAGGACACGTATGAGGAGGGCTAGCGCGCTGCTTGAGCGCTTGGCGGCTCCGCCTGTGCGTACCACGCAGGAGCGTTACCGCCACGAGCTCAAATATCTCATTAACGAGGGCGAGCACGCCGCGCTTGCCTGTCGCATGGCGCCGGTTTTTAAACTGGACAAGCATGCGCGGGCGGGTGGTTACACCATTCGCAGCCTGTATTTTGACGACTACTGCAACTCGGCCTACGAGGAAAAAGACGCCGGTATTCTCATGCGCAAAAAGTATCGCGTGCGCATCTATAACGGCAGCGACAAGGTGATTAAGCTCGAGCGCAAAAAGAAGTTCGGCAGCTGGATCTATAAGGAGGACGCGCCGCTTACGCGCGGCGAGTTTGAGCAGATCCTGGCTGGCGACTACGACTTTTTGCTGAGGAGCCCCTATCCGCTCTGCCGAGAGTTCTACATCGAGTGCATCTGCAACATGATGCGCCCGCGGACTATTGTGGACTACGAGCGCGAGCCGTGGGTGATGGATGAGGGCACCGTGCGCATTACGTTTGACATGAACGTGCGTGCCGTGGTGGGAAGCTTCGATATCTTTGACGCGATGCTGCCCGCGCTGCCGGTCCTGGAGCCCGGCAAGCTGGTGATGGAGGTCAAGTTTACGGAGTTTTGCCCGCAGCTGGTGCGTGATATGGTGCCGCCGGGAGCGGCCGAGCTTACGGCGGTCTCCAAGTACTGCCTGTGTTACGAAAAGACCGCCTACCTGCGCGGATTTTATTACTGGGAATCGGATTTTGAGAACCGAGGGGATATTTAGACCATGAGCATCAGGGACTTTTTTAAGAACTCCGTCTTGGAGGCGTTTGGCCAGGTCGACCCTGCCAAGATTGGCCTTTCGCTGCTCGTGGCGCTCGCCATGGGCATCCTGATCTATTACGTGTACAAGCGCTTTTTTACCGGCGTGGTGTATTCGCGCAGCTTTGCCGTGACGCTCGTGGGCATGTGCGTGCTCACCTGCATGGTCACGCTCGCGATTTCGACGAACGTGGTTATCTCGCTCGGTATGGTCGGTGCTCTGTCAATCGTCCGCTATCGTACGGCGGTCAAGGACCCGCTCGACCTTCTGTATCTGTTTTGGGCCATTACCACGGGCATTACGGCGGGAGCCGGCATGTATGCGCTCGTGGCACTCACGGCGGTGGTGATCGTGGTGATGATTGCCGGCTTTGCGAGCCACCAGGACAAGGCGCGCGTGTACATGATGGTCATCCACTACACGGGCCAGACCACCGGCGACGATATCGTGCGTGCATTTGGCCGCACCAAGTTTACCGTCAAGTCCAAGACTATGCGCGGCGACAAGGTCGAAATGGCCGCCGAGGTGTTCTCGGACGGCGTTGACATGCCCTATGCGGACGCCATTCGCGCGCTCGACGGCGTGGAGGACCTGACGCTCATTCAATATAACGGCGAGTACCACGGGTAACTATGTTCCGGCGTTCTAACGAACGCCGGACCGCTCGACGCTGCGCGGGCATCTGCCGGGCGATCTGCCGCTCAAACCGTCGCTCGCGTACATAAAGTACGCTTCGCTCCTCTTTCGCGGCACCTCGCCACGGCAGCTGCCCGCTCGCTGACGTTTGCTCGACCCGGGTGGGCCGATTTGGTTCGCATGCCGTCTTCACGGGTATCATGGTGAAAGCGATTTCAACGACGGGGGTGCTCGTGGTAAAGATGAAAGATGTGGCCGAGCTGGCTGGCGTTTCGAGCGCCGCCGTCTCGCGCTACCTCAACGGGGGATATATCTCGGCGGACAAGGCCGAGCGCATTAAGCAGGCAATCGAGCTGACCGGATACGTGCGATCCAGCCAGGCTCGCGCGCTGCGCACCGGTTCCACCAAGCTCATCGGCGTCATCGTACCTAAGATCAACTCGGAATCCGTGAGTCGCATTACCGCCGGTATTGGCCAGGTGCTCGGTCGCCGTGGCTACCAGATGCTGCTTGCCAATACCGATAACGCCCCCGATCGCGAGCTCGAGTATCTCGATTTATTCCAAAACCACCCGGTCGATGGCATTGTGCTGGTGGCAACCATGATCACCGACGAGCACCATCGCGTGATTGAGTCGTGCCGTGTGCCCATTGTGTTGATCGGCCAGCATGTCGAGGGTGCGGCGTGCGTCTATCACGACGATTACGAGGCTGCCTTTGAGCTGGGCCGTGCGCTTGCGGGTCGCGTGGACGGCAAGATTGCCTACATTGGAGTTACCGAAGAAGACCGCGCGGCTGGTTATGAACGCCGCCGCGGTTTTGAAGCCGGTTTGCGCGCCGCGGGTAACCCACTCGATGCTGCCTTGATTCGCCTGGGCTCGTTTACGCTCGACTCGGGCTATCGCGCTGCGCGCGAGCTGCTTGCCGATGCCCCCGATGTTTCGTTTGTCGCCTGCGCGACCGACACCATGGCGGCGGGCGCGCTGCGTGCCATCGATGAGGTTCGCGGTATGGGCGAGGGCATACACCGCGTGAGCGGTTTTGGCGACAACGCGTTTTTGCGCGCGCTGACGGGCGGCATTCCCACCGTGCATTATGGCTACCTGACCAGTGGCGTCGAGGCGACCAATATGTTGCTCAACACGCTCGATGGCGTGGAGGGGGAGAGTGGTCTAAAGACGCTCAAGCTCGGCCATCAGCTTATGAATGTCTAGGCTTTGGGCACGTCTGCCTGTCTCTGAGCCGCCTCTTTTTGATTTAAAACTACCTTTCGCCGGCTTTTTCCTACCGTTCACCCTACTGTGAAAACGATTACAGACATATGAGACTGAAAACGATTACAGTGTAAGTGTCAAAGATGGCCGGGTGCAGATGCGCCCGTTGGAGGAAAGGGAAGTCATGGACTACCGCAAATCAGCCCAAGAGGTGCTCGACAATATCGGTGGCGCCGACAACGTCGTCTCTGCCGCACACTGCGCCACGCGTCTGCGCCTTGTGATTGCCGATAACGCCAAGGTCGACAAGGAGGCCCTCGAGAATATCGACGGCGCCAAGGGCGTCTTTGAGGCCCAGGGCCAGCTCCAGATTATTTTTGGCACTGGCACCGTCAACAAGGTCTACGACGAGTTCATTGCGCTCAGCGGCGTCGAGGCTGCCACCAAGGCCGAGGTCAAGGAGGCAGCGGCGCAGCAGCAGAACATCTTTATGCGTGCCATTAAGGTACTCGGCGACGTCTTTGTCCCCATCATCCCCGCCATCGTGGCTTCGGGCCTGCTGCTGGGCATTATGAGCGCCCTCAACTTTATGGCCTCCAACGGCTTTATCGCGCTCGACACCAATAACTTTATTTATAAGATTGCCGACCTGGTCTCGGGCACGTCCTTTGGCATTCTGCAGATCCTGATCGGTTACTCCGCGGCTAAGGCCTTTGGCGCCAACCCGTACCTGGGCGCCGTCGTCGGTGGTGCATTCATCAACTCCTCGCTGCAGAGCGCCTATACGGTTGCCTCCGAGGGCGTGCAGACCATGGTCAACGTCATCCCCGGCGTGTACAGCTTTGAGTGGGTCGGCTATCAGGGTCATGTGATCCCCATCGTCATCGCCTGTGCCATTCTCGCCTTCCTCGAGAAGCGCCTGCACAAGATCGTTCCCGAGATGTTCGATCTCTTTGTGACTCCGCTTGTCTCGGTGTTCGTGACCGTGCTCGTGACTCTCGTTGCCGTCGGCCCCATCTTTGTCTGGGCCGAGAACGCCATCCTCGGTCTGATTCAGGCCCTTCTGACCCTGCCCTTCGGCATCGGTTCCTTTATCGTCGGCCTGTTCTATGCCCCCACGGTCGTTACCGGTATCCACCAGATGTACACCGCCATCGACCTGGGCCAGCTTGCCCAGTACGGCGTGACCTACTGGCTGCCCATCGCCAGTGCTGCCAACATCGCTCAGGGTGGCGCCGCACTCGCCGTTGCCTTTAAGACCCGCGATGCCAAGATCAAGGGTCTGGCGCTTCCTTCGGCCCTGTCCGCCTTCATGGGCATTACCGAGCCTGCCATCTTTGGTGTGAACCTGCGCTTCTTTAAGCCCTTCATCGCCGGCTGCATCGGCGGCGGTTGCGGTGCCCTGGTCTGCGCGCTCACTTCGCTGGCCGCCTCCGGCACGGGCGTTACGGGTATCTTCGGTATCCTGCTGTGCCTGGCCCAGCCCGTGCAGTACGCGATCATGTTTGCGGTCGCCGCGCTGGTTTCCTTTGCCATCTCGTTTGTCCTGTACAAGGACGAGCCCAAGGCTTCCGAGCAGGCCTAAGAGCTTTTGATTGAGGGGATGCCCGCGGGTCGTATGCTCGCGGGCGTTTCCCGTATCTGGTGCCGATCTCTGGTGCCTTGTTACTTTCGATCCGTTAGGACTTTGATATGTCTAATGCACTTGGTCGCGACCTTGCAAAGCTGGTCGCCGCTGTTGACGCCGCCGCCTCTGAGTGCGGTCATGGCGCGTATGGCCAACGCTTCCATATTATGCCGCCGGCGGGTTGGCTCAACGACCCCAACGGTCTCTGCCAGGCAGGCGGCGTGTTCCATGCCTATTTTCAGTATGCGCCGTTTGATGTCGAGGGCGGCGTTAAGGCCTGGGGCCATGCGACGAGTCGCGATCTTATGACGTGGGACTACGTTGGCGCCCCATTGCTGCCCGACGAGCCGTTCGATTGCCATGGCGTGTATTCGGGCTCCGCGCTTGCCGAGGACGGTCGCATTCGCGTACTTTATACGGGCAACGTTAAGCTTTCCGATTCGGACGGGACGTACGACTACGTCAATACCGGCCGCCGCGCCGATACTGTTTATGTCGAGAGCGTTGATGGCCTTGCCGGTCGGGAGTTCAGCCAAAAGCGCGTGGTGCTGGCGTCCGAGGATTATCCCGAGGATTTGACCTGCCACGTGCGTGACCCCAAGGTGTGGCGCGATGATGATGGGCGTTACCACATGGTGCTGGGCGCGCGTCGTCGCGTGGACGGTCCGCATGTCGATAGTCGATTTTGCGCCATGCACGGCGAGGGTGCCGGGCGAGATGTGGGTGAGATCCTGGTGTATGGCTCGGCCGATATGCTGAGTTGGGAGCTCGAGAGCCGTGTGTCTACGCCCGAGCGCTTTGGCTTTATGTGGGAGTGCCCGGGATACCTTGAGCTTGAGGCGGATGGCGGTGTACCGGCAAGGTTTCTGTCTTTCTCTCCCCAGGGGCTCGAGGGCGGCCGTTGGGACCGCGGCAACGTATACGCTGCTGGCTACATGCCTGTAACGGGCGACATTGCCGGTGGTGACGGTGCCTATGAACTTGGCGAGTTCCGCCTGTGGGACGCCGGTTTTGACTTCTATGCTCCGCAGGAGTTTACGGCCGAGGACGGTCGCCACATTCTGATTGGCTGGATGGGCATGCCCGATGAGCCGACCTATGACAACGCACCCACCGTGGCGTGCGGCTGGCAGCACTGCATGACGGTACCGCGTGAGCTCACGGTCGGTTCCGACGGCGTGGTGCTGCAGCAGCCGGCGCGCGAGATCGAGCTCCATTATGCCTCGGTGCGTGTGGGGGAGGGCTCGTTGGAGGTTGCCGACGATACCTGCTTTGACGTTGTTGTCGACGGTATCGACGGCGCGTTTATCGTGACCGTTGATGGCGAGCTGAAGCTGGCGTTTGTTCCCGCCGAGGGCGAACTGCCCTCGCGCTTTGAGATGCGATTTACCGATGAGGGCCGCGCTTCTGCCGGCTGCGGTCGTACCGTGCGCTGGGAGCCCGTCGACGAGGTTCGTAACGTGCGCATTGTTGGCGATGTCTCGTCGGTCGAGGTGTTTGTGAACGATGGCGCGCTCGTGTTCTCGACGCGCATCTATCCCGAGGCCTATGGCGTGACCGTTGACGCTCCGGGTGCGTGCGTGACCTATCACATGCTCAACATCTAGGTGATTCATCGCATATCGGCGCTATACTGCAGCCGTTGCCCACGATGCGGGAAACATCCGCATCGTGGGTTTTTGTTTTGAAGGGAAGGTGCCTTATGGATGTGCGGCAGCTAGAAGAGGCCTGGGCTGCAAGGGCCGGCGCGCGTGAGGCGCGGTTGCTTGCGGCCTCGCATGTGCCGGCGGCGCTGTCGCAGCTGGGGATTGTGCGTCCCGGTGACCGCCTGGTGGTCTTTGCCGATGACTTTGCCGATGC
>CABQLI010000076.1 GCA_902464965.1 uncultured Collinsella sp.
CCGCCCGCACCAACAGATGCGGCAGCGCCGTTAATGAACAGCTGCCAATAGGCACCCGTAACGGCGTAATCATTCGCAAGGGTGCGGTCTGTATCAAAAGGCGAGGTGATGGAGTTGAGTACCCAACCCCAGGAGCCATTGGGGTCGTAATCGGCGGTAAGGCCGGCTTGCTTAAAGAGCTCCTCGGAAAGATCTGCGGCAGTCGAGCCGTTCTTGAGCGTGTACTGCGAAGCGGCAGCCCATGTCTGCTGCTTGCCCTTAGCGTCGACGCCAATAACTGAGCACGTCGCTGTGACCTCGGGGCTATTTTGACCACTCGTGCCCACGACCGTCAACGTTGCCGAGACATCCTGGTTGGCAAGCTTGGCATACGTGGCATTGTCGGGATAGCGCTCGGCATAGCGAGCGTACTTCTCGCTCGTCAGACGCGAGGAAATAACAACCTTCGTGTTGTACTGCGGCTGCGTGACCTTGAGATTCTCTGCGGAGACAATAGAGCTGTTGCTCGACTTAAACAGACGCCAGTCCTGTCCGGACATCGCATCATAGCCAGGCAGGTCAACAGGAACAATGCCGAGGGACGTCGAATCGGTCGTTGCCTTGTCGTGGCTCCAGGCAAGGTTGCCGTCGGCATCAAGATAAGCCTTCTGGAACGCGCGCATGTCGGCCGAAACGGCATTGGCGTCCTGGCCATTCAGAATGGCGGCAGCATAGCCGGCCTTCGCCTTTTCCATAAGGGACAGCTCGGCATCGAGCTCGCCCTGATCCTGCGGGGCAATCGCAAAGTCGAGGGTCTTGCTTGCCGTGACCTCGGCGTTGGACTTGTCGGTCACCGTAAGGGTGACCTTGGTCTTCGCCGCCTCGGTGCCAGGCAGTGGCTGATAGACCGTGCCCTTGTAACCGTTAAACGTGATGCCATTGGTGCTGGCAGAGTACTTGACCTTGTAATACTTGCCGTCGATATTGAGCGTGTCCGTGCGCGGCATCTGCAGGTCGGCGGTTAGGCCGTCCTTCTTAGCAACCGTTTCGGTGCCGGAGTACTTGATATTGTCGTAGGTAAAGGCCGTATCGACCTTCTTCTGCAGCGCCTTCTTGTCGGCGGCGACCTTCTCGGGATCGCCCTTAACGGTCACCGTGAAGTCTTGCGAGCCTTCAACGTCCTTCGGACCACCGTTCACAAACGAAACCGTCGCGGTTAACGTAACGGCGCGATCGCTCGAGGCGCGCGCCACCTTGCCGGTGTAGTCGCTGTAGCCATAGCCAGACGGCCAAATGACATCACCGTCGGAGCTCTTCCATTCAACCTCGAGCTTGCTCTTGGAGCCTGCGCGGTACGGAAGTGTGAGATTCGACGTGACGGACTCGGCCGAATCGCCCGAAGCGTAGCCTATGGCAATTTGCTCGGCAGCGCTGTCAAGAAGTTCCTGGACCCGGGCTTCGTCCCAAGCAACCTGCACTGTCTTGTTGGGCTGATAGTATTCGGTTTCGTCGCCGCGTGACAGCTCAAACACGACGTCGGCGCTGCGCAGGCCGTCGATGTTATAGCCATTGTAATCGTTGGGGTCGATGTAGAAGAACGTCACATCGCCGTTGGTCTTGCCCTGGGCGTCGGAGATGCCGACCGTGGCCTTGGCATCCTCGGCCTTAAAGAGCACGCCACCCTCGGAGACCTTAACGTCAACGTCATCGAAACCAAGCTCAGCGAGTTGGGCTTTCAGGACATCGTTGACGTTGCCGCCATCGGCGCTGTAATCAACTGCGATTTGCTTGTTGGCGTCGTTGAGTTTCTGGACCGCTGCCTCGAGCGAACCGGCGGCGATAACGGTATTGGCAGAGACAAGCTCGACCGTCGAGCTGCCGCTCGTGGCGACAGCCTTGAGGTACTTACCGGCAGCAGAAGCAGAGACTGTTGCCGTGGCGCCCGACATATCGGACAGCCGCGTCCAGTCAGCCGCGGGAGCCTTCGCGTCGTCGGCCGCATACCAGGCAACAGTCGCCCAATCGGTGACATCGCTGCCGCTGGTGGTCGATCCGTCAGCGCGCTTGGCCCAAACCGTCGCCTTGACGCTATCACCCGAGACGAGATGGGTCGAGTCGCTATTGACCTGCGGAAGCGTGGTCACGCGAAGCAGGTTGTACTCTCCCTTCGCGGTAACGCTGTCGGACGAAACCCATTCAACCGTGTTGTCGAGAGCGCGTGCGGTGAGCTTGATGCGCTTTCCGACGAGAGAATCGCTGAGCGTCAGCGCGCCGGTCTCGGCGTCAATGCCTTCGGTGAGTTCCGCCCAGTCCGAATCACCCTCACCCTTGACATACCAAGCGAGCGTGAGCTTAGCGTCCTCGGGCAGATCGGAATCGGACCAGCTCGAAGAACCAGGGATCTTCACGCGTGGAGTGAGCACTGAGCCGACGGAGAGGGTCGTCGAAGAAGCCTCGTTGGGCGCCACGGACTTGAGCTTGTACTGACCGGCAAGCGTCACGGGGCCAACGGGGTCGACGGACTGCGTACCGCCGTAGGTGCTCTTCTTCTCGGTGCTCTTCACCGAGTTCTTGCTCGTGACGATCACACGAATGTACTTGCCCACCATATCGGCCGTGGGCGTGTACGTTGCAGAATCGGTCGCATCGGGAATGTTGACGAAGCGGCTGTCGTAGGAGCTCTTGTCGTTGGAGCACTGCCACTGATAGTGGACCGTGTCCGTCGCGGAGACATCAGTGTAGGAGTTGCCTTTGGTCGCCTTCGCGGTCAGAACCTTGCCTGCAGCGACCTGGCCAGATGCCAACGCACCCTGAACCGTCACGCCGTAGAGATCGACCGCTCCAGCCTCCACGACGGGCAGGGTGCTCGACTGCTCGTCACCGAAGCCGCCGTTGGCGCACGCCTGGACGTATTTGTTCGCCAACGCCGCGTCGGGCGTGAACGAGTTGGTGTCCGCCCCCTCGATCTTCGAGTCGCAAGTGCTCGGGGAGTCCCCGCAGTACCAGGACCAGGTAACCTTGGGGCTCGAGGTCACGTCGTCCGATCCTGACTTCGCGGTGGCGGTAATCTTCTCGCCGACTTTCGCCTCGACGGTGCGGTCGAGAGTGACCTTTGTGATGTTGACGGAGCCAGCGGCACCAATGCGGCTCGTGCCCTTAGTGGTGTAGTCGCTGCTGCCGATTTTTGCAGTTATATGGCAGCAGACCGACTTGCCCTCATAAGCCGCGAGCTTAAGGGTACTCGACGTCGCACCCTCGATATCGGTGTAGGTGCCGCCCTTGATATCTGCGACCTGCCACTGATAACTCAGCTTCGAGGAATCAATGTAATCGGAAGCGCCCTTCTCTTTAGCGAGTGCTTGGACGGTGTCGTCAACGGTATAGACATAGGTGCCGGAGGTGGAACCTTCGGGGGCCAGGATGGCGGAGTAGATGTCCACAGCGCCGGCTTGCTTGAAGGGACCCACGCCGTAGCCGGCCGACCAGTTGCCGAACGAGACATCGTTCGCGCCCGCATTGGCGGAGACGCTGACATAGTAGCCCTCAAGGTCGTCGGTCACCGTAAACGTGGGGCCGAACTCTCCCTCGATGGTCTCCCACTTTGTGGAGCTGTTGGGGGCCGAAGCACCCTTGTACTTCTTCCAGGTGTAGGTGACCTTAGAGCTGTCGACGTAGGAGGGGCTATAGCTCGAACCGGTGTACGCTTTAGCGGTGAGGGTCGCGCCGATTTCGGTGGAAGAAGCGGACAGCTCGACGCCCGCGAGTTTGACCGCGCCGGCCTTGAGCACAGCGTCACTTGTCGTAGCCTCCTCGTCATTTACCCCAGCGCTTGCCTTGACCTTGAGGTACTTGCCAACAAAAGCGTCGGTGACCGACAGAGAGGAGGTCGTTGCGCCCTTGATCTCGGTCCAACCGGAGTATTTGTTGGTCGACTCGTACCAGGTGTAGGTCACCTTGGTGTCGCTCGCGGCGGGCGTGTTGTACGCAGTGTACGGCGTAGCGGTCAGAGTGTCGCCAACGGCGGGAGACGAGCTGTTCAGCTTAACGGAGTAGAGGCTCGCCTGCCCGGCGCCCAGCACGGGACCGGGGATATAATTAGCGTTAATGCCCGAGCCGTACGCAGCGGGACCATAGTAGTCCTTGCCGTCTGCCGTAACCTTGCAGATGAAATACTTGCCCACCATGGCGTCGGTAACGGTGAGCGACTGTTCGTGGCCGACGTCCTCAGTGTAATCGGCGATGTTGTTGCTGTCCCTAACCGTGCCGGCAAGCCAGGTATAGGTCCAGGTGCCAGTGCCAGGATTGGCGACAGAATAGGACGAGCTATAGTAGTCGTCCTCATCCTCGTCGTACATATTGGCCCAAAGCGTATCGCCCACGCTGAGAGCGCCCGACTTCCACTGGAGAGAAGAGGCGTTGTCCTTATCCTTGGAATCCTGAATGTAGACCTTGGCCTCGCTCGAAAGCGTTGTGGCGGACGCAGCGGCAACGGCATTTGCATCGCCCTGGTCCGAGGAAACCGCAGCTACAGAGACAGGCGCTTCGGAGTTCGCTTCTTCAGCATTCGAAGAATCGCCAGAAGGCACCTCATCGACAAGGGCGCCCGAAACGGTCGAAGCGTCGCCCGCAGCACCGGCATCGTCCACAGCATCGGCGCCTTGCTCATCGGACGCGTGGTCCGTTCCAACTTGGGAATCGCCTGCGTCCGCGTCGCCCGAAACAGCATCGGAGGAAGCAGCAAGCGTCGGCTGATCAGCAGCGGTACCCTCGGCGTTTTCGCTCGCGAAAGCCGCGCTCGGAGTAAGCGACGTCGCCATAGACACCGCGACAAGCACGGCAACCATGCGCTGCCAAAGAGCCTTTGTATATTGATGGGGGTTATTTTTGGCGACGCCGCTCGGGGGCGTGCCATCTGTCGCATTGCGACGGGTTGCGAGCGTTTCTCCGCGCGCAAAGAGTGGACCGAATCTCATCGGTACCTCGCTTCCAGGGCTCAGTGCGATGGATGAGTGTTCCGACTTTGCCTCACTTGAACGGCCCACGTGCCCGCGGTTTTACTTGCAAGCCATTGCAGCATAAAACATGCGCATCATCACTATCGCATGCACGCTCTCTTACGCAACGGCCAACCCGTCCATCGGCGTATACGGTTCCTGGTAGAGCGCAGGACTCTCACCCGCATTCCCTCAAGCGTGCACGCTCTTCGCCCACGCCCGCATCGTGCCCGACGCAACCATCTTTGCCAATAACCCCTGGATTCTACCATGACTCGTATACGCATGCGCAAAAGCACCCTCGAATGTGGCATAGTTCCGCAGCATCAAATCACACTTACGCTCACGCCTTTTGTTTTCCCAGGTCAAAGAGCCGGTAGCACGACCACATCCAAGCCCACTACGGCACAGCGCCAGAAAAGAGCCAAACATGCCACATTCGAGCCCCTTTTTATGCAAAAACCTTGACCGGTCGACGTCCGACTGGGCCCCTTAGCTCCAAAGGCCCATCCCAAAGCGCGCCATCCAATATGCTTGCCCAGAGTATCCCCTATGCCCTATGCGCCATCCAATCCGAAGAGTATCCCCTTCTAGACAGAAAAAGCCGCCCCACAAATGTGGAACGGCTTTCTATAAAACCATGCGAAGTTTCAACCGGGCTTGGGTTCAACCATCCCAAGCCTTCGATCAAGAACGTGCTCGGCGCGAGATTTACTCAGCGGCCTCTTCGGTCGCGGGCTTCTCAGCCTTGGGAGCAGCAGCCTTCTTCTTGGGCTGACGCGGCTCGGGAGCCTGGATGGTCTCGTCGACCTCAACCTCAAAGCCCAGGTCGTGAGCAGCAGCCTTCATGGACAGGCTGATGCGACGACGGTCGGGGTTGATGTCCATAACCTTGACCTTGACGTCCTGGCCGACCTTGACGACCTGCGCCGGGGTGTCGATGTGCTTGGCAGCCATCTCGGAGATGTGAACCAGGCCCTCGACGTTGTTGCCGAGCTCGACGAAGGCGCCGAACGGAACAACCTTGGTGACCTTGCCATCAACGATGGTGCCCACGGGGTAGCTCTCGATGAGCTTCAGCCACGGATCCTCGGTGGTCTGCTTCAGGCCGAGCGAGATGCGCTCGCGCTGCAGGTCGACGTCGAGAACCTCAACCTCAACCTCGTCGCCAACCTTGACGACCTCGGAGGGATGGTTGACATGGTTCCAAGACAGCTCGGAGATGTGAACCAGACCGTCGATGCCGCCCAGGTCAACGAAGGCGCCGAAGTCGACGATGGAGGAAACGGTGCCCTTGAGGCGCATACCCTTGACGAGCTTGGAGAGGATTTCAGCGCGCTCGTTCTTGCGGCCTTCCTCGAGCAGCACGCGGCGGGACAGCACGACGTTGTTGCGGTTGCGATCCATCTCGATGACGCGAGCTTCGATTTCGGTGCCCAGGTAGGCGTCGAGATCTTTCACGCGGCGAAGGTCAACGAGGGAAGCAGGCAGGAAGCCACGCAGGCCGATGTCGAGGATGAGGCCGCCCTTGACGACTTCGATAACCTCGCCGGTGACGGTCTCGCCGGCCTTGAACTTCTCTTCGACGCTGATCCATGCGCGCTCGTACTCAGCACGCTTCTTGGAGAGGATCAGGCGGCCGTCCTTGTCTTCCTTCTGAAGAACAAGAGCCTCGATTTCGTCGCCCAGGGCAACGATCTCGGAGGGATCGGCATCCTTGCGGATAGATAGCTCGCGAGCAGGGATAACGCCCTCGCTCTTGAAGCCGATGTCGAGCAAGCACTCGTCATGCTCGATTTTCACGACAGTGCCCTTGACCAGATCGCCTTCGTCGAACTCGGTCAGGGTGCCATCGATCATCGCGTTCATCTCGTCGTCGGAGATGTCCTCGAAATCGATGACATTCGTGTTCTTGATTTCGGTCAAAACGGACCCCTTTCAAGTACAGGGACCCTTCGTCATGGTGGTTGAACTCAACATGTCTCGGGGGCCTACAGATACAAACCCGCTCGGTTTTCCGAACGGGACCTGGCACCTTTCGGCGCACAAGCTCGGTTAGTTTACCATAACGCGCGCGTTTTCGAGACGTACTATTTTGCGCATATGCGCAGCTTCACAAGGTTTTTGCAAACCGCGTCGGTAAACGGTCGCAGCCCTCCGCTGCAGCGGTCGATCGCAATTTTCGGCTCGATCGTTCAGCCGAAGCATTTGCTTCCAGCGTCCGGCGCAGCTTCCAACCTCGGCGTCGATCGAGGCGATCGGTCGCAGTTTTTCGATTCCAACGTTCGGCCGAAGCGTTTAGTTCCGACTGCTGCACAACGCGCAATCACCACCGCGGAACGCAATCTTCAGCCGCCGCCGCGCGTCGAGGCGCCTTCCGCACCGTTTGCTTGCGGCGTTTTCAGTCCAGTAAGCCTACTTGGCCTTGGCGGGCGCGTCGAATACGCCAGCGCAATGCGGGCAACGCGTGGCGCCTTCCTTGACTTCCTCCAAGCAATACGGGCACACGGGCGCAGCCTTGGGAGCTTCTTCTTCCTTGCCCGTAAGCTTGTTGCTCAAATCCTGAGCCTTGTTCACCGCTTTCACGAGCAGGAACACAACGAAAGCAACGATGAGGAAATTGATGCAGGCGCTGATGAACGCACCGAAGTCGATGTCGGTGCCGGGAACAACGAGGCCCGAAATGGTGTCGGCGCCGCCGCCTGCGATAACCGAGATGAGCGGGTTGATGATGTTCGTGGTGAGCGCGGTAACGATGGACGTGAATGCGCCGCCGATGATGACCGCAACGGCCAAATCCATCACGTTGCCGCGGTTGATGAACTCCTTGAATTCGCTGAAGAACTTCTTCATGGTGCTTCCTTCCTTTCTTTGCCTGCGAGCACATTGTAAACGCAGCGGGACAGAAAAAGAGGAAGGCCCCGCCATAAGCGAAGCCTTCCTGCGCATGATATGTTTTACCTGATTTGCGGCGTTATTTCACAACGAGCACAGGCACCTTGGTTGCGCCGAGCAGCTTATGGCTCACGCTGCCCAGATACTGCTTCATGCCAGAAAGCCCGCGCGACCCGATAACCACCATGTCGTAGCCATTCTTTTCGATAAGCTTGGCAATTTCCGATGCGACGTCGGTTCCCAAAACAAGCAGCGTGTCCACGCCGTTTTGCTGATGCCTGCCTTCGAACTGATTCAAAGCGTCGGCGAGCACCTCTTCGGCGTCGGATTTCATAAGGTCCAAAATCGCGGCGAAGCTCGAAGCCTGATCATCGGAAAGCATGGGAATGGAGACCACGTTCACGATGTCGAGATGAATGCGGGCGTCGGACGCGATGAGGTCGGCGGCGGTGTCGATTGCACGCTTCGAGGTCTCAGAGCCGTCATAGGCGACGAGAATGTTCTTCATGGCAAAAACCTCCTTCTTATGTGCGCTGGCGCCAATCCCCTGCCAACGCTCGTCTCAAGTATAGCGCTGCACGCCCGCAAATACGCCTGCTGGCGAAACGTTATTCGGCCGTTGCCAAAGATGCCGCCGCAGGCTCGAAAACCTGTTAAACGCTACGAGCATTTAGCAGGTCGGCGGCCTCGCTTACTCCGCGAGCTTCGCGCGCAGGATACGCAGTGCGTTGCCACGATGGCTGATGGCGTTTTTCTCGTCTTGGGAAACCTCAGCGAGCGAGCGTTCAAAACCAAACTCCTCGGGCATGAACATGGGGTCGTAACCAAAGCCCTCGCTGCCGCGCAGCTCGTGCCCAATGCGGCCTTCGACCGTGCCCTCGACCGTCGTTTCGTCTCCCGCCTCGTTGATGAATGCGAGCGCACACACGAAGCGCCCCGTGCGCTGCTCGTCGGGCACACCCTCAAGTTCGGCGAGTACCTTGGCGTTGTTCGCGGCATCGTCGCCATGCGTGCCCGCATAGCGCGCCGAGTACACGCCCGGCCTGCCATCGAGGGCATCGACCACAAGCCCCGAATCGTCTGCGAGCGCGGCCATACCCGTGGCCTCGTGGGCGGCGCGAGCCTTGATGAGCGCATTGCCGACGAACGTATCGGCGTCTTCCTCGGGCTCGGGATACGACTCAACCTGCGACAGAGTCAGAAACTCCCAGCCGGGAAAGTCGAGCGCGGTCTCGATTTCTTCAACCTTGTGCTTATTGTTGGTTGCAATGACGACTTTCATTTCTCTTCTACTCCATTCCGCGAACAAAAACGCGTGTGCCACAAATCCCGCACGCGGCCGCTTTCCCGCTATTCGATGCCAAGCACATCTTTCTGAGCGGCCAGCAGCACCTTGATGCCTTCTTCAGCCATATCCAAGAACTCGTTCAAACGGTCGCGCGAGAAGCTCACCTGCTCGCCGGTGCCCTGAATCTCGACAATCTCGCCTTTCGCGTTCATCACGACGTTCATGTCGATTTCGGCGTTCGAATCTTCCTCGTAATCGAGGTCGAGCATAAGGCGGCCTTCAACCAAACCAACGCTGATGGCGGCAACCTGGCCAAACAAGGGGTTCGTCTTAATGCGGCCTGCGGTCTTCCACATCTCGAACGCATCATAGGCCGCGACCCACGCGCCCGTGATGGCGGCCGTGCGCGTGCCGCCATCG
>CABQLI010000077.1 GCA_902464965.1 uncultured Collinsella sp.
GATTAGCATGAGGGAACATGTGTTCTATCGAGACACACTTTTTGTCCTATAAGCCTGAGCCCCGCTATTTTTTCATAAATAAAAAAAGCCAAGGAACATGTCCTTGGCTTCAGATTCCATGGAGCGGGCGACGGGAATCGAACCCGCGTTGTAAGCTTGGGAAGCTCAAGTTCTACCATTGAACCACGCCCGCAGTAATGAATCATTATACCGCTACCTCCTTTATCGCCCCAGTCATTTCAGGGAATCCCCACGAGTCTCACGGAAAGCGGCCGCGAGCTGCACACCATCGTTCCCAAGGACGCCTTTAGGGACGTGGACCGGGTGGAGGGCGCCCATCCCTTCGAGGCGTGGAAGTGCTGGTTCCCCCTTGGCGATCCGCCGTCAAACGGCCCGCGCACCATCCAGGACGTCCCAGGCACGGACAAGCCGCTGGAATAAGCGGGAGGTCGCGCTCCGAGCGCGAAGCTGGTCCACATCGTGTATGATGGGAGGCGCTCTTCGCCGTAGACGCTGCTTGCCGTCCGCTCGTCGGGCATCTCGTCTTGCATGGGAGAAGAGGTTTTCGCTGTCTGGACTTTTGCGATTCAGTGCGGCATTTCGACAACGTTGCTGTGAGGAAGGTATGCCATGACTGATGGTCGTGAGGAGCCTTCGGCTTCCTATAAGCTGGGGAATGGCTGGGTTATTCTCCATTGGTGCGCCAATCTGACCATTATCCTTACGGGTTTCACGTTCATCCCTGCTCGGATCAACGCACAACCAGATGGGCAGGTCTTCATCGTTTGTGCGATCGTCCAAGTTGCGGTGCTCGTTGTTCTGGGCATAGCCTCGCAGATAACGGTTATGCGCTCGCTTTCCATGGAGAACTGGGCTTCACCATTGCGCACGTGCGCCCTGTTCCTTGCCGGTGTCGCGTGGTATTTCGCTGCCCACGCCATTGTGCCAGCTTTGGGTGGATTCTGGCTCGTTGAGATCATTCCCTCCGCCGTGCTTCTATCTGTCGCATCGACCATGGGGTTCATGTACATTGTCGATTACTGTCGGGCCACTTCCGAGACCGATTTCTGGAAGCATGCCGTTCCCGGATCCCTTATCGCCGCCTTTGTTGTGTTCTTTCCCATTGAGAGGTTCCCCCTCGCCGGTTCCGCCCTCTGCTGCCTGGTTTCCCTCGTGTGGTACATCGCGCATCGACGCCTTTCTTCCTCTTTGACGGAATACGAGACGGTATTGCCAGAGGGAGCCGAGGATCGACGTCGGCTTCCCATGGTGCTGGGATCGACGACCGCGCTTTTGTTCGCCGGTGGAATGATCTGCCCCATTGTGATGAATCCCACGAGTTTGGCGAGTGCGAGCTATACGATGCTCTATATTCTTTCGCTGCTCTCGCTGACCATCATCTTGACGATTACCCCAGCTCTTGGATGCCTACGGAGCATCTATTCTTACGCGAAGGTCTGCGTTGTCCTGTCGGCATTGGCTTACTGTTTTCTGGTATGTGCCGGCGATGCCTTGGTGGGAGCGACTGCCGCTGTACTGCTTGGCGCATTTACGGTCAACGTGAGCATGATGTTCTATGTGCTCAGCCAGTGCCTTGGCGATCCCCGTGTGCGGTCTCTGCGATTCTGGGGTGCGGCACTTCTCGTGTTCCTCGCGTTTTTTCTCGGAATTGCCCTCGCGTCGATGGCGATACATGCGTCGGGTGACAGGGATATCGATCGGTTCGTGGTTTTCTCGCTCTGCTCGTACCTGTTCTTTATCGTCTGCTTTCGTGAATCGTGGTCGTTCCAGAAGCCCCAGGCACTCGCTGTGAAGCGTATTGCCGTGACGCCGCTTTTGGCTAACTCCCTCGAGAATGAGCTCCATGAACGCTGCCAGGCCATAGCAGATGTCTACCAGCTGACCGATCGGGAGACCGAGGTTCTTACTTGCTTGAGCGAAGGGTGGAGCATTCCCGCGGCGGCTCGGCGCCTGATGGTCTCGCAGGATACCGTGCGCACCCATGTAAAGCACATCTATGCCAAGATCGGCATCCATTCCCGCGATGATTTGGTTGAAATCATTAAAATGCCTGATGGGAGCCTTCTCCCTAAATCTGGGTGATACGTCGATTTCCCCTAGCGCAAGCGATGACGCGTCAGATTCCTCCTCATATGCTTCCGTCAGCCCGGTTAATCGGGAATGATCGGATCGCCCGTTACGGAGGGCGAGAAGGAGGGGGAATCGACATGAGTGAGACGAACGTGCATGGCATCGATGAGGCGAATATGGAGCGGCGGACGTTCCTGAAAGGATCGATGACGGCAGCGGCCCTTTTGGGTGCCGCGGGTATGTTCGGCTGTGCGCCGAATGCTGATAAGCAGGAAGAGGCCAAGACTGCGGACGTGCCCGATACGGGCGCCGTGGATCCGACGGCCGAGTACGAGTGCTGGTTGCCACCCCAAGGTGAGGTAGCGTTCGAGTCCGAGCCCGTGACTGACATCGCCCAGACGGAAGACTGGGATGTGGTTATCGTCGGCATGGGGGCGGCTGGTTCGGCCGCCGCAGCCTATGCGTCTGCAAACGGGCTTAAGACGTTGGTGGTGGAGAAGATGAGCACCCCTGCTGCCAATCCCGGGGATATTTTCGCTATCAACTCGAAGGTTCAGAAGCAGCACCAGTTTACCTGTCCGACCTTCAAGGACTTCATGGAGGCCCTCATGACCACGAGTGCCTACCGGGCCAACGCGTCAAAGCTCGCGGCGCTCTATCATCACAGCGGAGAGGCGTTCGACTGGCTCTACGACAACGCCCTGGTGCCGGCGGGCATCGAGGCCGAGCCGACGTTCCCCGCCTTCCCCGGGATCATGATGGAGGGTTGGACGCGCTGCGTCAACGCCAACATCACGTGGGTTGGGGGACGAACCCAGCGGCTGGCTGACGTCCATAAATCCATTGCCGACCTCGCTGTGGCCCAAGGTGCAGAGATTCGCTTCAACACGCCTGCCGTGCAGCTTGTGCAAGACGAGAACGGTGCAGTGACCGGTGTTGTCGTGAAGGGGAGCGACGGCGCGTATACGCAGCTTAACGCGTCGAAGGGAGTCCTGTTGGCGACGGGCGGCTATGCGGCGAACATGGAGCGCATGAAGAAGTACATGCGCCCGCGCGATTACGCCACGATTGCCGCCGTGCAATTCGCCAACGTCGGTGTGACCGGCGACGGGCACGAGATGGGCCTTGCGGTAGGTGCCGCGGAAGACGACGCGCCCCATTCGGCCCTACTCAACAGCTACGGTATAGTCGATGCGCATATGATGGGCATCCCGGCCCTCTTCATTCCCTGGATTCGCGTGAACGAACAGGGTCGCCGTTTCATGAACGAGGAGGTGCCCGTCAGCATGCAAGGCGCCGCCATTATCAACCAGACCCACGGACGTTGCTGGACGGTTCTCGATGCCAATTATCCCCAAGCGGCCGCACAGCTCAAAACGGCCTATCTGTCCATGGATCCAACTATCGCCGATGGGTCGGTGGCGGTGATCGGGAAGATGATCGAGGAAGGCGCTTTGATTCAGGCCGACACGGTGGAGGAGCTCGCGGAGAAGATGGGCGTCGACGCTGCGACTCTGAAGGAAACGTTCGAGCGCACCACGCGCGATGCAGCGGCTGGCGTCGACACGCTGTTCGAGAAGGAGTTCCTCTATCCGCTCGATACGCCGCCGTTCTACGCTATCCACGAGGGTCCGACGCTGCTCAGCACGTGTAGCGGCTTGCACACCGACGAGGTCGCCCGAGTTGTCACGCCCGAGGGAGATGTCATTCCCGGTCTCTACGCGATTGGCGAATGCGCCGGTGGTCTGTGGGCTGGCGGTATGTACACCCATCATGTCTATGGCGGTGATTGGGCTGCTGCCATCACGTTCGCCTATCTGGCTGTGCAAAACTTGATGGAGGCTTAGCGTTTCGCTTCTTGTCTCACCCTCCCTTCCGTGGTACGGCTTACCGCCGTGCCACGGCTGTTTTCGAGAGGAATCTTCCGCTTCCCTCGCGGAAAGGGTGGAGGGCATGTATCTCCGCGATGTAGAACGCCATCCGCTCGATAAAGTCACCGCGTTCGAGGTCGTGCAGGTAATTCTCCGCCAATTCGAGCTCCCTGCAGCATTCTGTCACGGGCCTGCCCGTCGAGATGAGCATGCGGCGGTCTCGCGCCTGAACTCGTCGGTGTACTTGGCGGCCACAAATGCGGGCATTTGAGATAAGAATTAACAATTCGGCATCAATAATCGATTTCTGCACCCCCACCAGTCTCCGATGGAACTGATAGACTTACTCCGTATCCTCATTGTCGATAAAAGAAGCCGAACATGCAGATCCCGTCTTTTTCGAACATAGGCAGACTATCGAAAAAAGTTGTTTGCCGTATTCTTGCGCTCGTGCTGTCCGCGTCGTGCATCGACATTTCTGCGCAATCCATGATTGCAGCATTGTCCAAAACACCCAGTGTTCAATTTCCTTCTGGTTTTTTCCACCCCACGCTCTTTGTTGTTGTCACCGCAATAGCCTCCCTCATCCTTATTGCCCTGAGCGCGAAGTGGCAGTCACTGAGGAGACATCCCCTTTCGCTCTACCTTTCCGTCGGCGTCGCAATGGTCGGGATTTCGGCTATGTGGACTACCGGAATGCCGGAATTGTCAACGTGCCTGTATATCGCATTCTCATTTGGATGCGCCTTCATGACCTTCTACTGGATTGAATTGCTCGCTTCCGTTACCGCGTTTGAGCTTATGGTGATTATTGCGGGGAATACACTTGCCACAATCCTGGTAACGCTCATAACGGATTACCTTTCCTTTTACGAGTACTTCGGTATCCTCTCGCTTGCGCTCGGATTTCTTTGTTTGAAATACGCCGACGACACCGTAACATCCACGCCGCCTAAGCACTCGGAAAACGCCTCCACCATCGATACGAGCACCGTCGCGCGAACCATCACAGGACTGTGTCTTGTGGGGCTTGTCGCGGGAACCACGCAAAGCATAGCCCTTATAGAGGACCCATCTTGCTCCCTCTATTCTGTAGCTCCGTCGGCCATTGCGCTTGTCATCGTCGTCGCAATCATCGCCAACGCACCCGACGTACGCCTTTCAACTGCGCTTAAGATTATTTCATCGCTTACCGCCGGGGCTTTGCTTCTTCTTTTAATGCCAGGAGCAACGCCTCTGTCATCGTATTTCCTCTCCCAAATCGCCTTCTCCGTGCTCTCGAGCATTGCAAGCTACGCCTTGGCGCTCGTTGTTAAGTCCCGCACGTACCACACGCTAAAAGCGGTAGGGACCACGTACGCAATGCTCTCGTTCAACTCTTTGATTCTGCTCGCGCTTGTCGGATTGGGCGTCGATATAACCAGCTCCCACTTTGTGATCGCCTTAAGCTTCATTTTTATCTGCGCAGCAATTTGGCTTATAGGAGATAGGGGAATCGACACACTCATCAATCCTTTTCGTCCCATCGGAGCGAACGAAAGCCCCGCATCGGGGGCCTTCAAGAAAAAGGCCGAGCTTGTCGCCCAACAATCCAAGCTCACTCCCAGAGAAGCTGACGTCTTCTATCTGGCCGTGGTCGGACGAAGCTGCCCCTTCATTGCGGAAAAACTCGTTTTGAGCGAAAACACCATACGTTCCTATCTCCAAAAAGTGTATTCGAAATGTGGGGTTCATTCCCGACAAGAGCTCATCTCTCTTGTCGAAGAAACGTCCGAATAACCCACAGGTGCAAACAAGATGAGATCTCTTCCCATCCACTTTCATCGGAATCGCTACCTGGGACACTGCAGGTTCCAGCATGTCCTATATCCTATAGGCTGCCCTGAAACCCCAGCTCATGTAATGCATATATTTTGTATGTAACTTCTTTTTCCCGCAATTAGGTGCACTTCGCATCTATCGCTCACAAACGCCATGGGTCATGCTTCCCCTCAACGGAATCGACACCGATGCCAAAACCAAGGAGGAATCATGAAGATAAGCTGTCAAGTTGCCAAAGCTGGAGTCACGCGCAGGGGATTCTTAGGCTTGGCGGCTGCAAGCGCTGTTATTGCAGGATCGGGAATCGCAGGGTGTTCCCCGGCCAAGCCATCTGAAACTGGCGCCGATGCCGAACAGGCGCAGACGGCCCTTGAAATCGACGAAAGCGAGATCAAAGAGACAAAAGAAGCGGACGTTGTAGTGGTCGGCTTGGGAGTGTCTGGCGTCGCGGCGATGAGGTCTGCAGCCGAAGCAGGAGCCCACGTCATCGCCGTTGAAAAAACGAGCATTGCGAATTGTCGCTCGAGCATGTTCGCCGCTTTCAATTGTGATACCGCTCGAAAGCTGGGAATTCCCGATACCGACCCAACAGAAATCGGCAATGAGCTCATGACTCAGATGGCGCATCGCGCAGACTACAGGGTAATCAACACCTGGCTCAAGCATTGTGGTGAAGCGTTCGAATGGTATGTGGGAGCCTATAAGGACCTTCTGCTCGTAGGACCGGAAGATGCCCTTCCCGAAAACCCCGACCAGATTTATCTGTATGCGGAAAGCGTTGGGGGGTCGACATATAGGCCCGGCATCGATCATGAGCATCTGTTCGCAGCATGCTGCTGCGTAGGCGGCGGAGACGAAACCCATCGACCGATTCTCGAGGCGAATATCGAAAAGGCCCTGGAAACCGGCAACGCTGAAGCTGTCTACGACTCTCCCGCAGTGAAGCTGGAAACGAAAGACGGCAAGGTGTCTGCGGTAGTATGCAAAAACCTGCAGGATGGCACCTACACGCGTTATACTGCCTCCAAGGGTGTGATTCTTGCTTCGGGTGACTACAGCTATAACGACGAGATGCTTCAAAAGTATGCCCCCTGGGTGTATGCCCACAAGGATAACTACCTTTTCTCTCACGAAGCAATGGACTGCAAAGGAAACCACGCAAGCACTGGCGACGGCCAGAAGCTCGGGATCAGCGTCGGCGGACACCTCGATATCGCCCCTCATGCAATCATGGCGCATATCTTCCAATTCGGCATCGAAAACTTTATCGAGCTGAACGAGCGAGGAGAACGCTTCTGCAATGAAGACCTCAGCATGACAAACATCGCGAAAGTAATACTGAATCAGCCTGGAAGTAAAGTCTTCCAAATTATCGATGCCAAGGCGAACGACTACTATCCGATTGACGAGATGCTTCCCATGATGAGAAGCTATGGCGACGGTGAGACGTACTCTGCAGAGGCGGACACCCTCGAAGAACTCGCCGCCAAGCTTGGATTCGATAATGACGCCGCAAACACCTTTGTGGCCAGCATCGAAAGATACAACGAACTTTGCGAAAAGGGGCATGACGACGACTTCGGAAAAGCCGCCGAGAAAATGCATCCGATTATCGAGCCCCCGTTTAAGGCGGTAACCTACGATACGCTCAAGCATACGTCCGTCGAAGACGTAAGCTGCATGCGTCTTCTTGTCACCATGGGCGGTCTTGTCACCGATACAAACGCACGAGTTCTTGACGACGACCTGAATCCCATCCAGGGGCTGTATGCGGTTGGAAACGTTCAAGGTGGCAGGTTTGTCGACGATTATCCGTTCAGCCTGTCAGGCGCCAGCCACGCAGCTGCACTAACCTATGGCTACCTTGCCGGC
The DNA here is from genome assembly GCA_902464965.1 of uncultured Collinsella sp. Classification (GTDB taxonomy): domain Bacteria; phylum Actinomycetota; class Coriobacteriia; order Coriobacteriales; family Coriobacteriaceae; genus Collinsella. Next base: position 7,656 of record CABQLI010000077.1, read on the forward strand.
GAGCATATTGTAAACGGCGAAATCGCGGAATAGTCCATTCGACCAAATCGTATCACGACCCTCCCTCTCGAGCGCGTACGACGCATGCGGTCGCCCCCTCCAGGCCGCATGCGTCGACGCTGCCGTATCTCCACGGCCCCATCCCACTAAGGGTGCATGAATGGAGAAAAGCCCTCTGGCATGGGGTTATTTAGAACGTTGATTTGCAAGAGAAGTTAGCGGAACGTGCCAGCAAAAACATTGGGCAGCTGATGCCTTGCCGCTTGGCGATGGCTGCATGAAATTTGATTAATATAGTAAAAGAAGCGTGCCTATGCTGAAATAATGCACGGCAAAGGCAAATCATGCGGCTCGGTTGGAACCTGATTAACCCGCTGCGTTTCGAATGCCACACCGATGATTTCGACATTGGCTCCAGGATTTTTTTCACGTGAAACGAGCCCGAGGTATTCATCGTAATTGCCACCGCCGTACCCCAAGCGTTGAAAGTCGCTATCGAATGCGACCATGGGTACGATTACCGCATCAATGAATCCAGGTGCACAAATAGGGAAATCGGAAACTGATCCATCGTCTTCCGCAAAGCGTTTAAGAGGGTTAGAGATAAAAGGCACGTTTCCATCTCGCCAAGCTCGGTATTCGACCGAGCGCATATACATGCGAGGCGTAGAACCTTTTGTATTCATGCAAGGGAAAACCACGGTTAACTTTTGTGCATAGCACCAGGCAATGAAATCCTCAAGGTTGACCTCGCTTTTCATTGGGGCATATACAGCAACCGTCGAGCCTGCGCTCAGGTATGCGAGCTGATCCTCGAGCTTCCGGCAAATGACATGTGAGGCTTGTTCCCGGGCGGAAGCTAACATGGCGTCACGCCGGGTAAGCACCTCGTGGCGGAGTTCCTTCTTGATATGTATCGCACCGTTCTGCATGACCGAAGTATAACGCGTGTTCGGCAAGAGAAGAATTTGCTCCTGCTTTAAGGCCAATAGCTCACGCATCTCGTGAGAATTAATACAAAATACGAGGCCATAATCGAGCTGGATAAATTTTTAAAAAAGTCTTTGCAAATCTTAGGAAAGCTTGTTATTATAGACGAGCTGACAAAGCAACGCGCCGTTACCTCAGCTGGATAGAGGGACTGACTACGAATCAGTACGTCGGGGGTTCGAATCCCTCACGGCGCACCACTTACATGTTTAAGCCGCTCAAACGAGCGGCTTTTTTGTTTCTCAGGTATTTACCGCCGAGTGGAATTGGATGTCTGTGTGGGCTTATAGGACAAAAAGTGTGTCCAAAAATGGACGTTGACCCAGGTCAGCGTCCATTTTTTATTGTAAAACTCAAACGAAACGACTTTCCCGCTCGGACAAAAAGTGTGTCTTGAAATTGACGTTTCCGCAGGTCGCATGGCGAATATCATGGCAAAAAGTCGCCGATTTCCGGAGGTTGCCGTGAATAATATGACATGCCCGTCCTGCGGGTCGCCCATGAAGCGCAACGGAAAGACCAAGTCCGGCTCGCAGCGTTGGCGCTGCGTCGGCTGCGGGGCCAGCGCGACCCATTCCATCGACACCGCGGCGCGCGACCTGGCCGCCTTCGTCGGCTGGCTGCTTTCCAAGGAATCCCAGGTCGATATGCCCGGGCAGGGCCGCACGTTCAGGCGCAGGTGCGCGCGGTTCTGGGCGATATGGCCGATGCCGGAGGCCGTAGACGAGGCCTGCCGCGTCGTCTACGTCGACGGCATATGGGTGGCGAGCGACTGCGTGGTGCTGATAGCCTGCAGCGACGAGTTCGTGCTGTCGTGGCACCTCGCGCGCGCCGAGACCACCGCGGCGTGGAGGTCTCTTCTGTCGCGCGT
>CABQLI010000078.1 GCA_902464965.1 uncultured Collinsella sp.
GCATTGCGAGGAGTGGGGCGCTGAGGACGACCTTGCGGCGCCGTTCGCTGACGCGGGCGGGCTGCGGGGTCGGTCGCAGAGCCATCCAGGACGGTAAAACCGTTACGCGAAGATCGCTCGCCGCGCACGTGGGGCACGCCGGCGGTACTCTCATCCATAACGGCAAAGCTCTCACGGCGGCGGTCATACTCATCGCGCCGGGCGCTCTCGTACGAAACGCGCAGGATCAACCCGGCAAGCATGAGCGACACAATAATCGACGAACCGCCGTAGCTAATAAACGGCAACGGTTTGCCCGTCATGGGAAACACGTTGAGGATGCCCAGCGCGTTAATCAAAAACTGCACTGCGAGAATGACCGCGGAGCCAGACGCCATGAGCGCGCCCCGACGATCGGTCGCCTGCTCGGCAATGCGAAACGCCGAGTAGATCAGCATCGCAAACACCAAGAAGAACAGCACGGTTCCGACAAAACCGACTTCCTCGCCAATGATGGCCAAGATGTAGTCGTTGTGTGCCTCGGGCAGATACGAGTACTTCATGGTTGAGTTGCCGATGCCACGGCCGAACAGACCGCCCGAGGCAAAGGCCATGATGGCAAGCGTGGCCTGATAGCCGTCACCATACTCGTCGGCCCAAGGGTTCAAGGCAACCTGAATACGCACCATACGGTATGGCTCTGCGACAAGCGCAATCACGATCACGAGAATGCCGAAGATTAGCACGCCGATGATAAATCTGGGGTCGAGACCCGCAAACAACGCCATGCACATGAGGGTCAACAGGATGATCAGGACAGTACCGAAATCGGGCTGGATAAAGATCAGAAAGAGCGAAATGCCCAGGTAGATGCCCATCTTGCGAAGGAATTCGTTGATGTTGCCACCGGGCGAAAAGAAGCGATCAAGCATGATGGCCGAATACGCAATGGCAAATGGCTTTAAAAACTCGGAAGGCTGGAACTGAATACCGGCGATGTTGAGCCAGCGCGTGGCGCCGCGGCTGCCGCTGCCCACCAAGAACACCAGAAGCAGTAGCCCTATCATGCCGATAAGGAAGATCCTGAGCACATCCTCCCCAAACCAGCTGTCCGGCAAAACGCGCACGATGGCAATCAGCGCCAGAACACCGACCACGGCAAACGCGGCCTGTCGACCCAGAAAAAACGTCGCCGAGCCATTCTCGTGCAGCGCCTCGACCGAAGACGCCGAGTACACCATCAGCAGGCCAAAGCATACCAAGGTAAACAAGCAGGCCATGAATATCAAACGGGGGCGCATGATACGGGCGGGAACGCCGGCAATATAGCGTTCGCTAAACGACTGCCCACCGTGGCTGGAACGCGGTGTGGTGCGACGTGAGGAAGCACGGTCCGAGTCGGGCCTCCTCATACCTTGTCGGGGGCTCTCCTCTCTCACCGCAACCCCTATTCCATTTGTGATTTCGCTGTAGCGGCAAGCTGAGCCACGTAGTCCTTAAACACGCGGCCGCGCTCCTCATAGCCCGAGAACTCATCGAACGAAGAGCAGGCAGGAGAAAGTAAGATCACATCGCCACGGCTCGAAAGCGAACGGGCAACGTCCACGGCGTCGCGCAGGTCATCCGCCTGGGCGATATCCACATCGCCATCGACATCAGCCTCGTCCATAGCGGCGGTGAAGCGCTCGCGCGCATCGCCAAAGCAGACGACCGAGCGCACGTTGTCCATAACGACGCGCGCGAAGTCCGTGAGCGGCGTGCCCTTATCGTGGCCGCCAAGCAGCAAGATCACGTCGTCATCGGGAAATGCCGTCAGTGCCTTCTCGACCGCATCGGTGTTGGTCGCCTTGGAATCGTTGACGTAGCGCACGCCGTCAATCTCGCCACACGGCTCCACGCGGTGCTCGAGCGGCTGGAACGAGGCAAGACCGCGGCAGACACCATCGACATCGGCACCGACCGCCAAAGCAGCCGTGGCAGCGCACAGGGCATTGATAACATTGTGATGGCCCGAGATCTTGAGCTCGGATGTAGCGATGAGCGGGGTCTCGACGCCCTTCAGACGCACGATCATCTTGCCATCGCGCACAAAGGCGGCATCCTCGCCCTCAGGCTCGTCAAAGGCAACCTTGCAGATGCGACGACCCGGCGTGTAGATGTACTCATCGAACTCGTGAATGCCGGCGTCTTCGACGTCGACAACCGCCAGATCGTCATCGACCATATTGTCAAACAGTTTGACCTTGGCAAGCGCATAGTTCTTATGGCTCTTATGCCAGCCCAAGTGGTCGGGAGTGATGTTGAGCAGCACCGCCACGCGGGGGTGGAGCTCGGTTGTCGTAGCAATCTGATAGCTCGAGAGCTCAGCCACAAACCACTCGTTGTGGGCTCGGCCGTCAATCTCGTTGACCGGCGGCTCGCCGATGTTGCCGACAGCAACGCTGGCCTCGCCGGCAGCCTTAAGCAGATAATCAGTCAGCGACGTAGTGGTCGTCTTGCCGTTGGTGCCCGTGATGGCAATCCAGTTATCGGGCGACAGGCGATAGGCAAACTCGGGCTCACCCATAATCTGGGCGGCATGCTCGCGCCCGGCCTTAAAGAAGCCCGAGAACTCCGAGATGCCCGGGCACGTCACGCATACGTCATAGGCGCCCTCGACCTGTTCGGTCCCATAGACAAACGACGCACCAGCAGCCTCGAGCGCACGCGTGGCGTCATTGGACTCAGAGGTGCCACCGCCATACACGGTAACGGCACTTACGCGCTCGGGATGTGCCAGCGCCCAGCGGGCGACATCGAGACCGGATTTGCCCTGACCCAAAACGAGCAGGCTAAAGACATCAGCAAGAGACATGAAAGACCACTATCCCAACTGGAAGAACAGAGCAAGGCCAACGGCACCAAAGGCAGCAGCGATAATCCAAAAACGGATGACGACCTTGGTCTCGGCCCAGCCCTTCTTTTCGAAATGATGATGGATGGGCGCCATAAGGAAGACGCGCTTGTGCGTAAAGTGGAAGTAGACAACCTGAATCATGACCGACAGGGTCTCAACGATAAACAGGCCGCCGATGATGAGGGAGACGACCTCGGTGTTGGTCATGATGGACGTGCAGGCAAACGCGGCGCCCAGGGCAAGCGAGCCGGTATCGCCCATAAAGATGCTCGCCGGATAGCAGTTGAACCACAGAAAGCCCAAGCAGGCACCGGCACACGCGGTGCAGAAGATGGACAGGTTCACGTCTCCGTGCAAAAACGCCATGGCAGCCATGGCGAGCATGGCAATCATAGAGGTGCCGCCAGCAAGACCATCAAGGCCATCGGTCAGGTTCACGGCATTAGAAAGACCGGCGATCATCAGCCAGCAAAAGACAATGTAGAGCCACGGGAACGAAAGGCCGCAGATGGTGGTCGAAAGAACACCGAGGTCAATCGTCAGGCCGCCGGGAAAACGAATCTCGGGGGCAACGCCGCACCAGTTGACGGCAAGCACCGTAAAGGTGACACAGATAATGGTTAGGCCGATCATCTTGGCATGGGGCGTCAGACCGAGAGAGCGCCCATGCGTAACGGAGGTCAGGTCGTCGATCAGGCCCAGCACGCCGGTCGCCAGCGTGGCAAGCAGCACGAGCACGAGCTCGGTGGTGAGCTTGCCCATCAGCAGGCAGGTCAGCGAGATCGCGACGAGGATGACAACGCCACCCATGGTGGGCGTTCCCTGCTTAACCAAATGACGCTTGGGGCCGTCGGCACGAACCTGCTGGCCGATACCCTCGACCTTGAGTAGCTTGATCCACCACGGCATGAGCAGCAGCGCAATGGCAGCGGCGATGCCAAGCCCCAAAAAAGCCTGATACGTTGGATACGAGGGATTGCCGAACATGGGCTAGCACACACCTTCCACAAAGCGGTCGAGCTCAACAAAGCGGGAACCCTTGACCAGTACAACATCATGTTTTTCAAGCGCGCCGCCCATGCGGTCGAGCACCTGCTGATAATCGGAGAACACCTGGATGCGGTCCTCGTCCATGCCCATCATGCGCGCGGCATCGGCCATAAGCTGGGCCAGCTCACCACCCACGCACGCCAGCATGTCGAGCTTCTTGGCGGCGGCATAGGCGCCCACGAGCTCATGCATGCGAGGAGCCTCATCGCCCATCTCGCCCATCTCGCCCAGGATCGCCATGCGAGACCCCGTGCACGAAAGCGAGCACAGTAGATCGAGGCCAGCAGCCATGGATTCGGCACTGGCGTTATAGGAATCGTCGATGACGCGGGCACCGCTCTTGGCGCGCTTGATCTCCTGGCGGTGACCGGTGATCGTGAGGCCCCTAAAAGCAGCATCGATCTGCTCGGGCGTCACGCCCAGGCGATAGGAAACCGCGGCGGCCTTAACGGCATTAGGAACGGACTGCACGCCGGGGATGGCAAGCATGGTATCAATCGTCTCACCCTGGCCAAAATCGAGCGTAAAGACCGGACGTCCCTCGTCATCAACACGAATGTCGCGGGCGCGGACCTCATCATCGTCCGAGACGCCGGCCAGCATCACGTCGATACCAGCAGGCTGGGCGAACGTATCGCGAATGAACGGTGTAAAGTCGTCCTCGCCGCCCAAAACCAGCAGCGGCAAGAAGTCGCCGGCGGCGCACATACCCTGGACAATCTCGGCCTTAGCGCGGGCGATGTTCTCGCGGCTGCCCAAAATGCCGATGTGAGAGGTGCCGATCTTGCTCACGATGGCAAGGTTGGGATTGGCGGACTGGGACAGGCGCTCAATCTCGTGGAAATGGTTCATGCCCATCTCGAGCACCAGGACCTCGGTATCGGCCGGAGCGGAAAGCACCGTGAGCGGCATGCCGATCAGGTTATTGAAATTGCCCTTGGTGGCCCAGACACGATAGCGCTTGGCGAGCACGGCGGCGAGCACGTCCTTGGTCGTCGTCTTGCCGATGGAACCGGTAATGCCAACGACCAGGCAGCCAAGCTCCAGGCGATACGTGTGCGCCAAACGCAGCAGAAACTCCTCGGGATCATCGGTCAGCAGGATGGCGCACCCCTTGTCCTGCGCCAGCGAGACCAGCTCGGCCTCGGGCTCACGCGTCATCACGACGGCGCCGGCACCCGACTGGACGGCACGGGAAGCAAAATCATTGCCGTCGACGTTTTCACCGGGAAAGGCGACGAAAATCGTCCCTTCCTCGACCTGGCGCGAGTCGATAACGCACCCGCGGCATACCCGATCGGCTTCTCCCGTCACGGTTCGGGCCCCTGTTGCGGCCGCGAGGTTGTTGACGGCGATCTCTATCATTGCAGCTCCCCTGTAAACCTAATAATGCTATCGGCGTATTGTATCCCAGCGCCGCACATACGTGGTGCAGGGCATGTGAACACCCTCATATGGGACAACAAACCACGCCCCAAAGATTGTAACCCCCTACTTCGTGTGCGGGATACCCAGCACGTCGAGCGCGTTGGCCATAATGGACTGGAACGGCACCGCAGCGGCATCTGAGCCGCTCGGCGTTCCGTCGAGCGTGATATAGCACAGCACCTTGGGCGATTGTGCCGGTGCAAAGCCCATAAAGGACGACATGTAGTTCTCCTTGAGGTAGCCGCCGTTCTCGTCGGCACGTTCGGCCGTACCGGTCTTACCCGCCACGTCATAGCCGTCAACCGCGCCGCCAACGCCCGTTCCCTCGGACACGACCGTCTGCATGCACGATGTCACCTGGGATGCGGCGTCCTCCGAAATCGCGCGCTCGCCTTCGCCCCAGTCCTTCTCGTCGCCTTTGCTGGACTTATAGAAGTGCGGTGTCATCATCACGCCGCCGTTGGCGATGCCGCCCACGGCACGTGCGATCTCAATCGGCGAGACGGACAGTGCCTGTCCAAAGCTCATCGAGCCCAGCGTGGCGCCGTCATACTGGTCACGCTCCTTGACGATACCCAGGCTCTCTCCCGGAAAATCGACACCCGAGCTGTGACCGATGCCCCACTTGTCCACATAGGCGGCAAAGTCGTCGGCACCGATCTTGCGCCCCACTAGGACAAAGCCCACGTTGGACGAACGGCGCATCATCTCGCACACATCCATGGTCATGGCATAGTCGCGCTTGTCGGCATCGGTGACGGTATCGTCGCCCACCTTGATGCTCGCCGGCACCTCAAACGACGTACTCGATCGCACGACGCCCAAGTCGAAGCCGGCGCCCGCCACGAGCGTCTTAAAGACCGAGCCGGGCTCGTAGGCGTCGGTGACCAGGCGCAGATTCATATCCTCGGTCTTGGCGTTTTCCAGATCGGTCTGGTCGTAGGTCGGGTACGAGCAGGCTGCCAAGATCTCGCCTGTCGTAGGATCGGTGACCAGCGCCGAGCCGTTCTTGGCCTTAGTCTTCTCAACTGCCTCTGCCAGGGCATCCTCGGCCGCACGCTGGATATTGACGTCGAGCGTCGTCACGATATCAACGCCGTCGACCGCAGCCACCTTTTTATAGGCACCGCCCGCGATATAGCTGCCGTCCCTCGCGCGCTCGCGTACGAGAGAACCGTTCGTGCCGGTCAGAAGCTTGTTGTATTGCTTTTCGAGACCCGTCAAGCCGTCGTTGTCTACATTCACTACACCCAGCACCTGCGATGCCAGATTGCCGTATGGATATACGCGCTTCATGGCCTGCTCAAAAAGCACGCCGGGCAGGTTCTTCTTCTCCAGCGCCGCAACATCGTCTTCGTCCACTTGGCGCTTGATATACACCCAGGTTCCATCGGACTCAACGAGCTTGCGGCAGGTCTTTTTATCGATTCCAGTTGCCTTGACCAGCGCCGACACCGTCTTGTCAACATCCTCGACAAGCTGCGGGTTCACGGCGATGTTGCGACATTCGACCGACGACGCCAACACGTTGCCGTTGCGGTCGTAGATGGTGCCGCGTTTGGCATAGAGGGTCTGCGCAAGCAGGCGGCGCGCATCGGCACGCTCGCGCAGTTTATCGGCTTCGACAATTTGATAGTCGGCAAGGCGAAAGACGCCCAAGCCCAAGCCAAGCCCGATGAAGCCCATGACGGCTTTGCGGCGAGGCAGAGGCGCGCCTGTGAGCCATTCGGTCGACGAACTCTTACGCGACCTGGTGTTATGCACATGAGGGCCGCCCGAGCCGCGAAGTCGCGACGCCGGGTCGTTGCCGCGGGACCGCCCGGCGTTGTAAGATTGCCGACCTGTTCCTTGATAACCAGAACGTCCCCGCGACGAGGGACGTCCAGAACCGCGGCCCCCATCGGAACCGCGGCGATAGTCATTTGTCATACTCAGCTACCGTCTTGCTACTGAGCGGTCGCGGTCGCGTTGGCGCCCGCGGCTGCATCCTGCGAAAAGTCAAGTGTAACGCTCTCGCTGGGCTCCACCATGCCATAAGCGCCCGCAAGGTCGCGAATGCGCGTGTCGGCGCCATAGACCGAATGCATGACCTCCAGGTCGGAGCTCTCATCGGTCGCCTTTTCGAGCGTGTTGGTAAGCTCGGCGTTGCTGTTGAGCACCTGGGCCGTAACGCCGGCGAGCGCCACGCGGGCGATGCCGATCGTCATGAAGATAGCCGCAATGATGCAAAACGTTTTAAGAACGCTCATGAAAACCGGGCTTACCGCCTGGTTTGCCTGACGGCCCGCGCCCGTGTAGACATCAAAGCGCGGCGTGCGCTGCTCACGGGGAGCAACGGGGGCCTGCGGCGTCTCACGATAGGCGGGCATGGCGTTCATATCATAGGCGAGTGCTGCGCTTGAAGTGTTGTAGCCCATGATATGCCGCCTCCCATCCCGAGTACGTTGGTAGTGTGTTTAAGCTTCGTTTATGGTGCGAGCGGGAGGTCCAATATCGCGCGGTCGCGCCTACAGACGCTGCGCCACGCGGATTTTGGCTGATCTCGCCCGAGGGTTGCGCTCAACCTCATCAGGCTGGGCAACCAAGGGTTTGCGGGTGATGACCTTGAGTATCGGCACGTTGCCGCACACGCACACCGGAATCTCCGGCGGACACGTGCACCCCTGGCTCATCTCCTTAAAGTGGTTCTTTACGATACGGTCCTCGAGCGAGTGATACGAGATGACGCAGATACGTCCGCCCGGGTTGAGCCACCTGGTGGCGGCATCAAGCCCTCGTTCGAGCACATCGAGCTCGTGATTGACCTCGATGCGAATGGCCTGGAAACTTTTCTTGGCCGGGTGTCCGCCATGCCGACGAGCGGCAGCCGGGATACCCGCCTTGATGATCTCGACAAATTGGCCGGTGGTTTCGATCGGTTCTTGCTCGCGGCGGCGCACGATCTCGCGCGCGATCTGCGAGGCGAACTTCTCTTCGCCGTAGACGCGTAGAATCCGGGCGAGGTCGTGTTCGTTATAGGTGTTGATGACCTCAGCTGCGTTTAAGGTGTTATTACCCGGATCCATCCGCATGTCCAATGGGGCGTCCTCGTTATACGAAAAGCCCCTGCCAGGGATATCGAGTTGCGGCGACGAAACGCCCAAATCGAACAGGAAGCCATCGACCCCGGGCACCTCGGCCGAGCAAAGCAGCTCGTCCAAGTCGCCGAAGTTGCCCTTCAGCAGCTGGTGCGGAACGCCGGGAACCTCGCGGTCCAGACGGGCGCCAGCGGCCTCGAGGGCCATGTCGTCCTGATCGACGCCGAGCAAAAGGCCCGTCTCCCCCACCTGCGCGGCCATCTTTACCGAATGGCCGGCACCGCCAAGGGTGCAATCGCAGACAACGGAGCCGCTCTTTAGCCGCAGCGACTCAAGCACTTCGCCGAGCATGACAGGTTCATGCCGATATTCTTGTGTCAAGATCCCACGCTCCATCCGTTACCCGTGCCTTGCCCTTACGAGAAGAAGAGGTCCAGCAGGGCCTCATCGTCATCGTCCTCATCGGCCGCGGCGCGATCCCAAACCTCAAGGTGGTCGTAGTTGCCCACAACCGTGACCTCGCGGTCGAGGTTCGCCTGCTTGCGGAGAGACTCGGAAAGACCGATACGACCGGCGCTGTCCACGTCCATCGACGTAGTGCGCTTGTTGATCGCCCTCATGAGCTTCTGGTCATTAATGTCACGCGGGTTAAAACCCTCGTGGCCCTCACGACCCGCGAAGAGTCCTTCGACCCACTTATCGAAGGCCTCGGCAGAGAACACGTACAGAGCATCGACATCCAGGGCTTTGAACACGCGAACGTGCTCTCCAAGCTCCTCGCGAAGGGGTGCAGGCAGGGATAGACGACCTTTTGCATCGAGATTGCGCTCGTATGCACCCGTCATTCCCATGTGCGCCCTCCCCTCGGTTACTCAGATGGCACGTACGCGGGGAACCACCCCGCCTGTCGACGT
>CABQLI010000079.1 GCA_902464965.1 uncultured Collinsella sp.
TTATGCCCACCGCGCGCCCATGCCAAACCTGCGGTGGTAAACGGCGCATCGCATGCTGTATGCGACGACCATTCCCCTTCGCCGCAAAAACAGAATGAAAGCTTAATATCATCCCGCTCGTGCGCCGAAGCAACTGTTTGCCCGTCGATGCGGTAAGGCATTAATGGTCTACTATTTCAATACACGCGTCTTCATGCTGTATCAATGAGAAGATCACGTATATCGCAAAGCAGTTCAAGCAACCCGGCGTCGTTCGGAGGCATCCATGATTACCGTTGCCGACATTTTGGCCTTACCGGCATTCGAGCGGATTGATTTAGTCGCACCCATCGAAGATGCCGGGGAGCACCGCGTCTACAACGTTGGTATCTTAGACTGCCCTCCTTCAATCAACGACTACAGCGCATACATGCCCGGCGAGTTCATTCTCACCAATCTTGGTTTTTGCTATGAAGACCCCGACCTATCCGACGCGTCGCTCATTGCCATGATTGAAAGGCGTGTCGCAGCCATTGCCGTTAAACGTGTGTACTCGCCATGTTTTACCGATGCAGTCGCCCAAGCAAGTGTACGCATGGGCGTCCCGGTATATCTCTATTCCGGCGCTTACCATGAGCGCGTCGCATTCGAGTCGCTCAACCTCTTGCAGCGCGATCTCGACGCATCCGACAAAAGCGACGCAGTCGACACGCTCCTATCGGGAAAGCCAAAAGCCCAAGTAAGACAAGAGATCAACAAGTTGGCGGGCCTTACCGGATCGACGATGCGCTGCATTGCCATCTCTGCCGAAAAAGATGATCGCTGCTCACTGTACGCAATTCAAGACACCCTCAACGATTTTCTGGACTCGTTTCGACAGCGACACGAGGATGTCCAAAACGCATGCGCGTTTCGCTACCACGATGCGCTGCTCGTTTTCGTCTCGTATGCCACCGATAAACAGCACGAGGGCGTCTTCTGTGACCTAGAAAATGCCATTCGAGGAGTTGGCGTCAACTACTGCGGCATAGGCGACCTGGTGCCCCTCGGCGAGGCAGATATCTCCATTCGTCAGGCAACAATCCTTCTCAATGAAGCCCATCTGAGCGGAACGCGCAGACTTGAGTGGTCGGATCTGTCCATGGGCGCCTTCTCCTATGCAGCGCAGACCAACCCCATGTTCGAGCGCACCGCGCAAGGTTTTCGCCACCGCATCGAAAGCTACGACACACAAAACTCTACCGAACTGGTCCAAACGGCACGTGCCTTTGTGCACTGCAGCGGCGACATCATCGACACCGCCGATCGCCTACACCAACACCCCAACACCGTCCGATATCGGTTGCGGCGTATTCGAGCACTCCTCGACATGGGCGATTCACACGACCGCGAGCTGCTCGTATTCCTTTCCCTCACTTTCCTCAGCAGATAGTGCGAGTTAACTCGAATCGTCATTTTTCACAAAACAACTCCGAATACGCTCGGACAATTGGCCTTGCAAGCCGCCAATTGCTCACGAATAACAATTCATTTGTAAAAAATAACAAATAGACCCCCGGAAGGCTTTGAGTTGGTACCAAACACACGGCATCTGGGTGCTCCTAGACTTTGAGTCATGGTTTCGGCGTGCCGCTGCACCGGCGCCCGACTACAGGTATCGATGCCCCATCCGGGGCGAACGAAACGCCTGACCTGTCTGGAGGGGCCCACGTGCGGGGCGTCCGTCGGGGGTAGGCAAGAACCGACGAAAGGAAACATGACTATGACTGATTCGGTTTTCCAGGGTCGCCACCTGCTCTCCACGAGGGACTACACCAGGGACGAGCTCATGTGGCTCATCGGCTTCGCCGAGCACCTCAAGGACCTCAAGAAGCAGAACGTCCCGCACCGCTACCTCGAGGGCAAGAACGTCGCGCTGCTCTTCGAGAAGACCTCCACCCGCACCCGCGCAGCCTTCACCACCGCCTGCATCGACCTGGGCGCCCACCCCGAGTACCTGGGCAAGGGCGACATCCAGCTGGGCAAGAAGGAGACGGTCCTCGACACCGCCAAGGTGCTCGGCTCCATGTTCGACGCCATCGAGTTCCGCGGCTTCAAGCAGGAGCACGTCGAGCAGCTCGCCGAGCACTCCGGCGTGCCCGTCTGGAACGGCCTCACTGACCGCGAGCACCCCACGCAGATGCTCGCCGACTTCATGACCATCAAGGAGCACTTCGGCAGGCTCGAGGGCCTCACGCTCGCCTACTGCGGCCAGGGTCGCAACAACGTCCAGAACTCCCTGATGATCACCTCCGCCATCCTCGGTGTGAACTACGTCAACGCCACCCCCAAGGAGCTCGAGCCCGACCCCGAGATCGTCGCCCTCGCGCAGAAGTTCGCCGCCGAGTCCGGCGCGACCATCCGCGTCACCAACGACCCCGTGGACGCCGTCCGCGGCGCCGACGCCGTCTACACCAACGTCTGGGCGGCCATGGGCGAGGAGTCCCAGTTCGCCGAGCGCGTCCGCCTGATGTCCCCGTTCCAGGTCAACGCCGAGCTCGTCTCCCACATCGAGAACCCCGACTGGATCTTCCTGCACTGCCTCCCGGCCTTCCACAACGCCGAGACCGAGTACGCCGCCAAGATCAAGGAGGAGCACGGCATCGAGGCCATGGAGTGCACCGACGACGTGATCTACAGCGAGCACTCCCGCTGCTTCGAGGAGGCCGAGAACCGCATGCACACCATCAAGGCCATCATGGCCGCGACCCTCGGCAACCTCTACATCCCGCGCGTCTAACCGCGCCACGGACCGACCGCACGCCGCGGCCCGCCCCTCCGGGCCGCGGCGCCTCACGTAAGGAAATACACCATGGCTGAAGAAATCAAGGAAAAGCCGGCGAGGAAGATATTCCAGATGCCGAACACCTATGTGATCCTGTTCGCCGTCATCGCCTTCATCGCCCTCCTGACCTGGTTCGTCCCCGGCGGAGCCTACGAGCTCTCCGAGGGCGGCGACGCCATCGCCGGCACCTACCACGTGGTCGAGAGCAACCCCCAGGGCCTCTGGGACATCTTCATGGCCCCCATCACCGGCATGCTCGGCGGTGGCACGGTCTCCGGCGCCATTTCGATCTCCCTCACCATCATGCTGTTCGGCAGCTTACTCGAGATGATGGATCGCACCTGCGCGCTCAAGACGGCCATCAAGCGCATCACTATCGCCAATCAGAACAACATGCATGCGCTGATCGCCATCCTCGTTATCCTGATGGCGTTCTTCGGTACGCTCGAAGGCGCCTATGAGGAAGGCATCGTCTACTTCCTGATGTTCGTGCCCGTCATCCTGGCCCTCGGCCTCGATACGGTCACCGCGATCATGATCGTCGTCCTCGGCACCCAGATCGGCTGCCTCTCGTCGATCATTAACCCGTTCTCCACGGGCATCGCATCGGGTATCGCCGGCATCTCCCCTGGCGAGGGCATGATTCCCCGCATCGCGATGTTCGTCATCTTCACCGGCCTCGTCATCCTCCTGATCTGCCGCTACGCCGACAAGATCAAGGCGCATCCCGAGAAGTCCATCCAGTTCTTCCGGCGCGAGCAGGACCTCAAGGAGTTCCCCGCCGCCGACGACGAGGACCTCACCCTCACCGGTCGCCAGAAGGGCGCGCTCGCACTGTTCGTACTTACCTTCGTCTTTATGATCGTCGGTCTGACCCCCTGGACCTCCCTCAACCCCGAGTGGACGTTCTTCGAGGACTTCGTCGCATGGGTCGCCGCAACCCCGGGCCTGCGCAACGTCCTGGGCACCGACATCACCGCCTTCGGAAACTGGTATTTCCCCGAGCTCTCGATGATCACCCTGATCATGGTCATCCTCATCGGCGTAGTCATGCACTATGATGCCGACACTATCATCGATACGATTCTCAAGGGCGCCTCCGGCCTGGTCTCCACCGCCTTCGTCGTGCCGCTGGCACGCGGCATCCAGGTCGTCATGGACAACGGCCAGATCACCCCGTCCATCCTCAACATGTGCGAGAACGCGCTGGCCTCCCTGCCGCCCTTCGCCTTCGTCGTCGTCGCCCTGGTCTGCTACTTCCTCATCGCCTGCCTGATCCCCAGCTCCACCGGCCTCGCCGCCGCCACCATGGGCATCATGGGCACGCTGTCCACCTTCGCCGGCGTCGACGTCTACATCATGGTCATCATCTACCTCATGGCGCTCGGCCTGGCCAAGATGATCACCCCGTGCTCCATCGTCGTCATGACGTGCACGGCCGCGGCGCACATGAGCTACGGCGACTGGGTCAAGAAGATCGCCCCCATCGTCGCCGTCCTGTTCGCCGCCTGCTGCGCCTTCCTCTGCGTCCTCGTGATGCTCTAGGTCTAGGCGCTACTCCCCCGCGGGAATCCTCGCGCGGCGGGCAAGCCCCTCCGTTTTTCCCGCCGCGCGCATTCCACCTAAGGTATGTAGGTCTTAAAGAAAGGAACCTGCCATGTCTGAAGAGAAAATCTACGTCTCCAACGCCACCAATCCGCTCAAAAAGGTCATGATGTGCTCGCCGAAGTACTACACCTTCAACGGCATCAACGTCATCACCTCCGAATGGATGAAGAAGGGCGATACCGAACAGAACGACATCATGGTCAAGGAATGGCAGATGCTCGTTGACGCCTACAAGGATAACGGCATCGAGGTCGTCGAGGTCGAGGCCAACCCCAAGTACGAGGTCATGACCTTTGCCCGCGACTATGGTTGCATGATCAAGGAAGGCGCCGTCATGGGCCACTTCCGTCATCCGGTCCGCCAGATCGAGGCCCAGTCCTATGAGGCAAAGCTTAAGGAGATGGGTGTCCCCATCGTCGCCCGCGTTAACGCAGGTTGCATGGAGGGCGGCGACTTCTGGATGATCGATGAGCATACGCTCGCCTGGGGCATGGTCGATCGTACCGATGAACAGGGAGTCGCCAGCCTCCGCCATCAGCTCGAGAAGTTTGGCTATACCGTCGTCGGCGTTCCCTGCCCGCCCGACAACCTGCACCTTGACATGATCTTTAACATCGTCGCTCCCCAAGTTGCGCTCGCTTGCATTGACCAGCTGCCCTATAACTTCCTGCAGATGCTCAAGCGCCGCGGCTTCGAGCTCATCCCCGTCGCCAGTGAGGATATGTACAAGCACGGCTGCAACGTCCAGTGCATCGGCAACAACAAGGTCGTTGCCATCGAGAAGAACAAGCACATCAACGACAAGATGCGCGCTCTGGGCATCGAGGTCATCGACGTGCCGCTCGACCAGATCCTGCACGCCGGCGGCGGCCCGCACTGCCTGACCCAGCCGATCGAGCGTCCGTAGTCCGAACGTTTCGCCTGGACAGTATTTGTCCGAGCCTCTCATGGGGCGCCGCTCCGCTGGATTCCGGCGCTGCGGCGCCCCTTTTTACCCACAAGCCCCTCAAAGGGGAAAGGAAGCACCCATGAAGATCTTGATCAGCGATTATGCCGAGAGCATGATGCCCCAGCACGACCTCGAAACCGAGACCCTCAAATCTCATCTGGGTGAGGATATCGATGTTGAGGTTTACGCGTATACCGATGAGGCACGCGAGGAGTTCTACGAGCATCTTGCCGATGCCGACGCTCTGCTCACTGCCTTCATCAAGGTGGACAAGGAAGCGTTCGAGCACGCTCCCAACCTCAAGGTCATCGCCATCAACGCCACCGGCTATGACAACGTAGACATGGACGAGGCAACTGCGCGCGGCGTGGGCGTCTGCCCCGTCGGCGAATACTGCACCTGGGATGTCTCCGAAAGCGCCATCGCCTATATGTACGCGCTCAACAAGAACTTCAAGTTCTACATCGGTCAGATTGAGCAGGAGCACCGTTGGGATTACGCCGCGGCTCCCGAGGTGCCTCGTCTTGAAGACCAGACCCTCGGCATCTTTGGTTTTGGCAAAATCGGCAAGTGCACCGCCCGTAAAGCCAAGGGCCTTGTCAAGCGCATCATCTCCAACGACCCCTTTATCGACCAGAACCTTTTTGGGCAAAACGGTGTCGAGCAGGCCGAGATCGACGAGGTTTTGGCCGAGGCCGACATCATTATCAATCATATGAATCTTAACGAGACGAACTATCATTACTTTGACGCCGAGAAGTTCGCCAAGATGAAGAAAAAGCCCATCGTCATTAACCTGGGCCGTGGCCTCTGCATGGACGAACCCGCTCTTATCGAAGCTCTCGATTCTGGCCAGATTCGCGCGTTTGGCGCCGATGTTCTGTATGACGAGACGCCCGACCTGGCAAACCACCCGCTCGTTGGCCGCGACAACGTGATTATCACGCCGCACTCTGCGTTCTATTCGTCTTCGTCGCTACGCGACCTCATGATCTTCCCGTGCAACAACATCGGACACTTCCTCAAGGGCGAAAAGGACCAGCTCTTCAAGTTGGTTAACGACGTTCCTGTCGTAAACGTGTTGTAGGAGCTTAAACTGCTTCCAGAACACGTGGCTCAACGGGATGAAGGCCTATTCTTCATCCCGTTTTATTGCTCCCCCTATCGTCTAAGCGACGTGCAGTCGCCGCGAACCAAAACAGCAGGGGCCACCAGACCAACAGAAAAGGGATCACTAGGGACCAGTCCTTAAAAATACCCGCATCTATATGCGACAACGTATATCACATTGTACGTTTACCGATAGGTCGGCTCGTTTGCGGAATACATGCCACCATAGATGTCCTCACATACTCACCGGATGGTATTATTGATATGTGATGCACGCTTTATTAAACGCATTACTTCCCCGACTTGAAGGGTGCAGCTTTCAAGTCGACAACAGAGTCAAGACCTTATTGATTAACGAGAGCCCCGTCTCCCATGGCGGAGGCAGGGCTTTCCGTGAAGGAGCTTTGTATGTCGGATAAGGCTGCCGCATCTGGCAAAGAACGTAAGCCACGCCAGATGCCCTCATCTTTTACCATTCTCTTTGGCTGCCTGTTGCTCGTGGCCATCGCCTCGTGGGTCGTCTCGTCATTTAGCCCTGACGTGCAGGCCGCAACGCTTGGCAACTTTATGGCTTCTCCCTTCTTGGGCTTTGAGAGCGCCATGCAGGTCTGCGTGTTCATTCTTGTGCTTGGCGGTTTCCTGGGCGTAGTCCAAAAAACGGGCGCGCTCGACACCGGCATCGCCGTGCTCGTCCGTAAACTAGGCGGTAATGATCTATTGCTCGTTCCTGTTCTCATGCTCGCCTTTGGCATCTGCGGATCCACGTACGGCATGCTCGAGGAATCCGTCCCCTTCTACCTGCTCCTGGCATCGGTCACGTTTGCCATGGGTTGGGATCCGCTCGTTGGATGCATGGTAGTTCTCATGGGCTGCGGCCTTGGCGTTTTGGGATCGACGGTCAACCCGTTTTCGACCGGACTCGCGCTTGATGCTCTCAAGGCAGCCGGCATCCCCTATGACCAGGGACTCATGATCGGCATCGGTCTGGTTATGTTCGCCATCGCCGAGATTTCGGGCATCATTTTTGTCATGCGGTATGCCAAGCGCGTCCGCACCGACCGCGCCGCCTCATCGCTCACCCCCGAGGAATGGGAGACCGCCGAGCGTCTCTACGGCGACAAGGACGGCGATTCCGCCGAGGACGCGCACGTCGAGCTTTCCAAAATTCAAAAGCGCGTCCTTGTTCTCTTCGCCCTCACGTTTGTCGTCATGATCATCGGCTTTATTCCGTGGCAGACATTCGGAGTTGGCCTATTTGATATCGGCGCCAAGGGCGATGACCTCAGCACCGCATGGAGCGCACTTTTGACTGGCCTGCCACTTGGTCAGTGGTACTTTACCGAATGCGGCATCTGGTTCTTCACCATGACAATTATTATCGGCAAGGTTGCCGGTATGCAGGAGAAAGAACTCGTCGACACCATCCTGCACGGCTGCGCCGACCTTGTTTCTGTCGCGCTCGTCGTCGCCGTCGCCCGCGGCGTCTCCGTGCTCATGTCCATCACCGGACTCGATGTGTGGATCCTCACCAACGCCGCCAACGCGCTCGCCGGCGTATCCGCCACAGTCTTTGCCCCGCTCTCCTATGCGCTCTACTTTGCCCTGTCTTTCCTCATCCCCTCGAGTACGGGCATGGCAACCGTCTCGATGCCTATCATGGGACCGTTGGCGGCATCCTTAGGCTTTGCCCCCGAAGCCATGGTCGCAATCTACCTCGCCACACACGGCGTTGTAGCGATGATCACTCCCACATGCGGGTCCATCATGGCTGGCCTCGAGCTTGCCCAGGTAAGCTACGCGACCTACATCAAGACGGCCGCAAAATTCATGGTCCTGCTTACCGTGATTACCGTTTCGTTTGTCACCGTGCTGATGCTCGTTTTGTAATCGGCGGGCGCACCACAAATCACATCTTTTGAAAGGGGCCCAAAGAGCCCCTTTCTCTTAGCTCGAGGAGGGTGTCGCTTTATAGCGCCAAACTCGCCCCCGTTCGTGCCGTTTACCGAGCTTTTGGCGCGCGCACGCATTTGTTGTACATCTTTTTTGTAGGATAGACGGGTTATACATGAGGCAAGGCGGTTTAAATGGCATATGGTTTTAACGACGGCGATCAACGGCGACAGAGCGTTCGCCTTGCCGGTCGCGCTACGCCGACGCCCGGAAGCTCGTCTTCTTCCACCGCCGCCAGCCCGCAGTATCCAAGCAGCTCGCAACGGCAGCCCCGCCCTACGCCTCGGCAAAACACCAGCGGTTCTGAGACTCGAGGGCAGGCTAGTACCGCTGCGACTCGCAGACGCGACGGTGCCGTCGCTTCGAGCAGATCCAACGCTAAAACCGAACGGCGCAGTCGCAGTACCGATCAACGCCAAAGCACGCGCTCTTTCACGGGCACGCGCCAGCGCCAGACCGATGTGCCGCAACTGCGTCGCAACGGTCGCCCCCAGCCCGGCATCTTTGTCCGCCGTTCTTTTTCGCGCCCGCAGAACGGACGCAGCGGCCTGAGCTCTCGCCCGGCATCTCGAGCCGGCTCCGGCGCTCCCGCTCTACCCTTCCGCCGCGCACGCATCGCGCTTTGCTCCATCGTCGCGTGCCTGC
>CABQLI010000080.1 GCA_902464965.1 uncultured Collinsella sp.
AACTAGTCGCCACCCCACCGCTCATCGCGGCTTTCGCCGCAAACATATTCGCTCACAGGCGCCCGCTTGCTCCCCCGCAAGCGGGCGCTTTATTTATCGACAGACCATGGCCCCTTAGCAACGCAAAGAGGCCCGCAAAAGCGAGCCTCCCAGGTGACAACAGAATATGTAATGCAGTAATTACTGGCCGCAGAACTTCACCATGATCTCGACCATGGACTCTTGCCTATGGACAAAATGTCCATAGGCAAGGAGATGAAAGAGTAAGGACAACGCCCTCTAAAAGAAGGCCGTATATGAAGATTGCATATCCCTTTTGCCTTCATATACTCAAGAAGCACCCCTCGAAGCGCTCCTGAGAGGCCCCCTTGGATGCAACCCAGGGGATCCAGATTCTGGTAGACATCGGCGCAGCAAAATCCTGCCGCGCAGGCACGAACGGACATCTTGACTCCTAACGCAATGCGGGGCGCCCCAAGACACCCCGCCACGACAAAAAACTAGTTCTCGTAGACCAGCGGGTGGCCCCAACTGCCCTCGATCTTGCAGGTCTCCGCCGCAAAACCGGCAGCGAAGTCCAAGCTCTCGCGAATCGCGGCCTCGCCGCACTCGCCGGCCTTCTTCTTGGAAAGATAGGTGACCAAAAACGCCGTCAGCAGTGAATCGCCGGCCGCCATAGCGTCTTTGAGCTCCTCGGGCGCCACGGGCTTGATGCCCTGCTCGTAGAAGTTTTCGCCGTCATAGGCGACGGAGCCCTTGCTCCCGCGCGATGCGCATACGATTTGAGGGCCAAGGGCCTTCACCCACTCGAGCTTCGCCTTGATATCCTCCAGGGAAGCGTCGCCCATGGACATAAAGGCGTACGTCACAAATGGCACAATCTGCCCGAAGTGCTCGTCGGTGGAGTCATCGGAGAAGTCGAAGCTGATAGGCACGCCGGCAGCCTTGATCTTGGGGAGCTCGCGCTCGGTGAAGCAGTAGTTGCCGCTGTGCACCAAATCGAAGCCGCTGACGTACTCGGCGGCGAAGCGGTCTATCACGTAGCGCATGTCGCCACGTATGCCGCCTTCATTGGAGCCCAGGAAGATACGGTCCCCGGTCTCGTCAACGGTCACGCGAGCGGCGCCGTTGACGCCCAGGACCTGCTGGCAGCGAAGAAGCTCGACGCCCTCGTCCTCGAGCGATGCTATAACGTGCTCGGCCTCCTCATCTGATCCGAAGATTCCCATGTAGGCGCTGCGATCGACGCCGAGCTTCTTGGCGAAGACGGCGAAGTTAACTGCATTGCCGCCGGGATACATGGTCTTGATGTGCTCGTACTTATCGACAACGTTGTCTCCAAAGCCAAGCACGCTTATAGGATAGGCTGCCATGGTTATCTCCATTCAGGTAAACCGCCGTGGTTACGGCGAGCAGACGGGGCGCGAGGGATTCGCACGTCTCAACGCGCCTCGCGCCCCGTTTTAAAATCGCTAGTACTTCTCGATGCCCATGTAACGACGCACGTCCGGGTGATGGTCGAACACCTTGCCGCGAGCGGAGCGCAGCTCACAGTTCATCGCGTAGAACAGGATTGGATCAAGGAACGCGCGAACGCTCGCCGGTACTTGGTCCATGCCGTACTCCATGGCGTCGAGCACCATAAGAGTGTCGGTATGGGTCTCGAGGAATGCGAGGGCGCGCTCATCCATGGCTCGGCACTCACTAGAAGACATCTGCAGGAAGTAGAAGACTCCGGGCTCGGTCACCTCGAAGGGGCCGTGGAAGTACTCGCCGGAGTGGATATAGGCGCAGCTCTGCCACTGCATCTCCATAAGCGAGCAGATAGCGAAGCCATAGGCCTGGCTAAACACGGGACCGGACCCCAAGATATACAGGAACTTGTGGTCCTGGCACAGGGCGGCAAAACGGTCGCAGAGTTCGGCGTTGACCTTCTCGCGAGCTGCAGGCAGGATCTGGTCCATCTTGGCGATGCCTTCGTACATGTCGGCAAGGTCGGCATAACCTTCCTGCTGATCCAGGAGCTCGGAAGCGAGAGCCAAAGAGATGCCGGCGGGCACCTCCGCCTGCGGAACTCCCTCGCCCCACGGATATACCCAGCACGTCCACTCACCGTTATCGATGCCGGAACCCGCGTTGTCCGTCTGCACGATAACGGTCGCGCCCGCCGCCTTGGCGATCGAGCACGCATCGATTACCTCGGGGGTGTTGCCGGAGTGGCTGCAAGCGATGACAAGGGACTTTTCGCCCAGGCGCTTGGGACGCATGATATCGAACTCGCGGGCGGTATACGCCTCGCTGGCAAACGTAGTCGCCTCGCGCTTGAGCAGCTCGTGGGCGGGCAGCAGGTCGATGAGGGAGCCGCCGCAGGCAACCCAGAAGACGCTATCGAAACCGCCCTTTTCAGCGATTGCGTCGGCGATAAGATCATGTGCGTTCATTGTTATTCTTCCTTTCGATACGGCGGACGAATCCGCCAACGTTTACTGCGAGTCTTCTCGTCAAGCGTGTTGACTTCCCCACGCGAATGGGAGCTACGCGCTAGTCGACAAAATACCTCTCGAAGGCGTCCATGTTGTGCCGGTCCGCTGCTGCGGGATCATCGAAATACCTTCCATCGGTGATCTCCTGGCCAAGATAGCCCTCGAACCCATGCGCGTTGAGGACGCGTACGAAATCGTCCATACTGTGCTTTCCATCGCCCCAAACCAGATGGCCATATGGGTCGCCATCAATGAAGCGCATGTTCCTTATGGCACCATCGCCAAACTCGGCAAACCACTCTTCAAGGCTCTCGCCGGCGACTCCCATAGCGGTAGTGTCCACCATTGGAGTAAGGTGCGGGCTGGCTACTTGGTCAAGCATGCGCCTGGCGTCCGCGAGTGTAACCACCAAGTTGCTCTCTTCCGGCCTCAGGCTCTCCATGCAGAGGGTCACGCCGTGCTCGCCGGCATAGTCCGCAAGAATCGCCAAGTGCTCGGCAGAGCGCTTCCAAGCCTCCTCGCGGTCCTCGTCCCAATCGCCCCAACCGGAGTTGATGGACATATACGGGGCGCCGAGCACCTCGGCGAGCTCGATGCCGTGCTTAAAGTAAGCGAGGCTCCGCTGCGCGTGGAGGGGCTTTCTGGCAGCGTACTGCCACGGATACACCACGTTCTCCGGACACAGGGAGCTCACGGAGAGTCCGCGGGACTCGATCTTGCGGCGAAGCTCGTCGGCCTCGAAATACCCCGTGTGGTCCAGCGTCACGTGCGGCTCGGCCGCCCAAAGCTCGATGGTTTTGAAGCCAAGGCGCTGCTGAGCATCAAGGAAGTAATCGAGCGACCACATGATGTAGTGAATGTTCATGCCGGCGACCTGCTCGCGACGCAGACGGGGTGTGGAAGCGCTTAAATCCATGCTGGGCACCTCCTACATCGGCAGTAGGCCGGAAATCACAGTCGCGACCAATCCGAACAGAACCATGAAGATAAAGAACTTCCAGATGGTCTTCCACCATTGCCCGAAGGAGATCTTCGCCACGGCAAGACCCGCGACGGTCATGCCCGCAACGGGGCTGATGGTGTTGACGGTCTGGTTCGCGAACTGCAGAGCGGTGACGGCAGCCTCGGGATTGAGGCCCATAAGCTCGGTCAGCGGGCCCATGACGGGCATGGTGAGTGCAGCGAGGCCGGAGCTGGAAGGAACCAGCAGCGAAAGCAGGCCGAGGACGATGTACATGAAGGTGGTATAGATGAAGGACGGAGCGCCCGCAAGGAGTCCGACGAGCCAGTTAAGAATAGAGTCGATGATCATTCCGCCCTCTGCGACGACCAGGATGCCGCGGGCGATGCCGATGATGCAGGCTGCGTAGGCGAAGTCGGCGATTCCGCGGACGAACTCCTCCGCAATGGTCTTCTCGTCCAGGCCGCCGAGTATGCCGGCAAGAAGGCCCATGGCCAGGAACACCATGGAGATCTCGTCCATATACCAGCCCTGGGTAACGAGGCCCCACACGATAACGCCCATGCCGACCGCGAAATCAATGAGGACGAGCTTGTGGCGAAGCGTGAACTCCTCTTCGATAGAAGCATCGGTGACAGAGAACTCGATGCGCTTCTGCTTATCGTCCTCATAGGTGATGGAGGACTTGGGATCGAGCTTGACGCGGCGCGCGTAGCGCATGGCCCAGAAAATGCCCGCGGCGGTGAAGATGACCCACAGGATGGCGCGGAGCCAAAGCTGGGGATTTCCCTCGATGCCGATAACGCCCTGGGCGATCAGCACGTTGAAAGGATCAATAGTGGATGCGCAGTAACCAAGGTTGGGGCCGAGGAAGCAGATGATGAACGCGGTCATGGAGTCATACCCGATGCTCAGCATGATGGGGATGAAGATCGCGTAGAACGGCAGCGTCTCCTCGGACATGCCGAACGTGGTGCCGCAGATCGAGAGCAGGATCATGGAGATGGGGATGATCAAGATGTCCTTGTTCTTCAGCTTCTTGATCACGCGGCTCATGCCGGCGTTTAGGGCGTTGGTCTTGGTGACGATGGCGAACGATCCGCCGATCAGCAGGACGAACGCGACGACATCGGCCGCAGCCTGAATGCCCTTGGCGGGAGCCTGCAGGACGGCATCGATGCCCTGTCGCAGATCGACGGTCTCCCCCGTCTCCGAATCGGTGTAGACCTTGTCGACCTCTTGGTACGTTCCGGCTACGGCGACTTCTCGCTCGCCCGCGGCCGTCTGAATGGTCTGGCGGTCGAACTGACCCGATGGGACGATCCATGTGAGCACCGCGAAGAACACGATCAGCATGAACGCGATGGTGTACACATGGGGAAGCTGGAGATGGAATCTGCGCTTGGGCTTCTCCTGTTTGGCATCCGACATTCTTAACCTCCTGCCAGAGCAACGATGCTTGCCAAAAATCCTTCACGTATAGGCAAACATCTTAGGTTGTTCTATGTATAACCTGCATGAAGGCGTCGGTTAAGAAACATATTAGGTTGTTCTATAAGTGGTAACTTTTACGCGCTAAACGGACCTGCCGCGGCAATACGAGAACAGCGCTGTGTGAGACAGAGCCGCTAGATATCGAAGCTGTAGCGCGAACCCACGTAGTACTGTCTGCCATAGCAGAAGCGCTCTCCGTTGGAATCGAGAAAGCCCGCGTTCATGAAGAACAGCGGCTCCCCTACTGGGACCTTGAGCTCGCGGGCGGCATCAATTCCCGCACGGGCGATCTCCAGCCTGCAGGGATCGGACGAGCAGGGATACCTACCCGTACGCTCCCCCACGGCCTCGAATATCGAACAATTGGAGAGACCGATATCTTTGAGAAATTCGAATCCATCGACAGGATAGTAGTTGTTCTCGAACAGGACCGGCACGCCGTCTGCGGTACGCACGCGTGAGACCAAGATGAGGTCAGAGCCTTCATCCAAGCCAAAGAAAGAAGCGAGGTCGCGATCGGCGGCAACGGTCTTGCGGGCAACGACGCGAGCGCCCGCCTTCATGCCGTTTTCAGCGCATGCTTGGGTAAAACTCTGAACATCGTCCTTCTGATGCACCTTGCGAATTATCTTTGTCGCGGTCACAAACGTACCACGCCCCTGCCGCTTGGTGAGATACCCCTCGCCCACAAGCTCCTCTATTGCGCGGCGAACCGTGACCCTTCCCACGCCGTACATCTTAGAAAGCTCAAGTTCCGTTGGAATCTGCGAGTCAACGGGATATGTCCCCTGTTCGATATCGCTCTTAAGCAAATCGAGCACCTGTTGATACAGCGGGGCGGAAGAGCCCCCATCCAGATGCGCATCCACAAAAACTCTCCCTTTAAGGCGTTCGCGATCTCAACGACTCCATTCTACCGCACACGGAAAAATGAGGTTAAACACATAGGGGCCCTGCATGTTTGAGCGGATCGGGAATCTGGTCGCTGATTTCGTCCGCATTTGCTTGCGAAAAACCAAAACGCTCCTCGCGCTTGGCGAACACGGTGAGGCCCGCCGCCTTGCACGCAGCGATCGATGATGCTCGTGTGATGTTGGCTTCCTTCCTTTGCTTGCGAGGCGCGTCACTCGTCCTGCTGAGCCGCGGGCCCATCGTTCGGCGTGGCCTGCCTGCGCGGGGCATGCCGGGAATTGATGTAGTCGTATGCGTAGGCGATCTCCGCGACGGGGACCTCCACGTGGTAATGGGCGGAAATGTCAGAGAAGCTCGTGCGGAATGCCTCGACGAAATCGTTGTGTTCATTGGCGAAGCGCTGCTCGTCTGCGTAGTTCTCGATGGGGCTTCTGGTCACGAGGCGCTCCACGAGACAACACAGGTGCACGTAGAGCCCCATGCTCACACGAGCGCCAATCACGTCTCCGGTGAGCTGCTGGAGCCGCTCTGCGGCACTCTCGATTTCGCCGAAGAGCTTGTTGGGGTTAAGGATTGTGATGGACTCGACCACGTTCCTGAGGGTCATGTTCTTGACGAGATTCTGGTGGAACGTGCGCAAGCTGTCAGCGTCGAGCAAGCGTGCGAAGGCGCGGTCTATCTGGGCCGTTCCTTCGCCGGCGATGAGTTCCTCGAGCGAAATGAACGGGACTCCATCGGCGTGCGGATTGTCCGTGCCGATGACCGAGCGCACGTTGTACTGGGAGAAGGCGGCATCCTCAGATCCGTTATTGGCGAGCTGCCGCCAGTCAACGGCGACAAGCCGCGCGGGGGACTCGCCAGGCAGGCTCTGCGCCACGAGATCGCGGATCCGCGCAGCTGCGTCAAGTCCGCCTTCGGAGCAGAAGACAATCGCGTCCGGTCGGGCGTTGCGCGCCACGATGTGATAATTACAGGTGCAAGCTGCCGCAGCATCGTCGAGAACCTCTCGCACGGAGCGACCCGCGATAAGTCCGGCGCCAACCTCCACCGCAAGGCCGGTAGAGGCGTTGTTGATGATGCCGAGCGTCATGCCGGAGGTGGATTCCATACTCTTATAAATATCCTGGAGCGATCCCATGTCCACGAGGATGACGACCTCGTCTGCGTAGGAGAAGCGGTCGATGATTTGCTGAAGAGGAACAGCGACGTCCGTAACCTTCTGGTCGTAGGGCATGTCGATGGCCTCGAAGACCCTCGTGTCAAGAATCCGATTGGCGGCGTCGGCGATGCTCGTGGCGGTCGAGTAGCCATGACTGAGGACGATACCGACGCTCCGACGACGCTTAGACGGGTCGAGTGCGAGTGCCGCATGCGCAAGGACGAGCAGACACGTGAGATCGTCGAGTGCGATGCCGAGCGTGGCCTTGAGTTCATCAGCGATGCAGGCGCAGACAGTAACGGCAAAGCGGTTGCGCTGGGCCACGACGCCGCGCATGCCGGAAAGCTCGCTTGCATGGGAGCTCTTCCAACGCGAGAGGCTTGCGGGCGGCCACAGCTGGAGGCAGATGCCCTGGGCGATTAGATGCGAGCTCTTTCGGGACAAATCGATCGAGTAGAGTTCGTTCACGGAAGTGACGACGCTGTCGGCGATCTGCTCGTATGCGTCGGACTTCGAGCGGCCCGGGTTTTGCCCGAACGCCAGGTAGTCCTCGAGGTCGCGGGCTCGCTCCACCAGCTGAGCGCTGCACGCGCCCCCATCAAGCGTGCCTTCGCGATAGCTCTCGTATGGCTCCAGCATGGCGTCGAGTACATGCCGTGCGCGGTCGTCCGCCTGGCTTTGGATGCTCCGGGTGGTGTCGATGAGCTGCATGTCGTTCTCGCTGCGCTCGAGTGCGGAGCCGGCAAGGATTGCGGAGGGAAGCTGGTAGGTGCGAATCTCCAGGCTGTCACCCTTCGTGTCTAGATAGGCCTCGGCGCAACAGTTGGTGATGCAGTCGCGCAGGCCGCGTACGTTCTCCTCGAAGTTGGTGCCGGCGAGGGCTCGGAAGGCTCCGCGACTTATGAGGATGTCGCGTCCTATGCGTCGGCCCTCCTCCTTGAGGAAGTGGAGAGTCAGTTCCTCACGCTCCTCCTGGGTGCGCTCGCGCAGAGACGGCACCTGGGCGGACATGGGGATGCGACGCGTGAGGCTGCGGCACTCGGTACTGTCTGCCTCGTTTGAGGTGGCAAAGATAAGGCGCACAGCAGGGGCTGGCACAATGGCGCCCGCCTGTGCGGAGGCCCACTCCAAGAGCGCGTCCTGGGCAGCGGGTGAGAGGGCGTCGACGTCCTTGAGATAAACGATGCCGCCGCTCGCCCGATCTGCAGGCCCGCCATCTGCGCACAGGTCGTGAGTGAGCGCGCGGGCATCGTCTGCGTAATGCGAGCAGTCGATGCTCACAAGCTTGGCTTCCTGCTGCAGGACGCCGACGTTCTTGCCGTATTCGAGGGCAAGTTCGGCGAGTAGACCCTTGCCGGTTCCCGAGGCGCCACAGAGCAGGATGGGCAGGCCAGCTGGCGGGTACTTGAGCGCGGCGCAGAGCTGGCTGATGCAGGGCGCAAGGCTCAGCTCGTGACCGATTGCGCGGTCGAAGTCGAGTCGCTCGCCGTTTCCGAGCGTGGCGAAGAGCTGCTCGACCGAAGGGTAGGTGCTACGCTCAATGCGAGACTGGAAGAAGCGTTCGAGGGAGCGGCGGTGGAAGTAGCACACCGGTCGTGCCCCTGCTTTCACCACGAGGCCAGCGCGCACGAGCTCGTTGAGATACTGACTTGCCAGGCTGCGCGAGATGGCGAGCGAGTCGGTTATAGATGCCGTGGTGAAGTGGTCGAGACGGTTCTGGATGCGCCCGCCCCGCGTGCTGCCAAGCTCGCGCGTGATGCGATCGAGGTAGGCAAGCAGGTCTTTCTGTGTCTCGGGGATGTTCATGCGGCTGGTCCTCCTTTCGTCCCACACCTTACGG
>CABQLI010000081.1 GCA_902464965.1 uncultured Collinsella sp.
AAAACAAAACAGCCCAGAGGACATAGCCTCTGAGCTGCGAACATTTGGTGGGCGTTAGAAGATTTGAACTTCTGACCTCTTCCGTGTCAGGGAAGCGCTCTCCCCCTGAGCTAAACGCCCGATCAAGGGTGCGCAAGCGCGCAAGGGATAATATAACGGAGCCTGAACTCGGTGGCAAGAACATTTTTAAAAATCGCTTACATTGTGGAATTCGGGGGCTTTGCCATATCCATTTCAAAAGAGCCTGCTGCCGCGATTTGGCTGTCGCATAATGCAAGGCCATTGCGGTATCGAGCTATGGAAAGACGCCTGCGGAATTGTCCTACCGATAAGCGGACAAGCCTCCAGCTGGTGACTTCGCCGTGGTAAGGTAAGCCGAATTGTTTCCAGGCTGTTTCGGGGGAGTGGAATGAGCAAAGAGTGTGTCGAGCAGGTCGAAGGCGCAGGGGCCTCGGTGCCGATGACCGATATATCGAACATTGATGTGCCCGAGGGCACCGACGAGCTCAGCCGTAGCACCCGCCGCGCCTGGCGCGACCGCCTTAACGATGCGTCGTCGCGCAAGATGATCACGGGCGTCTTGGCTACGCTGGTGGGCGGTTCGTTTTGGGGCTTCTCGGGCACCAGCGCGAGCTTTCTGTTCGATACCTACCACGTCGACACCTTGTGGCTTATGAGCGTGCGTCAGATTCTCGCCGGTCTACTCTTTATGGCCGTGGTTGTTACGCGCGACCGCGAGCGCCTGATTAAGCTCTGGACCACACCCGCCGATCGCAAGCAGCTGCTGCTCTTTACCGCCTTTGGCTTGCTGTTCAACCAGTTTTGCTATCTTTCGGCCGTGCGCCTGACGAACGCCGGAACCGCGACGGTGCTCCAGTGCCTGCAGCTCGTTATCATCATGGGCTACGCCTGCGTGACCGATCGCCGCATGCCGCGTACTCGCGAAGTCATTGGCATTGGCCTGGCTCTGGGTGGAACCTTTTTAATTGCCACCGGCGGCGACCCTACCAGCCTGAATATCTCGCCGCTTGGCCTGGCAGCAGGTCTTATGTGTGCGGTCAGCGCCGCGTGTATGGCGGTGATTCCCGCCAAGATCCTGCCCGAATACGGTAGCCCCATCGTCACGGGCTCGGCAATGCTCACGGCGGGCGTGGTCTCATGTGTCTTCGTGCAGCCCTGGGCGCATATGCCGGCGCTCGACGCTGCTGGCGTCGAGGCGCTCGCGGTGTTCGTGGTTATCGGCTCGTTTTTTGCTTACATGCTCTATATGCAGGGCGTTAAGGACATCGGCTCGGTGCGCGCGAGCCTCATCGGAACTGTGGAGCCGGTTTCGGCGACCATCACCAGCGCCGTTATGCTGGGCACGGTGTTTTTGCCGACCGACCTTATCGGCTTTGCCATGATCATCGTGATGATGTTCCTCACGGTGTAGCTGGCGCCGCCGCCAAGGCAGAAAAGGTGTTGTGCCGCATTTTCGCCAATTGACGTCCGTGTCTGGAGTTTAGCTGTCGATGCTCAAAATGCCATAAACTAGTAACGTTATGGACTTTTTCATTGCGACTCAATTGCGAGGATTTCTTTATGGCTGGTAATCACTTTAAGGGCAGCGATAGCGGCCGTCCTGCAGTTCCGCCGCGTCCGAACGGGGCTGGTAAGGCCGGCACGCCGGGCGGCGCTGGACAGGGCGGTTCCGGTAAGCGCGTGTCCCCGGGCGAGACGGCGATGTTTACCGCTCTGTACGAGCAGTCTCAAAAGGCAAAAAAGACCGGCCGTGCAAGAGGGAGTGTCTTTGCGGGCGGTGCAACCTCCGTGTCGCAACCGAGCGGGGCTCCTTCGGTATCTGCGAACAACGCAGGTGCTGCCAACGCCGTGAATGCCGCCGGCAACGTTAATGCCGGCAAGGTCGACAACAATACTCCCTCTGCCGGTGGCGCGGGGCTTACGGGTAACCTTGGCACGATTTACACCGGCGCCTCCGAGACTGGCACGTTCGCCCGCCTGGATGATAGCGGTGCCGAGTTTGCGGGCTCGGGTTCCAAGGAAGATTATTACGATTTTGGCTTGAACTACGGTAGCGATGCTTCGTCGAGTTCGACCTCTGACGGTCTGGTCCGTCATCGCCATCGCAAGGGCGAGCGCAAAAAGCGTCACACTGGCGCCATTATTGCCGCCGTAGTCGCGGTGCTTCTCGTTGTGCTTGGCGCAAGCGGCTTTATGCTGCTTAACTCGGCAAAGACCGTAAAGAGCGAAGCGAAGGAGGCTGTCGAGATCGTTGGTGGCCTTAAGGACAAGGTCACGTCGGGCGATTTTTCGACGCTGCCTGACGACGCGAAGAAGATCGATGAGCTCTGCGACAGCATGAAGGCGGAGACTTCGAGCCCGCTGTGGACGGCGGCTTCGTTTATCCCGGTGTATGGCAGTGACATCAACGCAGCCCGCACCATGATTGATGCCCTGTCCGATGTCTCGAGCAACGCGCTGGTTCCCATGGCCGACAACCTTTCGCAGGCCACGCCCGGCAAGCTGTTCCAGGACGGCATGATTAACGTGTCCGCGCTGCAGGCGGTCGCCGATTCGCTTTCCAGCAGCTCGAAGGTGTTCAAGAGCGCCAACGAGAAGGTCCAGGGCATTGGCGATACTCATATTTCCCAGGTGACCGAGCTGGTCGATAAGGCCAAGGACGGCTTTGCCACCCTCAACGGTGCGGTTGACGCGGCGGAGAAGGTCGCCCCCATCCTTCCCCAGATGCTCGGCGCCAACGGCCAGACGCGCAACTACCTTATGTACGCCATGAACAACGTCGAGATTCGTGCTTGCGGCGGCTTTGGCGGTTCGCAGGGCCTGATTTCGGTCACTGACGGCCAGATGTCGATTGGCGAGTTTGTTCCCCGCATTGGACTCAGTGAGGATGAGGCAGTCGAGAGCGTCGACGAAGAGGATGAAGCGCTGTTCGGCAACCACAGTAACCTGTACAACTCGGGCAATACCTATTCGCCTGATTGGCCCCGCAACTCGCAGCGTGTCGCCGCGCTGTGGAAGTCCCAGTATGGACAGGACGTTGATGGCGTCATCGGTATCGACCCGGTGTTCCTGCAGTATCTGCTGGGCCTGGTCGGTAACGTGTCACTGCTCGACGGAACGGTTGTCGACGGCACCAACGCCGCAAAGGTCCTCATGCACGATGTGTACTGGAACTATCCGGTCGAGGAGTCTGACGGCATCTTTGCATCCGTCGCCAGCGCTGCCTTCGACAAGATCCTTGGCGGTATCGGCGATGTCGATGTTACGAAGCTTGTCAGCGCCGTTGAGCGCGGTGCCGAAGAGGGCCGCCTGATCGCTTGGATGAGAAACGATGATGAGCAGAATGCCATCAAAGAGACGGGCATTGACGCTTCGCTGCCCGATCCGGATGATCCGGGTGCCGATCCCGTTGCCGGCGTTTACTTTAACAACCTGAGCTTCTCCAAGCTCGACTGGTATCTGAACGCCGACACGCAGATTGGCCAGGGCGTGAAGAACGGCGATGGCACGTGCTCCTATCGCATCACCGTTACCTTGACGAACATCATGACGCAGGAGGAGGCCGGCAAGCTGCCCGACTACGTCGCGGCGAGCGCGCCCGATGCCGCGCGCGACGACGAGCGTCTGAATGTCTCACTGTTTGCCCCGACGGGCGGCAACATCAGTGACCTTACGGTTGAGGGCACCCAGTTTGGTCTTGGCGCCGCTACGTGGCATGGAATCCCCTTCTATTCGGGTACCGTTGACCTGCATGCTGGCGAGACGACGACGATTACGTATACGCTGACCACGTCGGCCGAGGCGGGGGACAAGCCGCTTACGCTGCGTCAGACTCCTACATGCCAGGCGGCTCGCGACAGCGCGTCGGCGTAGGGTTTTTCTGGTAGCGCAGATAATCGAGTACCATTTTGGGGCGGACAGACAATCTGTTCGCCCCTATTTTGTAAGGAGAGCGCATGAAGTACTTTGGCACCGACGGCTTTCGCGGTGAGGCCAACGTTGGGCTGACGGTAGAGCACGCTTATAAGATTGGCCGTTTTGTGGGCTGGTATTACGGCGCCAACCGCGAGCGCAAGGCGCGCGTCATCGTGGGCAAGGACACGCGTCGCTCGAGCTATATGTTTGAGGCGGCGCTGGTGAGCGGCCTGGTCGCGAGCGGTGCGGACGCCTATATGCTGCACGTGATCCCCACGCCGGGCGTGGCGCATCAGACCGTGGAGGGCTGCTTCGATTGCGGCATCATGATCAGTGCGAGCCACAACCCGTTTTGCGATAACGGCATTAAGCTCGTCAACAGCGACGGTTTTAAGATGGACGAGGACGTACTGGAGCTCATCGAGGACTACATCGATGGCAAGAGCGAAGTTCCGCTGGCCACGGGCAACCACATCGGTGCCACGGTGGACTACATGCAGGGCCGCAACCGCTACATTGCTTCGCTCATTGCAAGCGCGAACTTTTCGCTGCAGGGCGTCAAGATCGGTATCGACTGCGCCAACGGCTCGGCTTCCTCGGTGGCCAAGCCGGTGTTTGACGCGCTCGGCGCCGACGTGCGTGTGATCAATGCCGCGCCCGATGGCTTTAACATCAACGTCGATTGCGGCTCCACGCATATGGAGCGCCTGCAGCGCCATGTGGTGGAGCAGGGCCTGGACGTGGGTTTTGCCTACGATGGCGATGCCGACCGCTGCCTGGCCGTGGATGAGCGCGGTCGCGTGGTAGACGGCGACCAGATCCTGTACGTGTGCGGCGTGTATCTGAACAAGCACGGTCGCCTTTCGGGCGGTACCGTGGTGCCGACGATCGCCAGCAACTTTGGCCTGGTCAAGTCGTTGGAGCTTGCCGGTCTGAGCGCCGTGACCAGCGGCGTGGGCGACCGTCACGTGTATGCCAAGATGCGCGAGGGCGGCTACAGCCTGGGCGGCGAGCAGACGGGCCATACGATCTTTGGCGATATCGAGCGCACGGGCGACGGCATTATGACCTCGCTGCGCGTGATGGAAGTGATTCGCGCTGAGCGCGAGACACTCTCACAGCTCACGGCTCCGTGCAAGCTGCTGCCGCAGGCGCAGGTGGCCGTGCGCGTGGCGGACAAGGACGCCGCGCTCGAGAACATGGGCGTGCAGAACGCCATCGCCGAGGCCGAGGCTGCGCTGGCAGGTGAGGGCCGCGTGCTGGTGCGCAAGAGCGGAACCGAGTCGGTGATTCGCGTTTTGGCCGAAGCCCCCGACCAAGCATCCGCCGATGCCGCCATGAAGCGCATCGCCGCCGCGCTGGAAGCTCTGTAAGGTAGTCATTGGGGACGTTCTTAAACGACTAGGTGAAAAAAGGGGGCGCTGCGGATTGGTTCCGCGGCGTCCCCTTTGCGTTGGCGTGTCGGTTATGCCTTACAGCTCGTAGAGCGTGGTGAACTTGTCCTGCAGGTAGCTGCAGTAGTAGCGGGCATCGAACGCCATGCCGCACGCGCCCTTGATGAGCTCCGGCGCGTCCTTGGCGCGGCCCCACTGCCAAATGTGCTCGCCCAGCCAGGCGCGGACGGGTGTCAGGTCGCCGCTCGCACAGGCACCGTTGAGGTCGACGCCGTCGCGGCACATGGCCGGCACGAACATGGCGTCGTAGGCGCTGCCCAGCGCATAGGTGGGGAAGTAGCCAAACGAGCCACCGCTCCAGTGCGTATCCTGCAGGCAGCCGTGCGTGTCGTCGGGAACGGGAATGCCCAGGTACTCGTTCATAAAGCGATTCCAAAGCGCGGGGATGTCCTTGGCCGTGGCCTCGCCGGCAAACAGCATGCGCTCGATCTGGTAGCGCACCATAACGTGCAGCGGATAGGTGAGCTCGTCGGCCTCGGTGCGGATCAGCGAAGGCTGCGCAATGTTCACGGCGTGGTAGAGCGCGTCTTCGTCCACGTTGCCGTAGACCTCGGGCGCATGGCGGCGCAGCACCTCGAGCAGCGGTCCCATAAAGGCGCGGCTGCGACCCACGGTGTTCTCGAAAAAGCGGCTCTGGCTCTCGTGGATGCCCATGGAGGTGCCGCCCTCAAGACAGGTGCGCGCATAGGCGGGATTGACGCCCAGCTCGTACATGGCGTGTCCCGCCTCGTGGATGATGCTGTAGACGTTGGAGATGCAATCGTCCTCGTAGATGTGTGTCGCGATGCGCGCGTCACCCACGGCAAAGCCCTCGCTAAACGGGTGCTCGGTAAAGGCAAGCGTGGTGTCGTCCAGGTTCAGGCCGACGAGCTTCATCAGGTCGAAGCTCATGGCGCGCTGGGCGGCCTCGGGCACGCGAGCGTGCAAAAAGTCGGCATCGGGCTGCTGGCCACGCTCGCCGATGGCGTGCACGAGCGGCACGACCGTGGCCTTGACCTCCTCGCAAAACGCGTCGAAGCTCTCGGCGGAAAGGCCGCGCTCGTACTGGTCGAGCCAAACGTCGTATGGGTCGCGCTGGGGGTCCATGAGCTCTGCCTGATGCTTAAGCTGGGCGACGATTCTATCCACATAGGGCTCAAAGCTCGCCCAGTCGTTGGCCGTCTTGGCCTTGTGCCACACGGCGTCGGCCTCGCAGGTGAGCCTGGTCCAGGCCTCGGCCTCTTCGGTGGGGATGGCGCTGGCCTCGCGCTGGTCGCGGCCGAGCACGCGGATCTCATCGAGCAGCTGCGGGTCGTCGATTTTGCCGCCGGCGACGGTCTCGCGCGCTAACGAGCGTACGAGCTCAACGGACTTCTCGCTGGTCAGTAACTTGTGATGTTCGCCGGCAAGCGTGCCCATGGCGTCGGCACGGGCGGCAGCGCCGTTGGCAGGAGCGATCGTCGCTCCATCGAACTCGGCAATCTTGAGCAGATACTCGCGAGTCCACAGCTTGCCCTCGAGTTTGCGGAACTTTTTGACGGCCTTGTCGACTTTAGCAACCTTGACGCCCTTGGCAGCCTTTGCCACGGCGGCCTTGGCCTTCTTATCGAGTTTCTTTCCCATACCGTATCCTTAATCTCGCAGGCCGAGCGCCGCAGGCGGGTGCGCGGCCAGTTTGCACAACTACCTGCCTTGTACCCAGCGCGAACAAAACGGAACGCGGCGATGCGCTCGCGAAATGTGTTATCCTATAGCCCAATGCGTTGACGGAGAGGGTTTTGCCCGCCGCGTCGCCGGCAAGAGAGGGAAGGTCATGGGCTGCAAGCCTTCCTGCGGTGACAAGGGCCAAGCGTTCACTCCCGAGCAGCGACCTCAACGGGCGCGCGGCCAGTGGCAGCAAAGCCTTAGTAGGGAAGCCGTGAGCCTCGCGACAAGAGGCACAGAGTGGGCGCGGCGGGCCAGACATCCGCCGGGTCAAACAAGGTGGTACCGCGGAATTCAACCGTCCTTGGGCAATGCACATGCCCGAGGACGGTTTTTTGTTACCGAACCGGGCCGCGTTTTCGCAACGCCAGGCGGCGGCAGTCGTCCCGGCGAGTGGGGAGCGCGAGAGACGAAAGGGAAGACATGAGTCTGATTGATGATCTGGTCAAACTCGAGGAAGAGGCCAAGGAGCTCGTCACTAGCGCCGACGACGCCGCCAAGCTCGAGGCCGCGCGCGTTGAGCTGCTCGGCCGCAAGGGCCGTATCACCGGCCTGATGCGCATGATGGGCAAGCTCGCCCCCGAGGATCGTCCCATGATGGGCAAACGCGCCAACGAGATGCGCCAGCTGATCGAGGGCATGCTCGACGAGCGCACCACCGAGATGAAGGCCGCCGCCCTCAAGCACGCACTCGAGCACGAGGCCGTCGACATCACGCTGCCGGGTATCCGTCCGCAGATCGGTCACCAGCACCTGATCAAGCAGATCATCGAGGAGGCCGAGGACATCTTCTGCGGCATCGGCTACACCGTCGAGTCCGGCCCCATGGTCGATACCTCCTACTACAACTTCACCGCGCTCAACGCGCCCATGGATCACCCGAGCCGCTCGGCTCGCGACACGTTCTATGTGCTCGACAACAACCCCGGCAGCGTTGCGCATCCCGAGGCTCACGCTCACGGCGAGTCCGACGTGCTGCTGCGCACCCAGACCTCGGGCGTGCAGATCCACACCATGGAGTCGCAAAAGCCGCCCATCTACATGATCTGCCCGGGCACCGTCTATCGTCCCGACACGGCCGACGCCTGCCACCTGCCGCAGTTCAACCAGATCGAAGGCCTGGTCGTCGACGAGGGCATCACCTTTGGCGATCTTAAGGGCACGCTCGACTACTTTGTTAAGTGCATGTTTGGCGAGGATCGCAAGACGCGCTATCGCCCGCACTTCTTCCCCTTCACCGAGCCCAGCTGCGAGGTGGACGTGAGCTGCCACGTCTGCGGCGGCAAGGGCTGCAACTTCTGCAAGCACAGCGGATGGATCGAGATCCTGGGCTGCGGCATGGTCGACCCCAACGTCCTGATCAACTGCGGCATCGACCCCGAGAAGTACACCGGCTTCGCCTTTGGTATTGGCGCCGAGCGCGTCGCGGCACTGCGCTACGACCTGCCCGACCTGCGAACGCTCATGACGGGCGATATGCGTTTCCTGAACCAATTTTAGGCTTGCCCAGGCACCCCATCTTGGCGTTCAAACCGTCGCTCGCGTACCTTTAGTACGCGTCGCTCCTCTTTCACGCCAACCTGGGGCACCTGGACAACCCTAAGGCGAACGTCTTCATTTGATACCCCTCCCTTTGCGGAGATTAAGAACTAGGAGAGCTACATGCGCGTTTCTTACGACTGGCTCAAGACCATGATCGATATTCCGGAGGATCCC
>CABQLI010000082.1 GCA_902464965.1 uncultured Collinsella sp.
GGACTCTTAATCCCAAGGTCCAGGGTTCGACCCCCTGACGGCCCACCAAAGCAAGTTAAGACGGTCAACGAAAGTTGGCCGTCTTTTTTGTTGACCTTTCATGGGGTCGAACCCGAAAGGGCGCGGAGCTGAGGAAACTGCACCGTGATTCCCTTAGGGAAACACGGCTAAAGCCCCATAAACGTGCTCTCCATATGAGAATTATGCTCACGGGGCTCGATGCATGTTGAGAAGTTGTGATCAAACTCAAAGTGAGAATCGATTTAGTCTGCTCGATAGTGCGATCCGAGACTTTCGGTTCGCTTACGCATGGCTTTGATCATTTCCTGTGCTAGTTGAATCTGCGATTGCAGGCGGGCGAGGGCTGCGACGTCGCTGTCCTGGGCTTTCTGTGCGCTCAAGGTCGTTGCCTCCGTCTTCAAGCCCTCAAGGTCGTGTAGTGCCTCGGATAGACCCGTCTCGGTGCGGTTGATCATGCAATAGGTGCTCATCGTGTGCTTAAGGCTGTGTGTCAGGCGTTCGGCATCTGTTGTGGCAATGCCGTACTGGGGGAGGGCGATATCCACCTTCGGGGCTGTCTCAGGCTCTATCTGCGCTGCAAGGGCTGCCGATGCGCCTGCGATGCGCCCGAACACGATGCCGTTGGCGCTTGACAAGCCACCGATGCGGTCGGCGCCGTGCATACCGCCTGTTGCCTCGCCGCAGGCGTAGAGGCCCTCAACACCCGTGTATGCGGTCTTATCGATCTTGATGCCGCCGTTAGCAGCGTGGGCATACATCGCAACGCGCATCTCGTCAGCCGGGGCGATGCCGTGCTCGTCTTGCAGCCAGGTGGCAAAGGTCTGCACAAACTCTGGGACATCCTCGCGGGGGAAGTCGTAGCGGAGCGCCAGGCCTTCGACGCCTGCCTGATCGATGGCAAGATCGATAGCGCGGGAGGCCAAGCGTGACGTGAAAGGACCATATCCAGAGCGCTGCTCGAGCAGGTTGTCCAGCTTGTCGTCGGCAATATCTGCCGGCTGGTCTACATGTACGTAGCGCCAGGTTTTCTCGTTGAAGACCAGGTTGCGCTTGGGCTCGATGAAGCCGGGCATCATCTGCATGAACTCTATATTAGTAAGCGATGCGCCGTGCGCCAGCGCGATGGCCTGCGAGGAGCTGAGCACATCAGCCGACGTAAGGCTGCGCTCGAACAGGCCGCCTGTGCCACCGGCTGCGATGATCGTGGCCTTGGCAGCAAAGGGCACCATTCGATTTTCGGTGAGGTCGTAGAGCACGGTTCCGGTTATTCTGCCGTTCGTGTCCTCAACAAGGTCGATAAGCTCATGGCGGGGGAGCAGACGAATGCCGAGCGACTCGATCCGGGCTGTCAGAGCGTTCTCAAGGGGCTTGCGGGTGAGGCCGCGCCACATGCGCGTTTTGTGGTCAAAGCAGGGGATAAACTGCTTTTGCTGAGCGCTCTCAGCGTTTTGCGGACGCTTGAGCTCAACGCCCAGGTCTTGCTCGAGCCATTCAATTGCCTGGGGAATGCCGTGGACAAACGTCTGGACAAGCTCGGGGTCGGCGACACCGCCGCCGACGGTCTGGATGGTGTCGATGAGGTCCTGCTCATCGTCTTCGTCGACGGGGCCAATAAGGCCGAGGCCCCAGGTTCCGGGGAAGAAGCTCGATCCACTCATAGTCTTGCCGGCGCTTGCCACAGTGACGGTTGCACCCGTGCGTGCCGCTTCGATGGCGGCGCAAAGGCCCGCAATGCCAGAACCAATTACCAGTACATCAGTCGATTCCATCGGATTCCTTTCTCGTCCGGCGCATTGTCGCACGGGTGATCGGCAATGGGGTCGCAAAGACTCGGCAAATCGGTAAAGGGCAAATATGGCAGGTGGGCGTCATGGACGCTCTGACGCTCCATCTCATCACATCTCGTATTTCGCCGCAACTGACATATCGGCATTAGCTACCCTGCGTCAGTGTAAAAAAAGAGCCGCCACCTCGAAAGGTAGCGGCTCCAAAGCTCAACGATATGAGCATCGCGCGGGCGCGATTAGGCCTTGAGGGCCTCCTCGACGGCGACAGCGCAGGCGACGGTGGCACCGACCATGGGGTT
The DNA here is from genome assembly GCA_902464965.1 of uncultured Collinsella sp. Taxonomy (GTDB): domain Bacteria; phylum Actinomycetota; class Coriobacteriia; order Coriobacteriales; family Coriobacteriaceae; genus Collinsella. Next base: position 2,108 of record CABQLI010000082.1, read on the forward strand.
GTTGCCCATGCCGATGAGACCCATCATGTCAACGTGCGCAGGCACGGAGGAAGAACCGGCGAACTGGGCGTCGGAGTGCATACGGCCCATGGTGTCGGTCATGCCGTAAGAGGCAGGGCCGGCGCCCATGTTGTCCGGGTGCAGGGTACGGCCAGTGCCGCCACCAGAAGCGACGGAGAAGTACTTCTTGCCAGCCTCGATGCGCTCCTTCTTGTAGGTGCCAGCGACGGGGTGCTGGAAGCGCGTGGGGTTGGTGGAGTTACCGGTGATCGAGATGTCGACGTTCTCGTGCCACATGATGGCAACGCCCTCGCGGACGTCGTCGGAGCCGTAGCAGTTAACGGCAGCGCGGGGACCATCGGAGTAGGGGATGGTCTCGACGACCTTGAGCTCGCCCGTGTAGTAGTCGAACTGGGTCTTCACGTAGGTGAAGCCGTTGATGCGGGCGATGATCTGAGCAGCGTCCTTGCCCAGACCGTTGAGGATGACGCGCAGCGGCTTCTTGCGAGCCTTGTTGGCGTTCAGAGCCAGACCGATGGCGCCCTCAGCGGCAGCGAAGGACTCGTGGCCGGCCAGGAAGGCGAAGCACTCGGTGTCGTCGGAGAGCAGCATAGCGCCCAGGTTGCCGTGGCCCAGACCGACCTTGCGGTCCTCAGCGACGGAGCCGGGGACGGTGAAGGCCTGGATGCCCTCGCCGATGATGGCGGCAGCCTCAGAAGCGGACTTGGCGCCACGCTTGACAGCGAGAGCGCAACCGAGGGTGTAGGCCCACTCGGCGTTCTGGAAGGCGATGGACTGGGTGTTGTTGACGATCTCACGCGGGTTGAAGCCCTTGTCGGTGCAGATCTGCAGAGCTTCCTCGAGGGAGGCGATGCCGTTGTCGGCGAGGCACTTGTTGATCTTGTCAGCGCGGCGCTCGTAACCTTCGAACGTAACAGTCATAGTTATTTCCCTCCCTTTCTACTCGTGAACCGGGAACACGCTGGCGACGGAGTGAGTCTCCTCGTCGGTGCGCGGGTCGATGTACTTGGCAGCGTTCTCCCACTGACCATAGTGGCCCATAGCGCCAGCGATGGCCTCCTCGGGGGTCTTGCCGGCCTTGACGGCGTCGGTGAACTTGCCGAGGTTCAGGAACTCGAAAGCGATGATCTCGTTCTTGTCGTTGAGAGCCATGCGGGTGACGTAGCCCTGAGCGAGCTCGAGGTAACGAGCGCCCTTGGCCTTGGTGCCGAACATGGTGCCGACCTGAGAGCGAAGGCCCTTGCCGAGGTCGTCGAGGGAGGCGCCCACGGGCAGGCCGCCCTCGGAGAACGCGGTCTGGCTGCGGCCGTAAACGATCTGCAGGAAGATCTCGCGCATAGCAACGTTGATGGCGTCGCAGACGAGGTCGGTGTTGAGGGCCTCGAGGATGGTCTTACCGGGAAGGATCTCGGAAGCCATGGCGGCAGAGTGGGTCATGCCCGAGCAGCCGATGGTCTCAACGAGGGCCTCCTCGATGATGCCGTCCTTGACGTTCAGCGTGAGCTTGCAGGCGCCCTGCTGAGGTGCGCACCAACCCACACCGTGCGTAAGACCGGAGATGTCGGAAATCTCCTTAGCCTGGACCCACTTGCCCTCCTCGGGGATGGGTGCGGGGCCGTGGTATGCACCCTTGGCAACGGGGCACATGTTCTCCACTTCCTGTGAGTACTGCATGCCTCTCCTCTCTATCGTGTTGGCGTCCCGTCTGGGGGTCGTGGCTGGCGATTGCCGGGCGACCCTTCGAAAGGGACATGACATGCAGCCCCTATAATACCGCGAAATGCACGGAATATTCGGCGAACGGCTCAGTTTTCGTAGCGAGAAGTCCGGAAGTTTTAATTGAAACGGTTTAACGCTATGTTCTGTGGTTGTGAACTTCCGTAGAGGGGGTCCGTCTTGGGCAAGCTTTTGGTCGGCTCTTGTAAGTGTTGCAGGGGTTGACCTGTTGCAACGGTGCCGTTCGCCGCCTGTTTACTGCCTTTGGCCGCGCGAGTGTATTGTTTTGCGTGAATGTTTTGATGGCACGCTTCAATCGTGCTGTATTGGATGGCAAGCAGATCCCGGCGAAGGGAGCGCCATGCAGCGCGTTTGGAGAACGGTTACCGGCTTTTACCATGTCTGTGCTCGCGGTGTGGGCAAACAGCTCATCTTTGAGGGTGACGAAGACCGGTGGGAGTTTTTGGAGCTGATGCGCGAGTGCTGCCGCGAGGAGGGCGTGACGGTTATCGCCTGGTGCCTTATGGGCAATCACGTGCATTTGGTGCTTGCAGATTACGAGGACAGGATGAGCGCGGCGATGCACCGTCTGCTTTTGACGTACGCGCGGCGGTTCAATAAACGCACGGGGCGCACAGGCCATCTGTTCCAGAACCGTTTTGACCGGCGTTCGCTCGATACCGATTGGCAGGTGATGGAGGCTATTCGCTCCGTACACGCCGATCCGCAGGAGGTGGGCATCAGTCTCATTGAGCGTTATCCCTGGAGCAGCTTTGCGGAGCATTTGTGCGCTTACGACGGTGACGCGGCTGATGTCGCGAGGGGATTTTCTGATCCTTCTTGCGTGCTTGAGCTTTTTGGTTCTGCCGAGGGCTTTATTGCCCATTCACTTTCGACGCCCGACGGCTGCGATCCAGCGATGCCCGTTCTGGAAGAGACGGAGTGGGAGCGGCATGCCTTTGCCGAAAAGTTGGCGAAGGGGCTCGGGGTTCCGCTCAACGGGGTTAAAGCCGCGCCGTCGGCGCAGCGCAATATCGTCATTCTTGGATTGCACGATGCCGGTTTTACGGTGCGTCAGATTGAGCGATATACGGGGATTGGCAAAAGTACCGTTTCTCGTATCGTGCGTGCCTGTGCACGAACGGCGGTGCAGACTGGCCGAAACGTGGCGTAGGACTGCCTGTGTACCGCAGCTGGGGTCGCCCATATGCCACAACCATTGTTCTAAAAGCTTGGTACGGTAACTGCACTTCTTAATATGCATAGAAAAATCGCCATCTTGCATAAAATAACGGCTCGGTCCGGGTTTGCCCGTGCCTACCCCCGTCTGCGCCGTGCAAAAAACAGAGTTTTCAGCATCGTTTTGCTGTCGGCACCGCCGCAATCTTGCAACATACGGGTCCCGAAGCTATTGATTCCCGCCGTTGCGCCCCCGAAGCACGTGCCTGCGTCCCGTCAGACCGCGATGTCTGGTCTAAAACACAATATTTATGCGCCTGGAGACGTTGATTAACGCTTCCGATGCGTATACACACAGCTTGGCGTGCTGAATACTCGCAAAAATGCACGCCGCATCCTATGGGACCCTTCTGCGGCAGGCGCGAAGCGAGTCGGAGCTCAGCAGAACGGGGCTTGGCGCATTGCTTGGCGGGTCCGGGGCCCTGCCGCAGGCCTTTGGTGCTGTGGAAAACGCCCATGTTCGCGTCTGCTGTGTGGTAAATGACAGACGGAGCGCCGGACGCGCGGACTTCGTGCGTCCGGCGCTCATTAGGAAAAACAGAGCCGCCCGTATCGGGCGGCTCGGCAATCAAAAACCTTGGATTCGGAGCATACGCTACTGGTTAGCTTGCCCCTCGAGCATGCCGTCGAGGGTGCGCCAGGCGAGCTCGGCGCATTTGACGCGGGCGGGCATGTGCGAGATGTCCTGGAGCTGGGCGGCTTCGTCCAGGTCTTCCAGATCTTCCTCGGAGAGCTGCTCGCCGCGGATCATGGCGAGGAAGAGCTCTGCCAGGCGGCGAGCTTCCTCGACGGTCTCGCCGGTGATGAGGTCGGCCATGATGTCGGCGCTGGCCTGGCTGATGGCGCAGCCATGACCGGTAAAGGAGGCCTCCTCGATCACACCGTTCTCGACGCGCAGCTGCAAGGTGAGCTCGTCGCCGCAGCTGGGGTTGATGCCGTCGTGCTCGTGCGTGGGGGCATCCATCTCGTACTTGTAGTCGGGGTGCGAGTTGTGCTCCATAAACGTGGTGGAGGTGTACAGATTACCCATTGAACGTGCTCCAAACGTGATGCAGGCCGGCGATGAACTTATCGATGTCGGCCTTGTCGTTGTAGAAGGCCACGCTGGCGCGGCAGCAGGCGAGGTTCTCGACGCCCAGCCAGGTAAGCAGCGGCTGCGCGCAGTGGTGACCGGCGCGGATGCACACGCCGTCCATGTCCATGATGCTCGCGACGTCGTGCGGGTGGATACCCTTGACGTTAAAGCTGACGACGCCGTGATGGTTGTCCCAGTAGATGGAGCCGATGATCTGGACAAAGTCGAGCTGCATGAGCTCGCCCATCAGGTAGTGGACGAGTGCCTGCTCGCGTGCCTGGATGTTTTCGTAGCCAACCGTGTTGACGAGGTAGTCGAGAGCGGCGCCTGTGGCGAAGATGCCGGCGGCGTCCTGCGTGCCTGCCTCGAACTTCTCGGGGACGGGCGCCCAGACGGCGTCCTGCTCGGTGACCGAATCGATCATTTCGCCGCCGGTGAGCATGGGCGGCATGGCGTTGAGCAGGTCCATCTTGCCCCACAGGACGCCGATGCCCATGGGGCCCATGGCCTTGTGCGCGCTAAAGGCAAAGAAATCGGCGCCCAGATCGGCCACATCGACCGGCATGTGCGGCAGCGACTGCGCGCCGTCGACGACCAGATAGCCGCCGTACTTGTGCACGAGCTTGCCGAGATTCTTGACCGGGTTCTCGACGCCCAGCACGTTAGACACCTGACCCACGGCCAAGATTTTGGTCTTGGGGCCCACCTTGGACAGAACCTCCTCGGTGGTGAGTTGACCGGTCTTGGTGGGGTAGAGGTAGACGAGCTTGGCGCCGGTCTCGCGGCAGACCTGCTGCCACGGAATCAGGTTGGAGTGGTGCTCCATGATGGTGATGACGACCTCGTCACCGGGCTCGAGCACCGTGGGTGCAAAGCTCTTGGCGACCAGGTTGAGCGATTCGCTCGTGTTGCGGGTGAAGACGACCTCGTTGGCCTGGGGAGCGCCGATGAGGTCGGCGATCTGCTGGCGCACCTTCGCGATGGCCTCGGTGGCCTCGACGGACAGCGAGTACAGGCCGCGCAGGGGGTTGGCGTTCATGCGCTGGTAGAAGTCGCGTTCGGCGTCAAGCACGCAGGCGGGGCGCTGCGCGGTGGCGGCGCTATCGAGGAAGGCGATCTCGGGGTGCTGCTGGAAAAGCGGGAATTGTGCCTTGTAGGGATTGGTCTCGATGTCGACGGTAGGCCAGCCGCGCGAGGCCTCGTCGCTGGCGTCGAGCTCCATAGGCTCCGGTGCGGTACAGGTGTCGCATTTAACGTGCTCGGTGTCGATCATGCGAGCTCCTCTTCAAAGTTGTCGATCAGGTTGTTGCCCAGGCGGACGACGGCGGCGCGGGTGCACTCGTCGGTGGCGGAAAGCGCGGCGTCCTCCAGCTTGGCGCGGATGAACAGGTCCTCGGCGGCGTTTTGGTCAAGGCCTCGGCAGGCGAGGTAGAACAGTTGCTCGTCGCGGACGTGACCGATGGTGGCGCCGTGGTTGCCGGCAACGTCGTCCTCGTCGCAGAGAATGACGGGAACGGTCTTGTTGTCGACGCCCTTGTTGGCCAAAAGCACCGTCTCGCGCTCGGTGCCGGTTGCACCCTTGCAGCCGTGCACGAGGTCGATGGTGCCGCGGTAGACCTTCTTGGACGTGCCGGTCAGCACGCCGTTGGCGTCGATCTCGCACTCGGTCTTGCGACCGCGGTGGCGCAGCTCGTAGTTAAAGTCGCGCACCTGCTCGCGGGCGCCCAGGTAGTCAGTATCGATGGTGACCTTGGCGGTATCGCCTAGAAGGTCGCCGGCAAGGCCGGTGGCGCTGGCGCCGGCGCCCAGGACGGTGTGCTGCACGTTGACGCGCGCGCCCTCGTCCAGGAACAGGCCGGTGTCGTCGAGTGCGATCCAGCTATCGTCGAGTGTCTGCGTGCAGGTTACGTTGACGGTGGCGTACTCGTGGGCGCACACGCGTAGCACGGAGCCCACGACGCCTTGGCCGGCAACGGGGGAGTCCAGGGCTATGCACAAGTCGAGCGTTGCCTGCGGACGGGCGACGACATCGATGGCGGCGATGGCCGCGGCGGCATCGACACCGCTTACACGCACGGTAACCGTGGCGTGCTTGTGCGCGGGCACATCGATGACGACGCGCTTGGTGGCGTGGTCGGCCAGGTAGGTGTAGGCAGCCTCGCCCATGCCAGTCTCGAAGGCCTCAGCGGGGGAGAGCTCCTCCTCCAGCTTAATGGCACCGGCCTGGTAGACGGAGGTGGCGGGCACGTCAAGCTCGGTCTCGGGCGTGATGCGGGCGCGGTCGGCGGCATCGCCAGGGGCGGAGGCGCGGCGCTCGGGGAAGCTCTCGGCCATGGCGTCCATGGCGGCGTCGAACGCGTCTGCCACGCCAGTAAACTGCTCGTCCAAACCCTCAACCTCAATGGTCTCGGCGGGAGCGGCAGCAAGCTCGTCAGAAAGCTCGAGCTTGGTCTGGTTCATTTTCAACCAGCCCCAGGTTGCTGCGGGCATCGCGTTGACTTGCTCGAGCGTGGTAGCAGCGGTGTTGGTTTCCTGTTTCATTATCCGATCGCTCCTTCC
>CABQLI010000083.1 GCA_902464965.1 uncultured Collinsella sp.
CAGCACAAAGACGTCGGAACTGCGATAGGCATGCACGAGCCCATCGCTATCCAGGCGCCCCGCCAGCGTCACCGGCACATTCGAGGCCGCAGCCAAGCGCTCGATACGCGCGTACTCGGCATCGTCCCCGCGGCCGCCAACAAGTACCAAGCCAGATGGGCGGACGTCATCGTCAATCGGCAATGACACGGCTCGGACCAGCGACTCGACGCCCTTTTTAAAGCAAATCTTGCCCACGTACACAAGCGATCCCGGCTGCCTCGCCACGCTTGCGTCGCGGCAGAAGACGCGATGGTCGTAGCCCGTCCCAATCACGTGGATGCGATCGGCATCGACGCCGCACACCAGGCCAATCTGCTCAGCCTGCTCAGCATGGAGCGCAAAGACGGCATCGAGCCGACGAACCGCACTTACGATGCGATCGCGCTCGAGCGCATGCGAACGCAGCTGGCGCAGGTCGGTCGAATGGCACACGGCAACAACCGGCACGCCCCGGACACACTCGCGCGCCAATGCGGTCACCAGATACAGGTGATGGCAAAGCACCAGATCGGGCCGAAACTCAGCCACCGCCCGATCGATTGCTGCAGCAAATGCCCGCTCAAATGCCTTGAGCATCGAAGGTGTCAGGTCACGATAGCGCGTGGAGGGATAGGGCATGACATCGGACATACCGCAGATGGGAAACGGCAGCTCGGGCGACTCGAACGGTACGGCAAACACGGCAGCACGCCGGTCCAGCTCGCCTTGGGTATCACCCGGTGCCGCGCCGCAAAGCACGGCGGCGCGATGCCCCGTCTCGATCTGCTCGCGCACGAGCGCGGCAAGGTAGGTGCCGCTGCCGGTGCTATCTGGTTTTTGTGCCGAGATATTGAGGATGCGCATGTAGCGGTACACCCCTAGGCCAAGGCGGCGGCGCGGACAGCCGCGCCGATCGCTCCGGCAAAGCGAGCCTGGGGCGAGGTGGTCACCGGCGACCCCAGTAGCTCGCCTAACCGCTCCACCACGAAGGCGTTCTCACACAGGCCACCGGTCAGGTAGTACGGGGCGCCCGCGGCCTGCCCGGCCATGGTCGCCACGCGCGAGACCACGCTGTCGATCACGCCACGCGCAATGTTCTCGCGCGGCTCGCCGCGACCGATCAGGCTGATAACCTCACTTTCGGCAAACACCGTGCACATGCTGCTGATCTTGGTGGGCTCGCCGGAACGCGCCAAGTCGGCCATCTGCTGCTGGGAAATGCCTAGGCGGTCGGCCATGATCTCCAAAAAACGCCCCGTGCCGGCAGCGCACTTGTCGTTCATGGCAAATTTGGCCACGCGGCCACTTTTAAGCTGAATGACCTTGGTGTCCTGACCGCCCACGTCGATCACGGTGCCGTGGTCGCCAAACAGGCGCACGGCACCGGTACCGTGAAAGGTGATCTCGGTCACGACCTTGTGCGCATAGGGCACGGCGACACGACCGTAGCCGGTCGCGACCACGCGCACGTCGTCGGCAGCCACGTCATAGCCGGCCGCTGCCAGCGCCTCGCGCAGCCGCTCGGAAGCATCGACCGAGGAAAACCCGGTTGGCTGCACGCACGTCCACGCCACCGAACCCTCCCCATCGACCACAGCAGCCTTAGCCGCCGTAGACCCGATATCGATCCCGATCCCTATCATGGCTCTCTCCCAATCTAAACATCAAAGACAGCGGCGCGTTCAGGCGCCTTAGCTCTAGGTTTCTCAGGTGCCGGAGATTGCCCCGAAAGAGGAGCGCAGCGTACTTTGGGTACGCAAGCGACGGTTTGAGGGGCAAGATCCGGTGCCTGAGGAAGCTAGAGGGTTTCGATAAAGGCGGCGATGCGGGTCTCGATCTGGCCCATGTCACCGTTGCTGTAGTCGGTCTCAATCTTCATATACGGAATACCCGCACCCTCGACAGCCTCCTGCATGCGCGCGCTCTCAACGTTGAAGGTGTGGCAGGCCTGTAGCACGCTCTCTACCACGCCATCGACATGGTACTTCTCGCACATGGTCAGTGTGTTCTCCATGCGGCCGTCGTTAGGCGTCATGACCGAGCAGTTGATATCCAGGTAGCGGTCGGCGATGGCGCGCAGAATGTCGGGCGCGTCCGGGTCGATCATCATAGCCGCCGTGCGCTCGCCCGAGCAGTCGTCCATGCACACGACCACACCGCCGTTGGACTCGATGGTGCGACCGATCTTGTTGATTACGCCGCCCACCGGGCAGCCGGTGATCAGAATGCGCTTGGCATCCGCCGCAACCGGGCGCTCGCCCGCGTCGTAGGCCTCGCGCAGCTTGACAACCTTTTGCTCCAGCTGCTGCGTATAGGCCTCGATATCAAAGCTGAACGTACCGGCAAACATGGTACTCATCAGGTCGACGCCGCTCATGGCCGCCGGCTGGTTGGCCTGCAGCGCAAACATTTCGAGCTGGGCCGCACGCAAGCGGTTGCGACGACGAACGGCAGCGCGCAGGTCATCGTCGGTAATCGTGATGCCGTAGAAACCCTCGAGCTCCTCCTTGAGCAGGCGGCACTCCTCGTACCAGCCTTCACGCTCGTAGGCGCGATCGCGACCCTGCGGAAGATGCAGAATGTGCGTGCGCTTGAGCTCGTTGAGTAGTTCGTACATCTTCTTCTTGCCGTCGCAGGTGGTCTCGCCGATGATCATGTCGCTAAAGTACGTAAACGGGCACTTTTGCGAGTAGGCAAAGCCGTAGGTCGACTTGATGAGCGGGCACAGGTTTGCCGGCAGCACCTTCTCGGCCTCGGGAATCACCTCGTCGGATGTGCCGCACAAGGCCACACTTGCAGCGCCCGCGGCATCGATAATCTCGAGCGGCGTGTAGCTGCACAAAAAGCCGACCAGGCGATTACCCGCCTGTTTGTAATCCTTGACGCGAATAAACGCCGCCTTGCGTTGCTCGTTGAACTCCTCAAACGTGCGCGGCAACGGCTGTTCTTCGATATCGGCCATAGTAGTTCCCCTCTCTTACACCGATATACCGACAATTAAACAACAAACCCACGCCATACCCAAAAGGAAGCATCCTCTAGGGAATGGCGTCGATAAGCTCCTGCGTATACGGATCGCTCGGGTGCGCGATCACATCCTCGGCCGCGCCTTCCTCGACAAGACGACCGTGGTAGAGCACGCCAATCCGATCGGACATATGCCGAACCACACGCATATCATGCGTGATAAACAGCAGCGCCACGCCCGTCGTGCGCTGCAGGTCGCGAAGCAAGTTGAGCACTTGAGCCTGAACGGACACGTCAAGCGCCGAGACCGGCTCGTCGCATACCACAAGGCGCGGCTCGCAAATAAGCGCCCGTGCCAGATTGAGTCGCTGACGCTGTCCCCCCGAAAGGTCGTGCGGATAGCGGTCATAATGCTCTGCCAGAAGACCGACCGAGGCCAGGGCCGAGAGCGCGCGCTCATGGCGCTCATCCGCATCGCGCACGCCGGCGATAATCAGCGGCTCCTCCAAAATGCGGCCGACACGGTTGCGCGGGTCAAAAGCCGTAGAGCTATCCTGGAATACCAGCTGGATTTCGCGGCGAAACGGCTTGCGTTCGCGCTCCGACATCGTGGCGAGGTCGTGCCCGCGATAGACAATCGAGCCGGAATCCGCACGCTCGAGACCACAGATCAGGCGTCCAGTCGTCGACTTGCCCGATCCGGATTCGCCAACCAGGCCATAGATCTCGCCCGGTGCGATCTCAAACGACAGATCGTCCACGGCGGTAAAGGCCTGACGCTTAAAACCTGAGCCCGGCATGGGAAACGTTTTAGTCAGATGTGAGACCCTAAGCAGGGCTTCGCTATCAACAGCCATGGCACTCCCCTTTCTCGACAAGCCAGCATTTAGACCGGTCGCACGCATTCACGGCAAACAGCGGAGGCTCCTGCGCGCGGCAGCGCTCGTCCGCCCGGGCGCAACGAGGCGCAAAGCGGCATCCACAGGGTATTGCCGTAAGCGGCGGCACTGTGCCCGGAATATCCGCCAGCGTGTCAACTCGCTCGCCTTCGAGCGGCGGAATGCTCGCGATGAGCCCCTGGGCATACGGGTGGCTCGGGCGCTCCATAAGGCCGCAGGCGTCGATCTCTTCTACGATTTGGCCCAGATACATGACGTGCACGCGCGAGCAGATGCTCGTGACGACGCCCAAATCATGGCTGATAAAAAGCACCGCCATGCCCTCGGAACTGTTGAGGTCGCGCAGGAGATCCAAAATCTGTTTTTGAGTCGTCGTGTCGAGTGCCGTGGTGGGCTCATCGGCAATCAGCAGTCGCGGATGACCGGCAAGCGCCATGGCAATCATCACGCGCTGGCGCATACCGCCGCTAAAATCGCCCGGATACATGTCGAAGCGAGCCGCGGCATCTCGAATTCCCACACGCTCCAACAGCGATAGAGCCTCGTTGCGGGCCTCGCGTCGGCTCACCTTACGGTGGGCCCGCACCGCCTCGATAACCTGCGCGCCCACCGTCATGACGGGGTTAAGCGAGCTCAAAGGGTCCTGGAAGATCATGGCGATATCGCAGCCGCGCACCTCGCGCATGCGCTTGAGCGGGCGCGCGAGCAAGTCCTCCCCGTCAAAGAGAATCTGACCGGTATAGGCCATCTTCTGTTCATGCTCCAATAGGCGCATGACACTCTGGGCAAACACCGACTTACCGCAGCCGGACTCGCCGACAACACCAACGATCTCGCCGGCATCGATATGTAGGTTGAGTTTGTTGACGGCTTCCAGCGCGTTGCCATCGCGGCCCACAAACGAGATGCAGAGGTCGCGCACGTCCAAAAGATGTTCGCTCATGGGCTAGTCCTCCTTGGTCTTGGGGTCGAGGGCGTCGCGCAGGCCGTCGCCGGCAAGGTTCAGCGAAAGCACGCTCGCGATGATGGCGATAGCCGGGAAGAAGATCATCCACCAGGCTTTGCGCATCACGTTCTTGCCCGCCTGCAGGATGTTTCCCCAGCTGGCGTCGGGCGCCTTGATACCCAGGCCCAGAAACGAGAGGGCGGCCTCCGAGAGCACGGCCTCGGCAAAGACGAAGGTCGCCTGCACCAGGAAGGGTGCCATAACGTTGGGCACGATATGCAGCCACACGATGCGCGCGGTCGAGGCGCCCTGCACGCGCAGGGCTTCCACAAAGGGTTCCTCCTTGACCACCATCGCACGCGAGCGCACGATGCGCGCCATGCTGGGCGTATAGACGATGGAGAGCGCGATGATAACGTTCCACACGCTCGCCCCCATCATCGCCATGAGCGCGATGGCCAGCAGCACGCCCGGAATGGACATAAGGCCGTCGCAAATGCGCATGAGAATATGATCGAGTCTCTCGTTGTAGCACGCATAGGCGCCGATCACCAAGCCGAGCACACTCGTCGCGAGCGTGACGGCAATGCCAACGCCAAGCGACACGCGCGCGCCCGCGATGACGCGGGCAAGCAGGTCGCGGCCAAAGTCATCGCAGCCAAAGGGATGCGCGGGCGAAGGTGCCGAAAGTCGCAACGCCATCTCCTGCGCATTGGGATTAACCGTCCACGCCAGCGGACCGACGAGCGCGATCAGCGCAATCGCCAGGAAAATGCAGCCGCCGACCACAAACCCCTTGTTGGCAAGAGCCTTCTTAACGTTTGCCATCATGCATCGCCCCATTTGCGAGCGCGCGGGTCAAAAGCGCCGTAGGCAAGGTCGACGACCAGATTGATCACCGAATTCAGCAAGGCGATGACCAGCAGCACGCCCTGAATCACCGGATAGTCGCGACGCTCGATAGAGCTCGTGACCAGCTGGCCCAAACCGGGGATATTAAAAATGGCCTCAGTCACCACGGCGCCCGTAATCAGGGCGCCAAAAGAATAGCCGACCGAGGTGAGAATCGGCAGCGCTGCGTTGCGCAGGGCATGGGCCAGCACAACGCGAACCTCGGAGACGCCCTTGGCACGCGCCGTCTTGACGCAGTTGAGCTGCATGGCCTCGATCACGCTCGAACGGGTCATGCGCATGAGCAGGGCCGCCTGCACGCATCCAAGCGATATGGCCGGCAACGCAAGATAGCGTAAATGGCTGAACCAACCCTTCGATAGCGGCGCATAGCCGGCCACCGGGAACACACGCAACGTGACGGCAAACAGCCACATAAGCATGAGCGCCATCAAAAAGCCGGGTATTGCCACGCCCAAAAGCGCAACGACACGCAAGACCGCGTCGGTGCGCGACCCATGTTTGAGGGCAGCGACGACGCCGCAGGGCAGCGCAATCAACAGCGCGATGAGCTGTGCTAGAAGCGCGAGCGATAGCGTGGGGCCAAAGTGCTCGGCAATCGCCTGTGTGACGGGCTGGCGCATAAAATACGAATCGCCCAGGTCGCCGGTAAGCACGCCGCCCATCCACTCAACGTAGCGCTGCGGCAGCGGCTCGTTGAGTCCCAGACTATCGTTGACGCGCTCGATCTGGTCGGCCGAAGCCTCCATGCCGAGCATCGAAGAGGCCGGGTCACCCGGCGTGAGATAGATAATCAAAAACACGACGACCGAGATGATGAGCATCACCGGAACCATCGCGCCTATACGTTTGAGCGTGTACTTCAACATGCGAGGCGTCTATTTCCCCTCTGAACGTGGACAGGGCGTGGCGACCACAGGGGACCAGACCCCTCCAGCCGCCACGCCATCTATTGCATTACTCCGGACGCTTGGCATTCCAAACGATGGCGCCGTCGAGCACCTCGACGTCCTCGACGTCTGCCTGGGTGCCCGTGATGGAAGCGTAGTGGCAAAGCGGCTCGATGACGGCGATCTCATAGAGGCGCTCCTGAGCCTCGGCCCACTTTTTGGCCGCGGCGTCGGTGTCCTTGGCGGTGCGGGTCTCGGCCACGAGCTTGAGCGCCTTCTCGTCGGACAGGCCATAGAAGGCCTTGGAGACCGAGAGGGACTGGGCCGGGATGGGCTTGTAGTTGGTGGAGGCCACAAAGAGGCCCCACTGCTCGGGTTTGCCGGAGCGGATGTCCATGAAGGTCGCGAACTCATAGCTCTCGACTTCGGCGGTGAAGCCGGCCTTCTCGAGCTGCTCCTGCAGCGCGACGGTGGCGTTGTACATATCCTTGTAGTCGGGGGTGGTCAGCAGCTTGACCGTCTCACCGGCATAGGAGGTCTTGGCCAGGGCCTTCTTGGCGGCCTTGGCGTCGGCCTGGTTGAAGTACTTCTTGCCCGCGTCAGTCGCCCACTGAGTGTTCTCGGGGTTGCCAAGGTTGGGATCGATGTTGAAGAGCTCCTTCTCGCCATAGGCGGCAAGAGCGGCCGCCTCGCAGTCGATAGCCATGAGGGCGCACTTGCGGATCTCCTCGTCGGCGAAGACGCCCTCGTTCATGTTGAGGAAGGCGGTCAGAACGCCGGCGTTATGGGTGTAGAGCTTGACGTCGTCGTTGCCGTCAAAGTCGTGGTAGTTCTCGGTGGGGATTTCGCCGGCGATATCGTACTCGCCGGTCTCAAACCCGCTCACGCGCGTGGAGGCCTCGGTCACGAACTGATAGTAGATGTCCTTGGTGGGCGCGGAGACCTTGCCGGTGTAGCCCGAAGCCTTGCCGTGGGCGGCGACATAGTCCTCGTAGCGGGTGAGATGGACGTACTGGTCCTGCTTCCACTCCACAAACTTGTAGGCACCGGTACCCACGTACTCGGTCACGCCGGTATCGCCCGCGGCCTCGATGACCTCGGAGGGGAAGATACCCGGATACTGGGAGTGGTTGCCCAGGATGATCAGAAAGTCGATGGCGGGCTCGGTCAGCGTGCAGGTGACCTCGTGGTCGCCCGAGGCGGCGAAGGTGGCGCCGGGCAGCAGGCTCGCGGCGCGATCGTTGACGGTGAGCCAGCGGTTCATCGAGGCCACGACGTCCTCGGAGCCAAACTCCTTGCCGTTGTGGAAGGTGACGCCCTCGCGCAGCTTGATGGTGTAGGTCAGGCCGTCATCGGAGACCTCATAGCCCTTGGCCAGCACGGGCTGGGGCTCGTAGTCGCTATCGAGGCCAAAGAGCGGCTCGACGACGTTGCAGATGATGTCCATGGTCACAAGCGACGACGTGGTGTGCGGATCGAGGCCGTCCGGGCTCGCCGGGAGCGCGATCTGCAGCTCGTCGCGATACTCCACATCCTGGCCGGAGGCAGCGGCGCTACCGCTCTCGGCGCCCGAACCGCCGCAGCCGGTGAGGCCGAGGCCCGCCATGACGCACAGGGCAGCGGAGCCGGTCAGAAAACCGCGACGGGAAACGCCCGCCTTGAAAAGGTCGTTGTTCATTGAGTTCCTTTCGTGTCTGAACAAACTGATAGAATCTGCCGGGACGGCAGAAATCCCCGCCCCGGCAGCTATGCGAAGCCAATCGGCGCCCTGCGGTGCATCCGGACACCAACCGGCATGACAACAGAGAAATCCCTATCGCGTGGATAGGAACACCCGGCGGCGCAGCTTGGCGCAGGTGCGGCTAAATCGTCTCGAGG
>CABQLI010000084.1 GCA_902464965.1 uncultured Collinsella sp.
CCCGCCGAACTGGGTTTTTTGGGCACGAACAACCTGGTGGGCCTGCGGGAAACACCCGCAGGACTGTCTGCAGCAATGCGGGAGCGCTATCCGGACATTGGGTCCACGCTATGCGGATTCGATGCGCAGATGGCGCCGTCTGGATAGCGAGGTTTACGGGACATGGCATTGACCCCCAACGAAGCGTATGCGGCCAAGCAGCCGTTTGTGGACAAGGAGACGCTCGAGCATATCGTCGAGCAGTTCCCCACGCCGTTTCATCTATACGACGAGGCGGGCATCCGCCGCAACATGCAAGAGGTGCGCGACGCCTTTGCGTGGAACCCGGGCTTTAAGGAATACTTTGCCGTCAAGGCTAATCCCAACCCGGCGCTCATCTCCATTCTCAACGAATACGGCTGCGGCTGCGATTGCTCGAGTTATACCGAGCTCATGATCGCCCGCTCACTGGGTATCACCGGCCACGACATCATGTTCTCGTCCAACGACACGCCGGCGGCGGATTTTGAGCTCGCCGACAAGCTGGGCGCCATCGTCAACTTTGACGACATCAGCCATATCGAGTTCTTTGAGCGCGTCGCGGGCCCCATCCCCAAGACGGTCAGCTGCCGTTTTAACCCGGGCGGCCTGTTCCAGCTCTCTAACGGCATTATGGACAACCCCGGCGACTCCAAGTACGGCATGACCACCGAGCAGCTCTTTGAGGCTTTCCGCATGCTCAAGGCCAAGGGCGCCGAGAATTTTGGCATCCACGCCTTCCTTGCCAGTAACACCGTCACTAACGACTACTATCCCAAGCTCGCACGCATCCTCTTTGAACTTGCCGTGCGCCTGGAGCGTGAAACGGGCGCACATGTCGCCTTTATCAATCTGTCCGGCGGTGTGGGTATCCCCTACCTGCCCGAGCAGCAGGCTAACGACATCCACGCCATCGGCGAGGGCGTACACGCAGCCTACGACGAGATTCTGGTCCCCGCCGGCATGGGCGATGTGGCGATCTGCACCGAGATGGGTCGCTTTATGATGGGACCCTACGGATGCCTGGTCACCAAGGCCATCCACGAAAAGCAGATCTACAAGGACTATATCGGCGTGGACGCAAGCGCCGTCGATCTGATCCGCCCTGCCATGTATGGCGCTTACCACCACATTACGGTGATTGGCCAGCCGGGTGGCGATGACAAGACCACGGCGCCCGTCACGGACACCTACGACATCACAGGCAATCTGTGCGAGAACAACGACAAGTTCGCCATCGATCGCGAGCTGCCACATATCGACATGGGCGACCTGCTTCTGATCCACGATACCGGCGCGCATGGCTACTCCATGGGCTACAACTACAACGGACGCCTGCGCTCCGCCGAGGTCCTGCTGCGCCCCGATGGCTCGGCAGATCTCATTCGTCGCGCCGAGCGCCCGGGCGACTACTTTGCCACGCTCGACGTGCTGCCGTGCGGACGCGAGCTGCTGGCAAAGTCGCGTGCCGAAAGTGCTCGTCGTCGCGCCCAAGACGAGCGCCTGGCCATCGCCGCCCAATGGAACAAACGCATCCAGATCGCGGACGCGAAGGAGAAGAACATGGACATCCGCAATCTCGAGGGCTCAATCGTCGCCCTCGTCACGCCATTTAAAAAGGACGGCAGCGTCGACTTTGACGCACTCGAGCGCCTTATCGATTTCCACCTGCAAAACGGCACCGACGCCATCCTCACCCTGGGCACCACCGGCGAGAGCGCCACGATGACCGACGACGAGGACAACTCCGTTGTCGCCGCCGTGGTCAAGCAGGTTGCAGGACGCGTCCCCGTCATCGCCGGTTCGGGCTCCAACTCCACGCAAACCATGCTCACCAAGTCGCTCACCTACCAGGGCTTGGGCGCCGATGGTCTGCTGCTCATTACCCCCTACTACAACAAGTCCAATGAAGAGGGTATCTATCAGCACTTAAAAACCGTCGCCGACGCCGTGGACATCCCCTGCATCCTGTACAACATCCCCGGCCGCTGCGGCTGCGGCATCAGCGAGCGCAACGTAGAGCGCTTGGCCGCGCACCCCAACATCATGGGTATTAAGGAAGCCTCGGGCAACGTCGCCTACGCGGCCAAGATCGCTCACCTGCTGTCCGACGACTTCCGCATGTACTCGGGCGAGGATGCGCTGACCGTACCGCTCATGAGCCTGGGCGCCTCGGGCACCATCAGCGTGTGGGCCGACGTTCAGCCGCAGCTCGTGCATGACATGTGCCGCGCCTATCTGGACGGTGACGTGGCACGTGCCCGCGATATTCAAATTGCTGGCCAGCCGCTCATCAACGCCCTCTTTAGTGAGGTCAACCCCATCCCCGTTAAAGAAGCGCTCGCTCAGATGGGTATGATCGAAGCCAACTACCGCATGCCGCTTTGCCCCATGGCCGATAACACGCGTGCCGCACTTACCGATGCTCTGAAGGGAGCTGGTCTGCTTGATTAAGACCGTCATTATGGGAACGGGCCGTATGGGCTCGCTCATCCGCACCACCGCCGAGGTCGTTGTCGACGCCGCCGGTCAGCACGTTTTTGATATCGTCGCCCAGATCGGTTTTGATCTGTCCGAGCTCGAGGGCGCCCCGGTAGCCGATGTAATCATCGACTTCTCGAACGTCGTGACCTTCGATGCCGTCGTCGCCTATGTCGAGCGCACGGGCGCCGCGTTGGTCTCGGGCACCACGGGCTACACACCCGATCAGATGGACCGCCTGCGCGAGCTGGGTCAGAATGCCCGCGTCATGCACTCGGGCAACTACTCTATCGGCATCGCCGCCCTGCGCCATCTGGTTGCCCAGGCCACGCGCGAACTGCCCGGCTTTGATTGCGAGATCGTCGAGACACACCACAACCAAAAGGTTGACGCCCCGAGCGGCACGGCCAAGCTACTGCTCGACGCCATCGTCGAAGCTGAGCCCGAAGCAGGCTACCACCCCGTCTATGGCCGCGAGGGCATGTGCGGCGTGCGTGACCCCAAGGAGATCGGTATGCACTCGCTGCGCGGCGGCACCGTCGCCGGCGTGCACGAGGTGAGTTTCTTTGGCCAGGACGAGGAGGTCACGCTCACCCACCGCGCCACGAGCCGTCAGATCTTTGTCAACGGCGCCTTGGCGGCCGCGCAGAAGCTCGTCACCCGCGAACCCGGCTTCTATACGTTCGACCAGGTCATGTTTGCCTAACCAGGTATCAATCGAATCCACCCAAAGGAGAGATAACAAATGAGCAGCGCAGCCGAGATGGATGCACAGGAGATTATCAACTACATCGCCACCGCGCCCAAAAAGACGCCCGTCAAGCTGTACGTGCGCGAAAAGCCCGGGATGAAGGTCCAGTGGGGCGATGCGCACGTCTACGGTGGTCGTCGCGGCAAGACCGTCTTTGGCGACTGGAATGAGCTCAAGGCCATCCTCGATGCCAATGCCGACTCCATCGACTACTACGACGTCGAGAATGACTGCCGCAACTCCGCCGTCCCCGTGCTCGACCTTAAGGGCATCAACGCCCGCATTGAGCCGGGCGCGATCATCCGCGACCGCGTCGAGATCGGTGACCGCGCCGTCATCATGATGGGCGCCATCATCAACATCGGCTCCGTTATCGGTGAGGGCTCTATGATTGATATGGGCGCCGTCCTGGGCGGCCGCGCAACCGTGGGCAAGAACTGCCACATCGGCGCCGGCACCGTACTGGCAGGCGTCGTTGAGCCCGCGAGCGCCACGCCCGTCATCATCGAGGACGATGTCATGATTGGCGCCAACGCCGTGGTCCTGGAGGGCGTGCGCGTGGGCAAGGGCGCCGTCGTGGCTGCCGGTGCCGTGTGCGTCGAGGACGTCCCCGCCGGCGCCGTCGTGGCCGGTGTCCCCGCCCGCGTTATCAAGATGCGCGACGCCCAGACTGACAGCAAGACCGGCCTGGAAGAGGGCCTGCGCCAGCTTTAATAGTTACGGCGTTTTACCAAACGCCGTAACCACTCGACGCTGCAAACGCCCCAGAGCGGCAATCTGACGTTCAATCGTCGGGCATGACCAGAAGGTCAATGCCCTCCTCTTTCGCGCCACCTTGCTCGCTCTGGGGCGTTTTCGCTGGCGTATGCTCAACCTACGACGCAATGTCAGCGACCAAGCCGAAAACAAAAAGGCCGAAGTCCCGAAGGGTTTCGACCTTTGTTCTTCTGCAGCGTCCAAGCGCAGTTTATCGGTTCTCGATGCTGCCGATGTTTTTGAGCTCGATGGAGATGAGGCCGTTGGGTTCGTTGACAAACTCGATGTACTCGGAGTTCGAGCCCATCTCGGCCGGGAAGCTGATTTCGATACCCGTGTCGGTACGGATCTTATGATTGCGCACCGCCGCGCGTTCGACCTGCTTGCGCTCCACGGGCACACGCTCAGGCACTTTCTCCTCGGTCAGCGCCGCGCGCACACTCTCCTTGATAACCGGTTCGTCCTCAAAGACCTCGTCGACGATATCCCAAGGCGGCAGCTCCTCGTCATCCTCGACTTTCTCGGCAACGGCAGCCTTAACCTTGGCGAGCGCTACAGCCGTGTTGGCACCGTGCTCCTCGGCGACTTCCTCGACCACACGCGTCACGGTGTCGATGACCTCCTTGCCCGATACGCCCGTGTCGCACTGCAGCAGGCCATCGGGGATAAGCATACGGTCCTCGCCGGCTATCTTGCGCTTCTTGTCCACGTAGCCGATCTCCATGGTACTCGCACGCACGATGGCATAGCTCGGCACCTTTTGCGAGGGGTTTGGCAGAATGGCGTAGTGGCGCGCGATGTCGTTGCGCACCTCCCCCTCCTCGCGGCCCACTTCGTGCATAAAAGCCTGCTTGGAGCCCAGCAGCATCACGGCAAACCAGCGGGCATCCTCATCGTCGTCAAAATCGGCCACGAGCACGTCGGTGGACTCGGCTTTCTCGGCTTTGGTGAGCTCGGAGGAAATAAACTCCGCAATCTGCTGCGACAGATCCACGAACTCGCGCTCGCCAAAGAAATAGCCCTTGAGCTCGCCACCAAACGCAGAGCTCTCGGCAAACGTGGCGCGTTTGTTGTCGGCCGAGGTGCGTGCGCGGCGCAGATGCGTGGTCACGAAGTTGCGCACGGTACGACTCTCGATATCGAGCTCGCGCTGGCTCATGACGTTGACGGCAGAGTCAAAGTCCAGGATATGCAGAATCGCGTGATTGATTTTCATATACGGCATTCCGTTCTAGATCGATTTCGGCACGAACCAGTATAGCGGTCGAGCCCGCCCCAGGCGCATCGAAGATTGGTGCATCGGGGACAGGTTGCTTTGCACCAATGGCTAGCGCAGGAGCTCGGACTGCCAAGCCTCGAGCTGTTCTGCCAAACTCTTGCCGGCGGCGGGCATGTCGATCTGGGGTCGTTTGGGCAGCAGTGCGCATTTAAGGATTGCCGCGATGGTCTGCGAGACAAAGCGTCGCGTATCCTTGTCAAAGCCTTGCGCAGCCTGGAGCATCACGGGCAGGCTCTCGCGCAGATTCCCAGCGATATCCGCAAACCGCTCAGCACCCGTAGCCTCAAACACGGAGAACAACGCATCTACAAAACGCTCGCGCTCGCTAGGCGACACTGCAAGCAGCATCTCGCGAATAGAGCCATCAACGTATCGAGCACCGGCGGACAGGCGCTCGCAGTACACGAAGTCGCGACCATCAACCACCCAGCTAAAGGGATTGTGTTGCAGCAGGCTGAACTCGGTGCTCTCAACGATGGCATAGTCCTCCTGTGTCTCGAACATCATGCCAAAGATCGACGACCGAGGTAGCGTCTTGTCGATTCGACCGGAAAGATCGGCAAAGGCGTCGCCGTTCAGGAACTCCTCGACGAAACCCGGACCATCATGGGAATATGCCCGTTCGATTCGCTCACGGGCGACATCGGAGCACATTGCCGCACCGTACACCGCAAGGTTTCCACCCTTGGAATGACCTCCGCACAAAAGCGGCCCGTCAATCGCATCCGCCGCCTCGTCCACATAACGTGCCGCGGATTCCTGGGCCGGCACAGGACACCGGAACGCCATGTTAAAGTCCTCTTTCCAACCCACAATCGTGCTGTCGGTCCCCCGGAAGGAAAGGTAACTAAACCCCGCCGGAAACCGGAACGCCATGGCTGCAAACTGTTCCGTCGCCACCACATCGCTCACAGCACGATAGCCGCAAACGTGCACGCCACGGTAGCGAGGACTTGCTGCCACGGCCTCCAACAAGGCCCTGCTCCCCTCCGGGTCCCACAAGTCGTCAATCATGTCCCGATAGCACTCGGCACGCAGCAGCTCGCGTACGTCTAGGCCCTGCCAGTTCGTCAGCTCCGCCATATCACCCGGCAAACGCAAATAGGGCAACCACGCAAAGACCAGGCTATCCACCGCGCAGAACGGCCGCTCCTCAAACGGATCAAACGCCGTCTGGGCATAGGTCAAAAAATTAGGCGAATCCGACATGGCCCTCCCATCGACTATAGTGCATTGGGGTCAGGTTACTTTGCACCAAAAAAGCGCCCGGGCCGCGTGGACTCGGACGCCTTCATTGTAGCTTTTCGCTCTAGCGAGCTTGATTTAGCAGGAAAAATCGACGCTGTCGATGATGTCCTTGAGGGCCTTGGCGGAGACGGTGAGCTCATGCTGCTCGTCTTCGTTCAGCGGCACGGGGACGCGGCAGACAACGCCGTCGCGGCCAACGACGGTCGGCATGGAGATGGCAAGATCGGACAGGCCATACTCGCCCACCATGAGCGAGGAGACAGGCAGAACGGTCTGCTCATCGCGCATAACGGCGGTGCAGATGCGCTTGACGGCCATGGCGACGCCATAGTAGGTGGCGTGCTTCTTCTCGATGATGGTGTAAGCGGAGTTCTTGACGTCCTCAGCGATGCGCTTCTCGGCAGCCTCATGCTCCAGATGGCCGTGAAGCTCACAGAAGGTGTTCAGCGGAACGCCGGCAACCTGAGCGCTGGACCAAGCGACAAACTCGGAGTCGCCGTGCTCGCCCATGACATAGGCCTGGACATCGCGCGGGTCAACCTCGACGTGGGCACCAAGCATCTGCTGCAGGCGGCCGGTGTCGAGCACGGTGCCGGAACCGATGACGT
Organism: uncultured Collinsella sp.; assembly: GCA_902464965.1. Lineage (GTDB taxonomy): Bacteria > Actinomycetota > Coriobacteriia > Coriobacteriales > Coriobacteriaceae > Collinsella. The sequence continues at coordinate 7,142 of CABQLI010000084.1, forward strand.
GGCCCTCGGGCAGGCCGGACATCTTGATGGCGGCGTAGGTCAGAACATCGACCGGGTTGGAGACGATGAGCAGAATGCCATCGAAGCCGGACTTCTTAATCTCGGGGATAATGGACTTAAAGATGCTGACGTTCTTGTTGACCAGATCCAGGCGGGTCTCACCGGGCTTCTGGGCAGCGCCAGCGGTGACGACGATCATGGCGGCGTCGGCGACATCGGAATAATCGCCGGCGTAGATCTTCATCGGCTCGGCAAACGTCATGCCGTGCGCGATATCCAGGGCCTCACCCTCGGCGCGGTTCTTGTCCACGTCGATGAGGACCATCTCGGAGAACAGACCGCTCTGCATCAGCGCGAACGCCGAAGACGAACCGACGAAACCGCAGCCGACAATAGCGACCTTCTTCTCGTTAACCATTAGAAACTCCCATCTCACTCCACAAACAAGCCGCCCGGGAACGACCCGAGCGGCTTGTCGTAATCCCAATACATCCAATCGGGACTTTGATTATGCTCCTATTCGCAGCCAAAAATCGACCGTTTACCGAAATTGTTTGCAGAATTCGTAAAATAACTGCACGAAATCGGTTTCGATATATTGACGAGCCAAAATAGCTTTCTAATACAGGCCCGCCTCGCGAATGGCCTCGACAGCCAAAGCGATCTGGTCGGGCGGCAAGACCAGCGCCATGCGCACGTGCCCCTCGCCCGAAGGACCAAAGCTCGCGCCCGGCGTCACCACAACGCCGGCCTTCTCCATAAGCTCCTCGCAAAACGCCATGGAATCGGTGCGGCCACCGGGAAGCTTGGCCCACACAAACATAGAGCCATGCGCGTTGGGGCGCTCCCAGCCCAAGCCCTCAAGACCGTCGCACAGGGCATCGCGGCGCTCCTGGTACTTCAGACGCTGCGCCTCGACCTCATCGCGCGGACCGTTCAGGCAGGCGATGGCGGCCTTCTGGATCGGGAAGAACATGCCAAAGTCGATCTGGCCGCGCAGCTTGGCAAAGGCCGAGACCACATCCTCGCGACCGACCAAAAAGCC
>CABQLI010000085.1 GCA_902464965.1 uncultured Collinsella sp.
AAATAAACCTGTCCCTTTTTAGCAGGTTATCGCTTCCAAAAGTGGAGGATGAGCGTGGTGCGATTTTGCTGCTCGGTTTTGACCAGGATGTTGTGGATGTGGGTCTTGACGGTGCCCACAGCAAGGAAGAGTTCGTCGGCGATCTCTTGGTTCGACTTGCCCAGTACGACCAGACGCATAACCTCGGTCTCGCGGTTGGAGAGCTTGTAGGCGTTGCGATAGAAGGGCATCTGCTCTTCGATGTGTCGATCAAGATCGCTGACGTTCTTTTCCTCGGGCGCCTCCTGCATGCGGATTGAAAGCACGTGGTAGGAGTAGATAATCAACAGAATCGCAAAGTAGCACGCAAAGAAGTTCTCGCTAAAGTTGCGCTCGGACAGATATAGCTGCAGCCAAGAGGGTGCCAGACTCATGGGGATGACCAGGATGTTGTAGAAATCCTCGGCAACGATGCAACCGACCAGAATAGCGCCGATAATCAGGTGCTTTCGCTGGTTGTTGACGCGTGCCTTCAGCTCAACCTTTGTACTCTTATGAGCCGTCCATAAGATATACAGTCCCACAAAGACAAGGAATGCCTGGCGTATCGTGTAGTAGATCCACTGACGCATGGGGCCGGAGGGGACTGCGACGATAGCCAGCGACTCGCACAGCAAAAACGTTAAGACGGGGATAGCGAACTGCTTTTTAGAATGCTTATCGAGCAAGTCCATGGCAATCAGCCAAATAAAAGCCTGTGAAGCGGTCGCCACAAGGGTCCGCAACACAGGCATGGTAATTGAGTAATAGTCGCTGGCCGGAAAACTCTCGTTTTGCAACGTGTATTCAAAAAAGAAGATCTCAGTCATTTCGATGGCGTAGCAAATAAAAACGCCACTGCCATAGATAAAGAAGCGTCGACGGGACGAGGCATAGGCGGCAAGCGAAAGCACTGCCGTCACAATGCAGATTACGAGTATCGCTTGGGTATAGAAGAACATGAGTGTGTCCATCTGTCACCGTCCTGTCTCATTTTGATCCCTTATGGAGCCCGCTATATCCCCCGGGTATACATGCCTCCGCCGGTCGTTCCATTGCGGATTAAACGCCAAGATACAGCATAGCCGTATACCGTTCGCGGTTCCAGACGGTAAACCCCCTGTAAACTCTTGACCTGCGGGTTTATATTGGATTAGAGAGGGTGTAACTCCGTGAACGGTCTTTAATCCCGAATAAACTAGGTAAAAATTGCATACGGGTGAATGATGGTCTTGTCAACACGAGGCGTGATGTTCGAGCGCCTCATAGTTAATAGTCGGCAAGACCGGCGGAAAGGAAATCGATATGGCACTGCCTAAGGATTTCATCGACACCAACGACTTCACCAAAGAGCAGATCCTGGCTATCGAGGATCTTGGCCTGGCAATGAAGAAGGCCATCAAGGTTGACGGTTATTATCCGCACCTGCTCCGTAACAAGAGCCTTGGCATGATCTTCCAGCAGGTCTCCACCCGCACCCGTCTTTCCTTCGAGACCGCTATGACCGACCTCGGCGGCCATGCTCAGTTCTATGGCCCTGGCACCATCCAGCTCGGCGGTCACGAGTCCCTGGGCGATACCGCTCGCGTTATGGGCTCGCTGCTCGATATCATGATGGCTCGCGTTGACCGTCACAAGGACGTCGTCGGCCTCGCCGAGGGCTCCGCTGTGCCCGTCATCAACGGCATGTCCGAGTTCAACCATCCCACGCAGGAGATGGGCGACCTCATGACCATGCTCGAGAACCTCCCCGAGGGCAAGAAGATCGAGGACTGCACCCTGGCCTTCATCGGCGACGCCACCCAGGTCTGCGTCTCCCTCATGTTCATCGCCTCCAAGGTCGGCATGAAGTTTGTCCAGTTTGGACCTAAGGGCCACCAGATTCCCGACGGCGGCCTGCACGTTGGCACCGTCGAGGAGCGCGCCGAGTTCGGCAAGCAGATGATGGCCATCGCCGAGGAGAACTGCAAGGTCTCCGGCGGCTCGGTTGTCATCTCCGACGACATCGAGTGCATCAAGGGCGCCGACTTCATCTACACCGACGTGTGGTATGGCCTGTACGACGAGGAGGTCTCGGGCGAGAACTACATGGACGTGTTCTATCCCAAGTATCAGGTCACCATGGACATGATGAACTTCGCCGGCGCAGACTCCAAGTTCATGCACTGCCTGCCGGCCACCCGCAATGAGGAGGTCGTCGACGAGGTCATGGACGATCCCGAGCGCTCCCTGTGCTGGGTCGAGGCCGAGAACCGCAAGCACTCCATCCGTGCTCTTCTTGCCGCCCTGGGCAAGCGCACTCCGCTCAACGACGAGGGTGTCGAGTACTCCGCCAAGGCTGAGCTCCACGCCGCTCTCGAGGCTCTCGAGCAGCTCTAAGCCTCAAGGCTTCTAAAAGCACGTTTGCGGGCGGCGGATGCTCGTCTCCTGCCGCCCGCTCACCGAGGCCCAAGCAATTGCCTTAATACCTTAGGGCCTCGGGTCTGTCCAAGACTGAGCGAAGGAGCTCATCATGAGTGACGGAAAGAAAAAGCTTTCCTTCCTGACGGTCATTTCGACTATCATCTGCGTCGTCTTCGTTTGCGAGGCCGCCGCTCCTGCTGCTGCCATTGGCAACCAGCAGTTCTTCTGGTGGATCTTCCTGATCCTGACCTTCCTGCTCCCTTACGGCATGGTCGTCGCCGAGCTCGGCACCACCTATGACGGCGAGGGCGGCATTTACGACTGGGTACGCGATGGCCTGGGCGACAAGTGGGGCGCCCGCATTTCGTACTACTACTGGGTCAACTACCCGCTGTGGATCGCCTCGCTGGCAACCATGTTCCCCGACATCCTGGGCATGGTCTTCGGCGTCGAGTTCAACCTAATCGCCAAGATGGGCATCGAGCTTGCCTTCGTGTGGATCGTGTATCTCATGGGTCGCTCCAAGGCGGCCGACTCCGAGTGGGTCCTCAACGGTGGCGCTATCATCAAGGTCGCCGTTGCCGTTATCGTCGGCGCTCTGGGCATCTGGTATGCCATGGAGAACGGTTTTGCGAACGACATGTCCGCCGCCACCTTCCTGCCCGAGCTCACCAACACCAACGCTCTCGGCTACCTGTCCATCATCATCTTTAACTTCATGGGCTTCGAGGTCATCTGCACCATGACCGACGACATGGCCGATCCCGCTCGCGATATTCCCAAGGCTATCATTGTCGGTGGCGTGGCTATTGCCGTCATCTACCTGTTCGCTGGCTTCGGCATCGGCGCCGCTGTACCGGCCGACTCCATCGACCCCGACTACGGCATGATCGTCGCAGTCCAGACCATGGTGGGCGACTCCATGATCTTCAAGGTCATCTGCATCGCCTTCCTGATTACCCTGTTCGCCAACATGGCTGCTTGGTCCTTCGGCGTCAACTCCGTCGCTCGCTATGCTGCCGAGCACGGCAACATGCCCAAGTTCTTCGCCTCGATGATCTCCGAGGACGACATGCCCAACGGCGCCAACCTGGTCAACGCCATCGTTGCCTCCCTGGTTCTCTGCCTGCAGCTCGTTCCCATCGACGCCATCTCCAACGGTGTCTTCTGGATGCTCTTCGGCACCTCCGTCGTCTTCCTGCTGCTCACCTACATCCCGATGTTCCCGGCATTCCTCAACCTTCGTAAGAACGACCCGAACCGTGAGCGCATCTTCACGTTCCCGTTTAAGGGCGCCATGATGAAGGTTATGCTCGCCATCCCCTGCATCGAGCTGGTTCTTGCCATCGTTGCAACGCTGGTACCGTTCTCCGCCGCTGAAATTGGCGACAAGGTCCCGATGATCGTCATCTTCATCGTGCTCGTGCTCATCGGCGAGGTCGTCCGCGTCGTCAGCGCCAAGGGCCGCAAGGAAGAGTACAAGGGTCTGACCCCTGAGCTCGCAGCCCAGCGTCTCGCTGAGGAGGCCGCCGAGGCCGAGGAGAACTAGAGCACCCGGTTCTGGGGCTCCGATCCTCCTCGCGTACCAACGTGCGCTTCGTCGGGCTTGTCGCTCCCGACTCCGGGCACTCCGGCCTCTTCGGAGGCGTGCCCAAGCGACAGGTTTGCTAACCATTCCCTGGGGTGGGTGTGAGCTATTGCTCCGGTAACCACCGCCTACCCCAATCTCTCTTCCGTATCCTTCGTGCGTTTTGTCTCCGCGCACCGGGTTACGTCGTCGCTTGCCGGTGCGACTCCGTGAAAACCGGCGCCGGGCGCCCCGACCTTTGCCGGGGAACGGGCGCCTACCATCTCTTGGTTTTAGGCTGCGGGTAACCCGCCCGTGGCAAACGATCGTTCGATTTGGAGGAAATCTTATGCGTACGATCACCGAGTCCGAGTCCACCCCTAGGGCCGACGGCTTCTTCATGCCCGCCGAGTTCGCCCCGCAGGATCGCGTGTGGATGGGCTGGCCCCACCGCACCGACACCTGGGCCCACGGCGCCAAGCCTGCCCAGAAGCAGTATGCCGCCATCGCCCGCGCCATCTCCGAGTTCACCCCGGTCTATATGTGCGCCAACCAGGTCGACTACGCCAACTGCAAGGCCGTCTTCGAGAACGACGAGAACGTCACCGTCATCGAGATGACCACCGACGACGCCTGGTTCCGCGACACCGCCGCCACCTACGTCATCAACGGCAAGGGCGAGAAGCGCGCCAACCACTGGCACTTCAACGCCTACGGCGGCCTCGTCGACGGCCTGTACTTCCCGTGGGACAAGGACGAGCAGATCGCCCTCAAGATGGCTGAGCTCTCCGGCTGCCGCCGCTATCGTCCCGACGACATGATCCTCGAGGGCGGCTCCATCACCGTCGACGGCGAGGGTACCCTTGTCGTGACCGACCAGTGCCTCCTGTCCCCCGGCCGCACCTGCTCTGCGGTGCTCGAGGAGGAAGAGGATCCCGAGTCCATCTGGCCCAAGTACCACAAGAAGTTCGAGCCCTGGAGCGAGGAGCTTCGCGAGTACATGAACGAGCACCTCAAGGATTACCTGGGCGTCGAGAAGGTCATCTGGGTCAAGGAGGGCATCGACCCCGAGGAGACCAACGGCCACATCGACGACGTCGCCACGTTCATCGCCCCGGGCGTCATGGCCTGCATCTGGACCGACGATCCCGAGTATCCGTTCTATGAGCAGTGCCACGCCGCCTACGAGACCCTCTCCAACGCCGTTGACGCCAAGGGCCGCAAGATGAAGGTCTACAAGCTCTGCATGCCCGTGAACCCGCTGTTCATGGACCAGGCTTCCTGCGACACCATCGACGCCGACGAGAACGCCGAGCCTCGCGTCCCTGACGAGCCGCTGATTGCTTCCTACATGAACTACCTGGTCACCAACCACGGCGTTATCGTCCCGCAGTACGGCGATGAGAACGACCAGCTGGCCGTTGACACGCTCCAGAAGATCTACGACGAGGTCTGGGGCGAGGGCGTCTACAAGTGCGTCGGCGTTCAGTCCGAGCAGGTCGTCTTCGGCGGCGGCAACATCCACTGCATTACTCAGCAGGAGCCGTCCGCTTAATCTTCTGGCTTCCTGAGGCACGGTACCTTCCCGTTCATTCGTCGCTTGCGTACCAAAGTACGCGGCGCTCCTCTTTCACGGGAATCTGCCGCACCTCAGAAACCCAGCCGATCAATCGGACAGGAGGCGGATTGGTCCATCTCGGGGCATTGATGGGCTGCTGTTTGATGTCTTGTTCGGTTGGGTTTTCTTTTGGCACTCCGTTGCCTCCACTTCGGAGTGCCCGCCTCTTTGATTGAGTACGCGTCTGGCCTGGGATTTATTGCGGGTTAGGCCAATTGTTCGCTTGAATATCCCAGGTCAGACGCGTCTTCAATTGCCGAAAGTTTCCGGTCGTATACGCGGCCGTTTTGATCGGAGTATCTATGTACCAGCGTATCGTCATTTACATGCGCCTGTTCCGCGAGCGTTGGTCCAACAATTGCATCCGCTCTTCTCTTTGGGATGGCACCTGCACCGGTGACGCGGCCTGCAACCCTACCTTGGGCTGCGCCTTCGGTACAGATGCCATCCTTTTTGCTGTAGGGGGAGCGTGCCATGGCAGGTAAAAAGTTCTCCCTGCTCGAGGTCATCCTCTCGGTTATCTGCGTCGTATTTACCATCGAGGCGGCTGCTCCGGCATCTGCTATGGGTAACGTGCAGTTCTTCTGGTGGATCTTCCTCATCATTACGTTTTTGCTTCCCTATGGCCTGGTGGTGGCAGAGCTCGGTACGGCGTTCGATTCCGAGGGCGGCCTGTACGATTGGGTTCGCTTGGGTCTGGGCGACCGTTGGGGCGCCCGCTGCTCCTGGTGCTACTGGGTCAACTTTCCGCTGTGGGTGGCAAGTATCGCCTGTATGTTTCCCAGTGTCGTCAATGCGGTATGGGGTATCGAGTTTTCGCTTGGGGTCCGAATTGCCATCGAGCTTGCCTTTGTGTGGGGTGTCACCGTTATGGCGATGCAGCCGGTGGCGGAGGCCGATTGGGTCATGGATGGCGGCGCCGTCATCAAGGTGCTCATTACCGCCGTGGTGGGAATCGTCGGCATCTGGTTTGCCTGCAATAACGGCTTTGCCAACGACATGGCGTTCGAGACCTTTGTCCCCGATCTGGGAGATACTAACTCACTGACGTATCTTTCGATCATCCTATTCAACTTTATGGGCTTCGAAGTGGTCGCGACCTTTGCCAGCACGATGAAAAACCCCTCGCTTGATATCCCCAAGGCGGTTATTGCCGGTGGCGTGGCCATTGCGGCAATTTACATCATTTGCGGCATCGGCATTGGGGCTGCGGTTCCCACCGAGCAGCTTTCGCTCGATTCGGGCATTGTGGACGCAGTCGCCGCTATGGTGGGGCGCACCCACCCGCTAACGATGATTGTTGGCGTGGCCTTTTTGGTGACGCTGTTCGCCAACATGATCTGCTGGAGTTTTGGCGTCAACAACGTTGCGAGCTATGCCGCGCGCCATGGCAACATGCCGCGTCCCTTTGCGCTGGTGTCCAAAAAGACCGGCATGCCCAACGGCTCGGCGCTCATTAACGGTTGTTTTGCCAGCTTGGTGCTACTACTTCAGATTCCGCTGGGCGAGGGTTCCGACGTTTTTTGGGTCTTCTTTTCGATGAACGTCGTCTTCCTGCTTATGAGCTATATCCCGATGTTCCCAGCGTTTTGGCGTCTGCGCAAATACGACGATCGCCCGCGCGTGTTCCGCGCGCCCTTCGAGGGCAAGGTGCTCGCGGTGGCGCTCGCGATTCCCGTGGTAGAGCTCGTGCTTTCGATTGTCGCTACGATTGTGCCGCTCAACAGCTCGCCCGCCGAAATGGCAAAGATGCCGATCCTCGTGGGCGTGGTGATCGGTGTGTTGCTGGGCGAGTTTTCGCGCCTCATATCGCGCCGCGGCCGCAGTGTCGATAATCCCGGCGTTGGCGCAAGGGGGACAGGTCGCTTTGCACCAAAACAGTAACGCCGCGAGTTGCGCGGCGCTTGCTGCAGTTTGGATTATTGCTCGCGGTGCTTGGAATCGGAATCAAGCTTAGGCGCAAAGTAGGGAACATGGCCCAGGTATGGGCGACTGTCCGGGCGCACCTTGGCGGCGCAGGGGACATCGTCGTAGGTAAGTGAGTCGCTCAGGCGGACGATGGCCTTGGCGGCGGGAGCGATAAGCATCTCGAACGGTGAAATCGACGCCACGGCAGCTCCTTTTCCACGTGCGGCTCACGCTGAAGTTCGCGTCTATACGTTGCAAGTCTAGCATTTCGCCGCATGGGGCCTAAAACTACCACAAGGGCACCTTTGTGGTGGTTTGACTACCTTCGGGTTTGGACTATGACAACGCCGCAGTTAGAGGACGGACAGCGAGCGGGCCGCATTTGAGACAAGGTGACGTGAAACGAAAGGGCGCTGACCTTCTGGTCGCGCCCTTGAAGTT
>CABQLI010000086.1 GCA_902464965.1 uncultured Collinsella sp.
GCATCCATTTCTTTTACGGAGAAGATTCCGGCATGCGCGTGAAGTCCCAGGAGGGCGTGGGAACGCAGGTCATCGTCGAGCTGAACGGCGAGCCGCATGAGCCCGCGCCGTTGACGGCGTAGCACGCGGTTGGATTGAGAGAAAAAGAGGGGAAGCACATATGTCCGAAGGCTGGAACATCTTGGTGGTTGATGACGAGCCTCCCATTAGGGCTGAGCTACGCTATCTGTTGGAAAAGGATGCGCGCGTGGGCCAGATTGCCGAGGCGGGCAATGTCACCGAAGCCGTGGAGTCGATTCTGTCGAACAAGCCCGACGTGTTGTTTTTAGACATTACCATGCCCGGTCGCTCGGGAATTGAGCTTGCCGAGACGCTGCAGAACCTAAAGACGCCGCCGGTGGTTGTGTTTGTGACGGCGTTTGCCGAGTTTGCCGCCGATGCGTATAACCTCGATGCGGTCGACTACGTCGTCAAGCCGGTCGAGGACGCACGCCTGTCAAAGGCACTCGACAAGATCGAGGCAGCCTTGGGTGTCCGTCGTGTTATCCACGCTCCGCGTCAGCCTTTGCGTCTGACGGTGGACCGCGGGGGCAAAAAGGTGTTCATTCCCGCCGCAGACGTCTGCTACTTTGAGGCGCGCGCCGATTTTTGCAACGCCATCTGCGCCGAGGGAACGTACCTGATCAATGAGTCGATCTCTTCGCTCGAGCGTCGCTTGGACTCCGAGGGCTTTATTCGCGTTCATCGCAGCTATCTGGTCAATTTGGAAGACGTGCACAATGTTGAGATTGGCTCCACGGGGTTGATGGAGCTCAGGCTCGACCGCGTGAGCTCGACGGTGCCCGTGTCCCGCCGTCGCGCTGCCGAGGTTAAAGCACACTTGGGGCTTGCGTAGACGGTCTGCGTGCCGTCGTTTACCATCGCAGGTTTGGCATGGGCGCGCGGTGGGCATAATGGGTGGCATCGAATGAAATCGAAAGGATCATTATGCCCGCGCTTATCACCCATCATCTGTTTGGCGAGGAAAGCATCGACCGTCTTCCGCAGGGCGTCATCACGTCCGATGAAGAGCGCATTGCCTTTATCTTGGGCAACCAAGGCCCCGACCCGTTCTTCTTTCACATTCTGACACCGCGTGTTTCCGACTGCACGCTGCTGGCGCAGGTCATGCATCGGTCGCGCATGTCTCGCCAGTTCGCGTGCCTGCGCGACGGCGTGTCGCATCTGCTGCCGCGCGACGCCAGCTTGGGTCGTGCCTTTGCGCTGGGCCTGCTGTCTCATTACGTGCTCGACCGCAACGCCCACCCCTTTGTCTATGAGCAGCAGTTTGGCATCGTGGAGTCCGATTCAGAGCTTGAGGATTCGAGCAGTCAGGTCCATGCTGTGATCGAGAGCGACCTGGATGTACTGATGCTGCAGCTTAAACGCGATGGCGCTACGGTCGACGATTACCCGCCGGCGGGCGAGATCGTCACCACCGATCGCATCAATCGCGTGGCCGGCGTGCTGATGAGCTATGTTGCCGGACGCGTGTACGGCATTGACATTCCGGCGGGGGAGTACGGTGCTGCCGTTGCCAATATGCAGCGACTTTACCGCGCGATTGAGCCGGCCGGCTCCGCAAAGACGCGCGCGATCTCGCTGGTTGAGGGCTTGGTGCACGATTACTCGCTGCTCGACGGCCTTGCTCATCGCGTGACGACGGAGTTGCCCGAGCGCACCGGTAACCTGGGCCATCTGACATGGAAGAATCCCTTTACCGACGAGGCCTCGAACGAGAGTTTCCCCGAGGTCTTTGATCGCGCGCTGGGCGATTACGAGTGCACGGTCGCACGTTTTATCGAGACCGGTGACATGGATGCCGTGACCAGTCACGTCAACTACAGCGGTCGCGTGCTCAATGCCGATGAGGAGTTCGACCGCGAGGAATAGGGCCCGTGCGTGCCCCTTTGCCGAATCCTTACCGGCGGTTCTGGACAATTGGGGTACGATGAACTAACTGCATATCGGGCGAATACGAAGGGTCCCTGTCCATGAAATACACCAAGCTCGAGCGTAACTGGGTTATGTATGATGTGGGCAATTCGGCCCTTGTGCTGCTCAATACCTCGGTGGTGCCCATTTACTTTAACGCCATCAATACCGGCGCTTCCTCGGCCGACCTGGTGGTCGCCTGGGGCAATGCGCAGACGATCGCCTCGCTGGTCATTGCCATGCTCATGCCCATTCTGGGCGCGCTTGCCGACTACGCCGGCAACAAGATCAAGTTCTTCTTGGGCTTCTTCCTCACGGGCCTGGTTCTTTGCCTGGCGCAGGCTATCCCAATGTCCGCCATGGCATTTTTGACCGTGTACGTGCTGTGCACCATCGGCCTTAACTCTTCTATGACGTTCTACGACGCCATGCTGCCCGACATTACCACCGACGAGCGCATGGACGCCGTGTCCAGCTCGGGCTATGCCTGGGGCTACATCGGTTCCACCGTGCCGTTCGTCATCTGCCTGGCGCTCATCATGGGTGGCCCCGCTCTTGGCGTCCCCACCATGCTGGCAACGCGTCTGTCTTTTATCATCACTGGTGCCTGGTGGCTCATCTTTACCCTGCCGCTCATTCACACCTATAAGCAAAAGTATGGTCGCGAGCGCGGTCCCGAGGACACCATCGGCCACATCGTTGGCGGTGTGTTCTCCGAGGTCGGACACACCATGCGCGAGATCGCCCACAACAAGACCGTGCTGGTCTACATGGTCGCGTTCTTCTTCTATATCGATGGCGTCCACACGGTCATTTCCATGGCTACCAGCTACGGCTCGGCTTTGGGCATCGATTCGACCCAGCTGGTACTGGCGCTGCTCGTCACGCAGTTCGTGGCCTTTCCGTCCGCCATCATCTACGGCAAGCTCGCCGGCCGCGTGGGCACGCTCAACATGATCTTGGTGGCAGTCGCCGCCTATATGGGCATCGTGCTCTTTGCCGCGTTCTTCCTCAAGACCGCCTTTGAGTTTTGGGTGCTTGCCATTTTGGTCGGCCTGTTCCAGGGCGGCGTGCAGGCGCTCAGCCGTAGCTACTTTGGCCGCATTATCCCCAAGGAAAAATCCAACGAGTACTACGGCTTCTTTGACATCTTCGGTCGCTATGCAAGCGTCATGGGCACTTTCCTAGTGTCGGTCGTCACCTCGCTGACCGGCAACCCGTCGCTGGGCGTCCTTTCCATTGGTGTGCTGCTGGTCGTTGGCTTTATGCTGCTGGTCCGCCTGTCCCGCATGACTCGGGCGGCAGAGCATGCCGCATAGGAGCGAGCGGCTATTGTGCCTGTCCACGGTACTCTTTTGGGGTTATCCGCAATAAACATTGCGACTTGCGAGCAATGATTTGCCCAAGTGGGTATGATGGAATCAGCTAGGTCGCGGGGCGTCGCCTGTGTTTGGCGGCGTCCCGTTTTTGTGTTGCAGGGAGGGTAAGGCATGAACGCCACAGTCGTGATTCCAACGTATTGGGCGGGCGATGACGCTTGCGCAAACGCCCCTGGCACCTATGACCATTCGACGCGACTCAACGCCGACAATCCCGAACTCGACCGCTGCCTGGCCTCGCTTGAGCAGGTACGTGACATCCCGCGCATCATCCTTTTGGTGGTCTGTCCCGTTTCTGCCACAGCCGATGTGTCGCTGCGCGTGCGCGAGATTGTCGACGCGCATCCCACGCTCAAGGTCACCGTTGTCACCAACACCCAGGCCTCGCGCATCGCAGACCGGGTTGCTCAGATCGCGCCCAAGGGTTCGGGCGAGTGCGTGAGCCTGCGAGGCTACGGTGCCATCCGCAACATGGGGCTAGCCTGTGCCGCTGTGCTGGGGCATGACGCGGCTATCTTTTTGGATGACGATGAGACTGTCATCGACGCCGACTTTATGAAGCGCGCGACCTATGCGTTGGGGCAGCAGACGCGTCAGGGCTTGCCGATCTTGGTCAAGAGCGGCTATTTCTACGATCGCGACGGCTCGCCGCTGGCTCCCACGGACAAGGCGGGCATCTGCCATCGTTGGTGGACCAAGCGCATCGAGTTCAACCGTTGGATGAAAAAGGCGCTCTCGGGCACCCGCATCTCGCGCTCCAACTACGTGTGCGGCGGCCTGATGGCCCTGCACGCCCGCGCCTTTACGCGTGTGGCCTTTGACCCGTTTATCACCCGCGGCGAGGACTTGGATTACCTCTTTAACATGCGCATGTTTGGCTACGACGTGTGGTTCGATAACGAGTGGACCGTGCGCCATCTGCCTCCGGAGTCCGAAAAGCGCTCACCGCGCTTTATGCAGGATGTATACCGTTGGTACTACGAACGGGCCAAGTTGACATTCGCCGCGCATCAAAAGGAGCTCATTCCCGTTACGGCGGCATCACTCATGCCCTACCCGGGCCCGTGGATTTCGCGCGAGCTCGACGACCGCGTGCGCAAGACCGCTATGGTCCGCAGCGTGTTTACCCGCGAGCATGAGGGCTACCTGCGCATTTGGCGCCATGGTATCGGCGAGGCAAAGGCCTATGCGCGCCAAAACGCTGCAAGCTACCTGCGTTTCCAGAGCTTTTGGCCCAAGATCATGGACGGGCTTTGGCGTGACGCACAACTGATCAGTATCCTGGAGGGGGCCGAATGATCGACCGCCGCGCCCAGCGCGATAGTTCAATATCAATCTTTCGCATCATTGCCGTTGCCTGCGCCATTTGCGTGCTGGTGTACTTTATTTTTGCCTTGGTGACCGGTATCGAGCCGATCGCCACGGTGATTGCCTGCGCGCTGCTGTGCATCTTTCTGTGCATCTTTATCTTTTTGACGCTTAATCCCGATTCGGTGCGCTCCCAGTACACCGAGGAGACGCTCTCGGTGGCCTCGGCCATGCTCGAGGACATTAAGGGCGGTCTGACGCAGGAGTCGGCGCGTTTGGTGTGCCGGCGCATTTTGCCCGAGACGCGCGCCATGACGGTGGCCATCACCGACGAGGGCAACGTGTTGGCCTGCGCGGGCGAGTTTGAGGAAAAACTACTGCCAGATTCTCCCATCCACACGCTTGCCACACGCTACGTTATCGAACATGGCATCGTGCAGTCGTTCAACCGTATGGTGGATGTCGTGGGCTCGGACGGCTCGCACAACCAAGTCCCCGCCGGCATTATCGCCCCCATCAAGGTGGGCGATCGTACCGTCGGCACGCTCAAGTTCTACTACAAGACCCCGCGCGCCGTCGACCGTACCCAGTATGCGCTTGCCTCGGGCTTTGCCGAGATCTTGTCCACGCAGCTCGCCATCCACGAGCTCGAGGTGCAAAAGGAACTCACGGCGCGCGCCGAGGTGCGTGCGCTGCAGGCGCAGATTAACCCGCACTTCCTGTTCAACACGCTGAACACCATTGCATCGTTTACGCGCACCGACCCGCTGCGGGCCCGCGAACTGCTTCGTGAGTTCTCATCGTTCTATCGTGCCACGCTCGACAACTCGGGATCGCTTATTCCGGTCTCGCGCGAGGTTGCACAGACCAAGCGCTACCTTACCTTTGAGAAGGCCCGCTTTGGCGAGGACCGCGTGCTTGCGACGTTCGATGTGTCCGAGGACGTGGAAGATACGCTGGTGCCGGCGTTCGTGATCCAGCCGATTGTCGAGAACGCCGTACGTCATGGTATGGGCGATGACGACGCCCTGAGGATCGACGTGACCGTTCACCAAGACGGCGAGGATGCAATCTTGATTGCCGTGGCCGATAATGGCGTGGGCATGGATGAGGGTACCGCCGCCAGACTGTTTGACGAGCGCTCTGCCCGTCCCGACGCCAGCTCTCCCCAGGGTGGCGGCGCCGGTGTGGCCATGCACAATATTTCGGAGCGCATCCATCGCTTTTATGGGCCGCACTCCTATACGCGTGTCGAATCGGCGCCGGGCAAGGGCACCAAAGTGCTCCTTCATCTTGATTTGTCAGAGAGCATCTTTGATATTCAAGAGTAAAATAAAAGGCTACGGGCTCAACGTCATGCGACGGATGCCCGGCGTAGTTAGTTGACGAAAGGTTTTATCCCTATGCTGCGTGCGATGATTGTGGATGATGAGGCGCCGGCTCGCTCGGAGCTTCGCTTCCTGCTCGAGCAAACGGGCAAGATCGGCACGATCACGGAGGCGTCGAGCGTCCGCTCCGCCATCGAGATGCTTATGGAAAGTCGCGTGGATGTCGTGTTTCTCGATATCTCGATGCCCGGTGCCTCGGGCCTGCAACTTGCCGAGGCGCTGCATAAGCTCAAAAATCCGCCGGCGATCGTGTTTGTGACTGCGTATAGTGACCATGCGGTCGAGGCATTCGACGTGGATGCCGTCGATTATCTGATGAAGCCGGTCGAGGAAGCTCGCTTGGATCGCGCGATCGAGAAGGTCATGCAACGCGCCAAGCCGGTTACGGACAGCAAGGTGACCATCGAGCGTATCCCGGTGGAAAAGGGCGGCCGCAAGGTGCTCATTCCCGTGGACGACATTCGCTTTATCATGGCCAAGGACGATTACTCCTGCATCTATACCGTCGATGATCGCTTTTTGTCGACGACCTCGCTGGCGCAGTTTGAGGCTAAGCTCTGCGATTTTGGCTTCTTCCGTGTTCACCGCCGCTATATCGTCAACTTGGCGTGCGTTACGGACGTCGAGACGGTGCCCTCGGGCGCCATCCAGCTGGGCATTACGGGCGTCGACGAACGCGTGCCGGTTTCGCGCCGCCGCGTCGTGCCGCTCAAGAAGGCTCTGAGTCTCTAGCACACTGGCCCCGCAGCCCTGTAGACCCATCGTCTGCGGAGCCGTGGGGCCTTTTTGTATGTATCTGCCGAATCGTTTTTTGCGGAAGGGATCCCATGAACAGTGCAAGCGCCAAGCGTATCGACATCATCTCGGACACCCACGGCTATCTTTCGCCTGCGCTCCTGGATGAGCTTGAGGGCGCAGACCTGATTATCCACGCCGGCGACCTCACGTCAGAGATGGACTACGAGCACCTATGCACCATCGCCCCCGTGCGGGCCGTACTGGGCAACAACGATTACTACCGCGACTACGGTCCCGATGTAGACCGTCTTGCGCTCTTTACCTACGAAGGCCTCAAATTCGCCGTAGCCCACTACCGCGAAGACCTTCCGGTGGGATCCGTAGACGTAGCCATCAACGGCCACACCCACGTAACCAAAGAAGCCCAAGTGGGCCGTTGCTTAGTCCTCAACCCGGGCAGCGCCAGCTACCCCAGAGGCACCCGAGGCCCCACCATGGCCAGAATGCTCGTCAAAGACGGCAAGATCATAAGCACCAAGTTTATTGACCTAAACTAACCGCAACAAAAACGGGGGATGCAAGCCGCATCTCCCGTTTTTCTTTAAGCCAAAGGCCAAAGTTCAACAAGATCCATCAGACCAACCCCGCCGAGGAGCACGCGGGCTAGCCGCGCAGCGGCGCACGCCCGCAAAACTGGTTGAACAAAGTGACGACAGGAAGGGTCTCCGGGGCTGGGACGCGGGTTAAGTTTGTCGCGAGTTCCGCACGCAAAGGAAAGCACTTAATGTGCTTTCCGTCTT
>CABQLI010000087.1 GCA_902464965.1 uncultured Collinsella sp.
GCCCCCGAGACTTGCGCTCAGCTTGCCCTCAACTGGGACGGCGGCGACGTGAAGGAGATTACGGCCGGCGTGCGCCCCGAGCAGATTCTGCTTGCCGACAAGGACGAGGAGGGCGCACTCCAGGGTACCGTCGAGGTGACCGAACTCATGGGTTCGACCGAGCATGTCCACGTGGCCGCTCCCGATGGCCAGTTCGTCCTGATCATTCCCGTTGTCGACCTTGAGGCCAAGGGTGCGCTCAAGGCGGGCGACCCCATCTGGTTCAAGTTCGAGAAGAACGCGACCCACCTCTTCGATAAGGTATCTGGCAAGAACCTTATCTAGGCCCGGTGCATCCAGGCCCTCCCTTTGGGCGACTGCGGTATTGCCATCCTTTTGCCGCGGTCACATATAAGGCTCCCCTCCCGTCCACTGGGCGAGAGGGGAGCCTTTCTTTGTGTTGGGGCTGTCTGACCGGTCGTTTGTCTCGATCTGTAACGGGTGAGGCTGATTTCGGACGCTAGGTGTTACAGATCGAGACAGTTCCGCTGAGCTGACCATTTCATCTAAATCTGTAACACCAAAGGTGAATTTCAGCTGCTAGATGTTACAGACTGAGATAAACCCAAGGGAAGGGGCCGGTATGTCTCAATCTGTAACAGCTGGGACCGTTTTTACCGAGTAGCTGTTACAGATCGAGATTGTTTGGTCGAGTCGGGTCACAGGGTAACGTGCGGGCACAAAAAACGGAGCCGTGTTGCCACGACTCCGTTTCTCAAAAGGATGGGTAAGGGAAGCGAATTAGTTCAGGTGCCAGATCTCGTCGTTGTACTGGGAGATGGTGCGGTCGGACGAGAAGGTGCCGGCGTTGGCGATATTGATCAGCGTCTTGCGCATCCAGGCGTCCTGGTCCTCGTAGTCGGCCAACACGCGCTCCTTGGTCTGGATGTACTCCTCGATGTCGAGCAGGGCCATAAACCAGTCCTTGCCCTTAATGTCATCGTGCAGGCGCTGCAGGCGCTCGGCGTTGCCGGTCGCCATAAAGGCCGGGTTGGTGATGAAGTCCACCAGCAGTTTAATACCGGGCTTGCGGTAGAGCACACCGGCGTCATAGGTGCCGTCGGCATAGAGCTGCTCGACCTGTTTGGACGAGGCACCAAAGGTGTAGATGTTCTCGTCGCCCACGAGCTCGGCAATCTCCACGTTGGCGCCGTCAAGCGTGCACAGGGTTAGGGCGCCGTTGAGCATGAACTTCATGTTGGAGGTGCCGCTCGCCTCCTTGGAGGCCAGGCTGATCTGCTCGGAGATATCAGCGGCGGGGATCACGCGCTCGGCGGCGGTGACGTTGTAGTTCTCGATCATGACGACCTGCAGGTAGGGAGCCACGTCGGGGTCGTTTGCAATCCACTGCGACAGCGTCAAGATCAGATGGATGATGTCCTGCGCGATAGTGTAGGCAGGCGCCGCTTTGCCGCCAAAGATGATGGTGACGGGGTGCTTAGGTCTGTTGCCGTTCTTGATATCGAGGTACTTCCAGATGATGTAGAGCGCGAGCATCTGCTGGCGCTTGTACTCGTGGATACGCTTGACCTGGACGTCGATGATGGCGTTGGAGGGAATGGTCACGCCCTGCTCGAGCGCCATGAACTGGCGCATGATGGCCTTGGCTTCGACCTTGGTGGCGGCCAGGCGCTCAAGAACGTCCTTGTCGTCGGCGAACTTGGCGAGTTTGCTCAGATCGCCGGTGCTGCGCCAGTCGGTGCCGATCACATCGTCGAGCAGGCTGGCGAGCGCGGGGTTGGCCCCATGGATCCAGCGGCGGAAGGTGATGCCGTTGGTCTTGTTGGAGAACTTCTTGGGATAGATCTCGTAGAACGGATGAAGCTCGGTGTCCTCCAGGATCTTGGTGTGGAGGGCGGCTACGCCGTTGATGGAGAAGCCAAAGTGGATGTCCATGTGGGCCATGTGGACGGTGTCGTGCTCGTCGATGATGGCGACGCGCGGGTCATCGTGCTCGGCCTTGGCAACCTCGTCGAGCTTGACGATAATGTCGGCGATGGCAGGGGAGACCTTCTGCAGGCTGGTGATCGGCCACTTCTCGAGCGCCTCGGCAAGGATCGTGTGGTTAGTGTAGGCGACCATGGAGCGTACGATGGTCACGGCCTCGTCAAACTCGATGCCATGCTCGGTGGTGAGCAAGCGAATGAGCTCGGGGATGACCATGGTGGGGTGCGTGTCGTTAATCTGGACCACGGCGTAGTCGGCCAGATCGTGCAGGTTGCTGCCGCGCTCGATGGCCTCGTCGATCAGGAGCTGGGCGGCGTTGCTTACCATGAAGTATTCCTGGTAGATGCGAAGTAGGCGGCCCTGCTCGTCGGAATCGTCGGGGTAGAGGAACAAGGTGAGGTTCTTGGCGATCTCGGTCTTGTCGAAGTCGATGGAGCTGCCGGGGACCAGGCCGTCGTCGACGCTCGCCAGGTCGAACAGGCGCAGGCGGTTCTTGGTGGGCTGGCCGTAACCGGGCACATCGATGTTGACGAGCTTGGAGGTAACGGCAAAATCGCCGAACTCGACGGTGTAGGAGCGGTCATCGTCGACTAGGATGTCCTGCTCACCGAGCCACTCGTCGGGGACGGCCTTCTGCTGGTTGTCGACAAAGCGCTGACGGAACAGACCGTAGTGATAGTTGAGGCCCACGCCATCGCCGGTCAAGCCCAGCGTGGCGATGGAATCCAGGAAGCACGCGGCCAGGCGGCCCAGGCCGCCGTTGCCGAGCGACGGCTCGACCTCGAACTCCTCGATCTTGTTGAGGTCGTGGCCTGCGGCGGTGAGCTGGTCCTTAACCTCGTCGTAGATGCCAAGGTCGATCATATTGTTGATGAGCAGCTTGCCGATCAAAAATTCGGCGGAAATGTAATAGAGCTTTTTCTTGCCGTTGTTGAGCGGGCAGGCGGCGGAGCGCTCCTGCACGAGTTTGACCAGCAGCTTGTAAATGCGACGGTCGTCGAGCTGCTCGAGCGAGGTGCCAAAAGACTGCTCGGCGAGTTCCATGAGGTTAATTTGGGGCATGTTTTCTCCTGTGATGGATTGTTTCATGTCTGCAATTCATAAGAAGCCCGCGCGAGGGGATTGGGGTGGCCTCGCGCGGGAAAAGCAAGCGCGTCCGCACGGTGGGGAGGGGTTGGGCGCGGTAGCTCCTATTGAGGAAGCTCGATTTCGGCTTCCGACGGGATGCGGAAGTAGGTCTCGGTCCAGTCGGTGAGTTTGTGCTCGAGCTCGCGGGTGATGGCGCCGTCGAGCATGCGCCAGGTCCAGTTGCCGCCCAGCGTGGCAGGGGTGTTGATGCGCGCCTCGTTGCCCAAGTTGAGCAGGTCCTGCATGGTGTAGATGCACGTGTCGCTCACGCTGGCGGCGATGGTGCGGTTGAGTGCATCTGCCATGGGTTCGCCGGCCTGCTGATGGGTGTACAGGGCTGCCTGCTCGCGCTGACGGGGGGTGGCCGTTCCCTCAAACCAACCGCGCGCCGTCTCGTTGTCGTGGGTGCCCACATAGGCGACGGTGTTGGCGATGTAGTTATGCGGCAGGTAGTACGAGTTGGTGCCCTCAAAGGCAAACTGCAGGATCTTCATGCCGGGGAAGCCCGAGTTGTCGCGCATGTCGATGACGCCGGGGGTGAGGAAGCCCAGGTCCTCGGCGATGATGGGCAGCGTGCCGAGCTTTTCCTCGAGCGTCTTGAAGAACTTGAGGCCGGGACCCTGCGTCCACGAACCGTAGGACGAATCGGGCGAGGAGAACGGCACCTCCCAATAGGCCTCGAAGCCGCGGAAGTGATCCAGGCGGATGACGTCGTACATGTCGAGGGCGGCGCGAATGCGGCCCTCCCACCAGGAGAAGCCGTCGGACTCCATGGCGTCCCAGTCGTAGATGGGGTTGCCCCAGTACTGGCCGGTGGCCGAGAACTGGTCGGGCGGCGTGCCGGCGACGCTCACGGGATTGCCGGCGGCGTCGATCTTAAAGAGCTCAGGCGTCGCCCACATCTCGACGGAGTCACGCGAGACATAGATGGGCAGGTCGCCGATGATGAGAATGTCGCGCTCGTTGGCATAGGCCTTGAGGCGGCTCCACTGGCGATCGAAGAAGTACTGCGTCATCTGGTGGTAGAGCATACGCGCCGGATGGTCGGCGCAGACCTTGGCGGAAGCCTCGCCGCGGGTGCGGAGCTCCGCGGGCCACTCCCAAAACGCCTTGAGACCGCACTCCTCTTTGACGGTCATGAACTCACAGTAGGGGATGAGCCAGTCCTCGTTGGCCTGGATAAAGTCATCGAAATCGGCCGGCTTGTCGGCAGCAAAGCGCTCAGCGGCGCGGTCGAGAATCTGACGGCGGCCGCCAAAGATAGCACCGTAGTCGACATTGCTGGGGTCGGATCCCAGATACACGCCATCGATATCGCGCTGCTCCAGATACCCTGCCTCGATAAGCTCGGCAAAGTCGATAAAGTTGGGGTTGCCTGCGCGGGCCGAGAACGACTGATAGGGCGAATCGCCATAGCTGGTCGTCGTAAGGGGCAGAATCTGCCAGTAATGTTGTTTGCACGAGGCGAGAAAATCGACGAAGTCGTAGGCATTCCAGCCAAAGCCGCCGATTCCGTATGGTCCGGGCAGAGATGAGACGGGCATGAGGACGCCGCTTGCACGCTCCATGAATGCGCTCACCAACCTTCTTGTTGTGGGGTCGGCCTGCCGATGGGTGTGCAGTCCGCCTCCGATGTTCTGATTCGATACGCCTATTGTAAAACATGTTGTTTAAACATGTACAGGCAAGATAAAAAAGTTGGTCGATTTTCGGCGAATGGTTACATGCCATGAAAAAGCCCCGACCTCACAACGTGAGATCGGGGCAAGAGCGGTATGTAGGTTTTGCTACTCGGCGTCGGCGAAGCCGTTGGGGTTGTGGCTCTGCCAGTTCCAGCTATCGCGGCACATGTCCGCGATGTCGTACTGGGCCTTCCAGCCCATCATGCGCTCGGCCTTGGAGGCATCGCACCAGTTGGCGGCGATGTCGCCGGCGCGGCGCTCGCGGATCACGTAGGGCAGCTCCTTGCCACAAGCCTTGGAGAAGGCGGCGACGACCTCGAGTACCGAGGTGCCGGTGCCGGTGCCCAGGTTAAAGATCTCGACGCCGGTTTTGCCGTTCATCCAGTTAAGGGCGGCAACGTGACCAGAGGCCAGATCGCACACGTGGATGTAGTCGCGCACGCCGGTGCCGTCGGGGGTGGGGTAGTCGTTGCCAAAGACCTGAACGGCCTCGAGCTTGCCCACGGCAACCTGGGCGACATAGGGCACCAGGTTGTTGGGGATGCCCTTGGGGTCCTCGCCGATCAGGCCCGACGGATGAGCGCCAATGGGGTTGAAGTAACGGAGCAGCACGACGTCCCACTCGGGGTCGGCGGTGTGGACGTCCATAAGGATCTGCTCGATCATCCACTTGGTCCAACCATAGGGGTTGGTCGCGGGCTTCTTAGGATCCTCCTCGGTGACGGGCGGGTTGTCCGGGTCGCCGTAGACGGTCGAGGAGCTCGAGAAGATGATGGACTTGCAGCCATGGTTGCGCATGACGTCGATGAGCACCAGGGTGTTCTCGATGTTGTTGTGGTAGTACTCGACGGGCTTGCTCACCGACTCACCGACGGCCTTAAAGCCGGCGAAGTGGATGACGCGGTCAATCTGATGGGTATCGAAGATCTTGTTCATCGCATCGCGGTCGAGTACGTTGGCCTCGTAGAAGGTGAGGTTCTTGGCGGCCTCGTCGCCCACGATGGTCTTGACGCGGTCGACGGCGACGGCGCTGGAGTTGGAGAGATCATCGACGATGACGACCTGGTAGCCACCCTCGAGCAGCTGAACGACGGTGTGCGAGCCGATAAAGCCAGCGCCACCGGTAACGAGGACGCAGGTGTCTTTGGGGTCGAGTGCTTTGGACATGTAGTCTCCTATCGAATCAGGAACACTTCTTCAGGGGAGTATAGCGCAGGCAGGGACGCCCAAATCGTGCGCTGTAGGAAAAGCAGAGGACTGTGCTAACGTACTCGTAGAAGAGCTTGCGTATGCATAACCTGATCTTTGGCATTTGCTTACGAGCCGCTGACCTTGTAGTTTCCTGCCGTTCGTGGAAATCGTTGGGACGCGCCATATGTACGCTAATATGTATGAGTTGAGCGACATATAAATAAACATGTAACGGAGTACATATGTCACCAAACAGCGATTCCATCCTTTCCCAGGAGCTCTCGCGCCGCACTGCCCTCAAGGCCCTGTTCGGCGCCGCTTCTGCGGCAGTTCTTTTTGGCCTGCCCGCTCGCGCCCGTGCGGCGGAGGCTTCCAAAGAAACCACCGATAAACTGAATGCTGCCCAGGCGCAGCTCGACGAGGTTCAGGCCCAGCTCGACAGCATCGCAAATGAGTATGCGGCGCTGGCCAACAAGAATGCCCAGACCCTCAACGACATCGAGAATGTCCAGGGCAAGATTGACGACACGCAGGCCCAGATCGATGAAAAGAAGGCCGAGCTCAAGAAGAAGCGCAACGACCTTTCCGATCGCGTGGCCGCCAGCTACAAGTCCGGCGGCACGAACATCCTGTCGCTGCTGCTGGCCTCTGGCTCGTTTGAGGAACTCGTCGCCAACGCGCATTACGTTGAGAAGATCAACAAGAGCGACCGCGATGCCATCGAGGATATCCAGACGATTCAGGCTGAGCTCGACGCACAGAAGACCGAGCTCGAAGCACAAAAGGCCGACCTGGAAAAACTCAAGGACCAGCAGACGGCTCAGATGCAGGATATGCAGGCCAAGCAGCAAGAAGTCCAGACCGTGCTGAACGGTCTTTCCGACGACGTCAAGGAGCTCATGGCTCAGCGCGATTCCGAGATCCTCGCTGCCGCCCAGGCTGAGGAGGCTGCCAGGAAGGCCGCCGCTGCCGCTGCCGCCGCGAACAAGAACAATTCCTACTCGGGTGGTTCAAACTCGGGTGGCGGATCGTATGCGCCCGGAACCCCGCAACAGAATGCCGGCTCGGGCAAACAGCAGGCCGTCGTCAACGCGTGCTACTCCACGCCTTCGCCGGGTCAGAACTGGTGCGCGGCGTGGGTTACCAATGTCTTCCGTAACGCCGGCGTGGGCTATTTTGGCGGCAACGCATGCGATATGTTTAACGCATGGTGCTATAGCTCCGACCGCTCGGCGCTGCAGGTGGGCATGATCGTGGCCGATTCCTCGCACAGCGGCACGGGTGCTCCGGGCCTTATCTACGGTCATGTGGGTATCTACGTTGGCGGCGGTATCGTTATGAGCAACGAGGGTGCCATTACGTCTAAGTCGCTTGATTCGTTTATTAGCTTCTATGGCACTGGCTCTGGCGTGCGTTGGGGCTGGCTCGGCGGTATTGCGCTGTCGTAAAGCCGACGGGGCCGCGTGCCCGCCCGCAATATATTTGATTGCCTGCTCGGGCAGTCCTGCGCAAGACGAAGGCCACATTAAGTGGCCTTCTTTGCGTGCGGAACTCGCGAT
>CABQLI010000088.1 GCA_902464965.1 uncultured Collinsella sp.
AAAGCTGTCGACGCCCGCCTCGCGGGCCTGATCGACAAAGGTGATCTCGGGCATGCCTGTCATGATGATGATGCGACACTCGGGCAGTTGCTCCTTGATGCGCGCCGCCGCCACGATGCCGTTTGAATCGTGTTCGGTGCACACGTCCATCAGTATCATGTCAGGGCGCTCCTTGAGCGCGGCACCCAAGGCCTCGGAGGCATCGGCGATGGCGGAAACAACGGTCATATCGGGCTGGTCGCCAACGGAACGCGCCAGGCTCTCGCGCAGGATGGCCTGGTCTTCGACTATAAGGACGCGGATCATGAACTTCTCCTTTGGACCGTGGCGTTGGAGCTCAGCGGGATGGACACCGCAAGCGTAAAGGGCGGGGCGGCGTGGACCTCTAAGCTGCCACCCAGATCTTGCGCGACATGCCTCATACCTGGGATACCCGTTCCCTCGCGATACGATACGGGGGCCGGGGACCCGTCGTTAGAAATCGTCATGCGCGCGACGGCGTCAGCATCCGCCCCCTCCTGCCACAGGCGCACATGGACCCGATGGGCCTGTGCATGCTTGGTGGCATTGGTCGAGGCTTCGCGGATAATCTGCAGAAAGGCTGCAGCGACACGCGCGTCCTCAGGCAGCGCCCCCTCAACATCGATCTGCACACTCACCAGGCCAAAAGCATGGACGATATCACCCAGCTGCTCTGCAGGCTCGCTGGCACCACCACTGCGCAAATCGGCGGCAATTGAGCGTAGCAACGAGTCGATCTGCTCGAGCGACTCATCGTCCAGACGCCCCTCCTCCAAATAGCGATGAAGAATGGACAGGCGCTGCCCGATCACATCGTGAACGCGGGCTCGCATACGTAGGTAGGCCGCATTGTCGGCAACCTTTTTAACTTCTTCGATCTGGGACTGGAGCTCTTGGCCCGCAAGCTCAAGCAGGTGGTTTGCTTGCGCCAAGCGGTCGTAGGCGTGTGCGTATTCTGTCACGTCCAGTCCGATAATGCGCTCAAAGAGGCGGCCCGAAACCATAACCTCGTCGTGCACAAACAAGCGAATCTCGGCGGGAGAAACCTCGACCACCGCCCGCGCCTCACCAAAGCGGTCCAGATTAATCCGCACGCGGTTCTGGCTGCTTTCGGGCATTTGCATGCTGAGTTTGCGCAGGTCGTTCCATGTTCCGCTCATATCACCTAGGTCGGTGGGCATATGAAGCTCCACCAGGTTTTTTCGCATGCAGCGGTTCATGAGCAGCGGACGGCCCCTCGGGTCCAGATACAGGATGCCCACGGGAATCACGTTGATGGTTTCGATCGTCGAGAACGCGGTGATATCCTCCTGGCGGTTGCGGACATCCATCAAGAGCGCCGCAATGGAGCGGAACAGGAAAAACGCTCCCTCTGCGATAAGGACCGTGGTCCACGCCGAGCCCATGGCAAGTACCACCGGCGGTGTCACGGCGGCAACGAGCAACAGTTCGGCCAGCATGACGGGGCGACGATAGCGCACCATAAGCACCACGCCGTAGGCAAAGATCACGGCATTGAGCCACAACGCTCCGCCCATTGCCCTGGCGCAAACGTCAAGCGGCGCCACCAGATATGAGCCAGACGACGCGAACAAGATGAGCGCCGAAATAACTAGGTGAAGCACAAGACTCGCCTCGTAGGCACAAATCACCTTACGGTTATAGGACGAGCGGCGCGATGCGATGAGCGGGACGTGAATCGTCTGCAGACACGCAGCCAGGGCAAAGACAACATCGAGCGCAACGATTTGGGGAAGGATGAGCGAAATCTGCATCGTCATTCACCCGCCCGCGGCATCAAGACGATCATGCGCAGCTGGCCGGGCTCGCCCTCAAGGCGGTATGCCACGTTGCGCCCTTGCAGAGCGCTTTCGAGCTCTTGCGCGGCGGGCGTCTGCGAAAGATCTGCATCATCGTTGGAAAAAAGCGTGGCGCGCAGCTCGACACTGCATCGGTCATGGTCGCCCAAGTGATACATAAGCGCCGGATGGTCGGTGGTGTAGGCAAAAAACGCAAAGTCATACACGCAGTCGTACAGGGCGCTTACCGTACTGGCGTGCATCGGGCGCCGTATGGCGATAATCGAAGCGCAATCGATATCGATGGTGCGCAGGTCGCTTGCGAGCTCGTTGGCAATGAGCTGAATGCGGTCGCGATCAAAACCGCTCTCCCCGTGCTGTGCCAACGTGAGTGACCCCTTGCGCTTGCAATAGGCGACGAGCATCTTGGCGCGCTGCAGCATGCGGTAACGCTCGTGCGAAGACACTTCGTCGGTCAACGGCGGCAGCGAGCTCAGCAGGTCGTACATCCCTTCGAGCGCGCGGGCAAGCGCTTGATCCACGTCTTGGACCAGCAAGGTCTCGGCCTCTTGATCTGCCAAATGCGTCTTAAGGTCGTAGTCGGCGGCGAGCAGCTCATTTTGACGCTGCAGCTCCATGCGACGATGTGCCAGTTCACGGTTAAGCTCGTTGAGCTCCGACACGTCTTGGGCGAGCAGGGCCGATCCGCCCAGCAGTGGAAAGGCACGGTACATCACATCGGGATCGGACGCCACGGCAAAGGCATGGGCGCGGCCGTGCTCCTGGGTCCGCAACTCCTCGCGCACGCCTACCGGCGTTGGCTTTGACACCGGCGTGGCATAGACCTCCTGCAGGTCGCGCGTTAGAACTTTGAGGTCAAGCGGCAAGGTGTCGAAGATGCCGGCGATGTCGTGATACGACGGAACGACACCGCAATCGAGACAGATTTCCATCGCCACCACGCACAGGACGCAATAGACGAGCGAAAAGTTGAGCCTCCATGCCCAGGGCACGCGCAGAGCATATGAGATGGCAAAGAAAGCGCCGCCCAGCAGCACGAGCGCCGCCGTGCCCGAGAAACGTTGGATGCGAAAGGACGAGGACCGGCCCACCAGGATAAAAAAGGCCACAAAGTTAAAGGCCGTCCACACGAGGACGGCGAAATAACCCCAGCCGTACGCGTAATCGTTGCTCCAGGTGTCGCTTGTACGGTCAAAGTGGAAGACCTGCTGGTGAAAATCGTTGGTGAGCACAAATCCGATAAGTAGGATAGCCACAATCCACAGCGCAGCGCAGTAGCGGCGACCCAGGCGGTGTTGCTCCAGGCCCGCAAGGCGCAAACCACACAACTGGTAGAGCAGCGGAATGAGTGTCATGGGCACGTAGTACAGGTACCACAGCACGGTGGCATAGAACGGCGTGAACGACTTGTACTTGAGAATGACTTCGATCATCCACAGGGCGCAGATGGTGGCGATGGCAACAAGGCGGCGGCGCAACACATAGTCCAAACAGCGCAGATAGACCGATACGCCCCAAATTGAAAATACAATTGCAGCGACAAGCAGCGGGAGAGAGCTCGAATGGACGAGCGCACCCACGACCTCTTCGGACACCTCGCTATAGGCGGGCACGGCGTTAGAAAGTTTGGGGTCGAAGGCGAACAGCGCCGGCAAGACTGCCAAAAGCATGAGGAACAGCGCGGTGATGACACCGGCGATAGCAAAGACGCGGTGGCGGTACACCTGATGTGTTATGCCAACAAGGAATCGCGGCATGGCGAAGAGCCTGCCGCCCCTGGGATCCGCCACGGGTGCGGATCGGGCGGCCGCGTTGCCGATATGTCGCTCGCGGGTACCCATAGTGCTTTTAGTGTACCGACAGATGGGTCGAAAAAGCGGGCCGCATGTCCCAAAATCCGCAGACGGCAAGGCGCCCGGCAAGCATTAACTGCTCGCCGGGCGCCTTGGTCAGGAGGCTATGAAGTTGAGTGTCTCAGCTTCCTTAGGAAAGGTCCTCACCATTAGAAGCGATAACCTTCTTGTACCAGTCGAAGCTCTTCTTCTTGGAGCGCTTGAGGGTACCGTTGCCGGCGTCGTCGCGATCCACATAGATAAAGCCGTAGCGCTTGGACATCTCGCCCGTGCCGGCCGAGACCAGGTCGATCGGGCCCCAGGTAGTGTAGCCCAGCAGGTCAACGCCGTCCTCGGTCACCGCGTCGCGCATCGCGGCGATATGCTGGCGCAGGTAGTCGATACGGTAGTCGTCGTTGATGGAACCATCCTCCTCGACAACATCCTTGGCACCCAGACCGTTCTCAACCACAAACAGCGGCTTCTGATAACGGTCGTACAGGTCGTTGAGGGTGATGCGGAAGCCCAGCGGATCGATGGCCCAGCCCCACTGGCTCTCCTGCAGGTAGGGGTTCTTGGCGCCGGCGAAGGCGTTGCCCTGGGTGCGCTCGACATCGGGGTTATCGGCACCGGCGGAGCAGCGGGTGCTGTAGTAGCTAAAGCTGATGAAGTCGACGGTGTTGGCGGCCAGGATCTCGCGGTCCTCGTCGGTCATGCCCACATCGATGCCCAGACGCTGGAGCTTCTTGACGGCATAGGCCGGGTAGTAGCCACGGCTCTGAACGTCGACGAAGAAGTAGTTGTCCTGATTGTCGAGCTGCGCCTGGCGCACATCGCCCGGACGGCAGCTGTAGGGATAGTAGCTACCTGCGGCAAGCATGCAGCCGATCTTGATCTCGGGATCGATCTCGTGGGCAATCTTGGTTGCCCAAGCGCTGGCGACGAGCTCGTTGTGGGCGGCCAGGTACTCGACGGCCTCCTTGTTCTCACCCTCCTCAAAGACCAGACCGGCACCCATAAACGGCAGGTGCAAGATCATATTGATCTCGTTGAAGGTGAGCCAGTACTTCACCAGACCCTTGTAGCGGGTGAAGATCGTGGTCGCGAGATTCTTGTAGAAGTCGATGAGTTTGCGGTTGCGCCAGCCGCCGTACTCCTTGATGAGGTGAATCGGGCAGTCGAAGTGCGTGATAGTCACGAGCGGCTCGATGCCGTGTGCCTGGCACTCGCGGAATACGTCCTCGTAGAAGGCCAAGCCGGCCTCGTTGGGCTCGGTCTCGTCACCGTTGGGGAAGATGCGGGTCCAAGCCAGGCTCATACGGAAGGTCTTAAAGCCCATCTCGGCAAAGAGAGCAATATCCTCTTTGTAGTGGTGATAGAAATCGATGCCAGTCTGCGCAGGATAGTAATAGCCGTCCTCGAAGTCGAGCATCTTGCGCTGGCCGGAGACCACCGCATAGCGCTCGGGGCCGTGCGGAGCCACGTCCACGTTGGCCAGACCGCGGCCGTCCACGTCGTAGGCGCCCTCGCACTGGTTGGCAGCCGTTGCGCCGCCCCACAGGAAGTCATTACGGAAAGCCATGCATCAATCCTTTCGCACGCTGTTGTCATAGGCTCAGTATCCCCACAAACAACGCGTCGCTCAACGGCAACGACGCAGGCCGATACTTCTTTTCGCACACGGCGGCCCGGCAGCCGCCCCCGTCTGACACTTTCTGATACCGCCGCCCCAAACCACCACAAAGGGGACAGGCACCTTTGTGGCGGCTTGGGCCCGGCTTGTCTCGATCTGTAACAGTTAGGCCGCCAAAACCGGGCCTGGTGTTACGGATCGAGATTTTCGAGCGGCCCTCTACGGTTTGTCTCGATCTGTAACAAGTAGAGACGATTTAGCCCGCCAGATGTCACAGATCGAGACAGAAGATTCTAGTCGCAGGCGATGTCGAGGTTCTTGCCGATGAGGCCTACGTAGCCGCCCTCGGCAGCCTTGGGGCTGTCGGCGTGGCAGAGAACCCACTTGTCTGCCTTCCAGTAGCAGTAGCTGTCACCGGCGGCAGGCATGTCGGCTGCGGCCTCGGGGCGCGGCCCGTTGGTGCCGGCGGGCAGGACCACCATCACCTGGAAGCCGCCTTCGTCGACCATGCAGGGCGTGTAGTGGAGCGTGGTGTTGAAGACTTCGACGACCGTACCCGCCGGCACGCGGAACGCCTTGACGCACGCGGTATCGAGCTTGCCGTCCTCGATCTCCCAGCGATGCGCCACGAGCAGAATAAAGTCGCGTGCACCCAGGTTGAACTCGCTCGCGCGGTGGTACTCCAGGCAGTTGAGTCGTGTATTGTGGCCATTGCACCAACCGAGCTGGAAGGGACGGCCGCCGTACATGAGAAAGCCAAGCTTGTCGGCATCCTTGACGCCCTCGAGCTCCGGCGCGCTCGCCACGTATTTGCTGCCCTCAGGGATGGGCGTGGAGGCAAGCGCCTCGAGCACGGGCGACGTAAGCTCGGACGGAACGTTATCCCAAACGTTGCCATAGGACTTGAACTCGAGATCGTTGACAGAGTAGATATGCATGTTCACTCCTGTTCGTAAATGTGACTATACGAACATTCTAGAACAAACATGAGCGATTTTGAACGCTCGTCCCGACCACTCAACAAAAAGGCGCCCCCGCATAAGCGAAGGCGCCCGATGCGCGCGTTTTAGGCGATAAAGCCCTTATGCCTGCTGATAGTGCAGGTGCTTCTC
This sequence comes from uncultured Collinsella sp., assembly GCA_902464965.1. GTDB lineage: Bacteria > Actinomycetota > Coriobacteriia > Coriobacteriales > Coriobacteriaceae > Collinsella. The sequence continues at coordinate 6,419 of CABQLI010000088.1, forward strand.
GTCGATATCGGCCAGGTCGCGGTCGAGGTAGCGGCGCGCGAGCCAGTTAGCCATGGGAAGGTTCTGGTCCAGGTAGTTGCCGCACTCCTCGGGAGCGGCACCGGGGACATCGCCCTCAAAGTCGGCAACAAACTCGAACAGCTCACGCACGAGCGGCAGAATCTCCTCGCTCGTCACCTCGCCAAATACGACGAGGTAAAAGCCCGTGCGGCAGCCCATGGGGCCAAAGTAGACAATGCGGCTCGACCACTCGGCATGATTGCGAAGGAACGTCGCGCCCAGGTGCTCAATGGTGTGGCACTCGGCGGTGTTCATGACCGGCTCCTTGTTGGGCGTGGTCAGGCGCAGGTCAAACGTGGTGACGGCAGCACCGGTCGCCGGATCGCGGTCGATGCGGCTCACATACACGCCGGGCTCAAGCAGCAGATGGTCAACGGAAAAACTCGCGATGCGCTCCATGGCAGATCCTCTCGGTAGTCAATTTGGGACGGGGCTCTTTTAGCTGGTTCGAATAGTCGCACCAATCATACCAGTCAAAAAAGCCCCGTCCCAAATAAGCTACCTGGGACGGGGATCAATGAGTTTTTAATCCCCGTCCCAGAAAAATCATGCTAGGCAGTGTACGAGATGGTGGCGGCTACGGCGTGGCGCCAGCCGGCGATCTTTTTGGTGCGTTCGTCGGCGGGCATCACGGGCTCCACGATGCCGCGGGCGCCGTAGACGTCGACGACATCGCGCGCGTACATGCCCAGCGCAATGCCGCAGGCCCAGGCCGCACCCAGGCCGCTCATCTCGTCGTTGCTCGCGATGCGGATGGGCGAGCCAACCAGGTCGCTCTCAAACTGCATCAGGTACGCGTCGCGCGTGGGACCGCCGTCAACGCGAAGCTCTGCCAGCGCTGCGCCCGAATCCTCGACCATCGCATCGATCACGTCAAAAATCTGATAGGCGATCGACTCGTCCGCAGCCTTCACGAACTCCGCGCGGCCGGTGGTGCGCGTCATGCCAAAG
>CABQLI010000089.1 GCA_902464965.1 uncultured Collinsella sp.
ACGGGGGCTCCGTCTCGCTCGCCAACAGCCCCTCGGGCGGCGCGGTGGCCACCATCGCGGTCCCCCTGTGAGGCCTGACGACTCAGGCCCCCACACCGGCGTGCCTCGCAACCAAACGCTTCCCAGATAATAATGCCCGTTGTGGGGATCGCCCTGGCTAGTCGCCGCCCATGTGCATGAGCATGCCAGCGATGCGAGTCGCCATCTCGTCCGCCGCTGCACGGATGTTGGCGACCCAGGACGCAAGGCCGGCCTGATCTGATGCCTCTGCTTCAAGCACGTCGCAGTTCGCGGTCACCGCCATGAGCGGGGTGACGAGGTCGTGCGAGGCAGTGCAAATGAACGCGCGCTCCCGCTCCTCGACCTCCGCCGCCGGTCGCATGGCGCGCCCCGTTGCCGACCACGCCACGATGAACCCCCAAAAAGCCGAAGAGATCGGCGTCACTCGCTTCGCTAAATCAACTTTATGGGATGGCGGATCACGGTCTTGAGCTTCTCCGGCGCGCACTTGCGCGGGTCGGAGAGGTAAATCTCGTGATGGAGGCGGGATTCGGAGAAGTCGGGCGCATATCCCTGTTCCGCCGCGAATGCGCGCATGGCGCTTATAGTCGCCGGCTCGTCGTCGTAAGGCCCGGTATGCATGCACTGAACGCATAAGCCCTCGTCGACCCTCAGCAGCTCGACCGCCGAGAAGTCCAGCTTCTTCTTGGCAGCAGCTTCCGAAACTGCCCAGTCGAAGTCCTCGCGAGTGACGAAATCGGGCAGACGGATGCACGAGATGAAGTTGAAGTCGTCCTTCCGCGCATAATCGATCTCGCCATCGGTGCGGTCTTGCCACCAGAAGCCCTCGAGCGGAGGCACGACGAAGTCGAAATAGCCTTCGATTTCTCGCGGGCCCTTCTTCGACATCTTGATGGCATAGGCGACGCCGTAGAGCAGCGGCAACGCGTTCTGGTACTCGCCGCCTTCGGCATTGGGATCGCCCTTGCCCCGCACGGCGACGTAGCTCATAGGCGGAACGGTTACGACGCCCGGCTTGCCCGACGGCCTGTAGAGCCCCCTGAACTCCTTCTTGAAATCGTATGCCATCGCAACAAACCTCCCTGAGCTTGGGTTTCCGTCGATATCCGACCAAATATAGCAATGGGCGCGGCTTCGGAAGACGCCGCGCCCATTGCAGGATATTATAACACAGAATCGAACGTCTGTTCTATTCCCACTCCCGCGATTCAACGGTTTTGGGTTGCAAAATATATCGCTCCTTGTCCACTTGATACCGCCTCGTCCGAATAGCTTTCCCAGGTTCAGGGATGCAACAACATCACTTTGTACTCACGAGATTTCTCGATTTACTCACTGAAATACAGGAATATATTTTACCATCGCCAGCCCCCGCTCTGACCGGGGGCTTCTTCGTGCCTTGAAAGCAATTGAGTGCAAGGCAGTGAGATCTGGGGGGGGTGAAATGGTGCAAAATTTACACCCAGGAATATAAAAGGAGTAAATTTTCGATGTGGGTGTAGAAGCCTGACCTGCGCTTTGACAAAAACGTGAGTTCACGGTGAGTACAAAATGAGTACAAGGTTTTGACCCTGTAATTGGATACAGACGTCATCACGAGCAAGTCACTTGCGACTACTCTTCGGCAGCATCTGCCGACACCATGAACAAGCCAGGAGCTTCGATCGCAGCAATAATGAGAGGGGTGAAATCTACGGTGCCAAATTGGCACCGTTGCTCTGAACTGGTGTTTCTTATTCAAAATGGGTATCAGCCATTGAGTTGCAATGAGCCAACCACCCTCCAAAGCGGCTCGTCATCGGTTTTCAAGAAAATTCCCGGCGGGAAGCCTGCCTCCACCAACTGCCGCACGTGATACAAAACGGCACCCCTTATATGAAGGGGCCGTCGCATTCGTACTTCTCTTTCTCTAGGTAGTTGAGAAGCAAGTTGACTTGGCGATCGGATAAGTTGGTACTCTGTTCGTCGTGGCAGAGATCGCGGCAGACGACGCAATACTGTCCACCAGACAGCGTCACGCTTTCGCTTTCCGGCCACAACCCAGGATCGTCAACGAACGCGAAGGGCTTGGCCGCCCGTAGTTCGATAGAAGTGCTCCGTATATTAACCGGCTCGATAAGGAAGTTGCAAAGCCGAGAGGTCGGAATAGACACAGGCCGATTCTCGTTGTTTTCCATGAAAGGAAACGACGAGTTATCTTGTCGAAATAGCTCCCTCCTTCGGAAGCGTCAAGTTCTTCAGGTGTGTCTAATACGATTCCGTAGCGAGTGTCGAAGAGCTGGTGAAGCACTTTGTCGCATTCGGGCTTGTGAATGAGGGAATCGCAAGACGAGATAGTCGAGTTGACCATGGCAAGCTTGATTCGGGTCTGCTCCATTTCGGCGATGAGCCCGTCTCTCTTTTCTATCATGCTCGCTCTTAAGCTCATGGCATCGCCATTGTTGATGACGTCGGATATCTCCCGCAAGGTCATGCCTGCATTTTTTAGTTCGTCGATGCAGCTCAATCGACCTACTTGGAGAAACGAGTAGCGGCGATAGCCGGTATTCTCGTCGACGGTGGCGGGGCTTAGCAACCCTATTTCGTGGTACAAGCGCAAGGTGCGCACCGAGACGCCCGAGATATTCGCCATTGCACCGATGCTTAATTCATCCATGGGTTCCTTATCGCCGCTGTTGATTACGGGAAAGTATAGACCCTCACGTGCACGTTAGAGTCAAACGATTACCGTGCCCAAAAAGACGGCTAGTAGGGTCGGCGGCCCAACTTCCAACCGAAATAAAGAGTATTCCGCTGCGCGGAGGAGCGGATAACCTCGTTTGTTTGGCTCAAGACTGTCTAAGTTTCCCGAAATCGGCTCTTGACTCTTCCCATCACGTAAGACTGTAGGGTGGTCGACACGGGCTTGTCAAAGCTCGAGGCGGGGTACAAGAAAGGAGAGGGTTGAACAAGATCCGCCGACTGAGTAGATGAGAGACAGCGATAGGGTACCCATGAATATTGGGGCGATGCGTCCAGCGCCGGAGTGATGGCTGCTGGCCTTGTTTACCGGGGTGCTGCTACCTGTAAGGAGGTACTGGCCGAATCGGTAGTCTTCATCGAGATCGGCTTTTATGTAGTCCCCTAGCTCAGGGGTTTTTGCCATTCGTCTATGAGACGGGGGTTTCCCCTTGGAGCATGACCTGGAGATCAAGATTGGCGAGAGTGATGGTTTGACTGTAGTTTAGCTTCACAAAGCTCTTCTGGAAGAGCATACACGCCGTGGTTTTACCACAGAATTTCGGGTCTGAAACCAGCACCGCCCCTGATGATTGCAGAGCTTTTGCAATGGATTACTCTACATAGCGCGGATAGTACATGCTGCACCTCCTTGGGATACGAGGGGACTATAGCTAGGTTTCTTTTGGAGTACCACTAGATTCCTATATATTTCAGTAACTAATTCCTAAATATTTCAATTTATAATACCTATGATTTTCAATTATGGGTATTGAAGCTGCCTCTAGGTATTTTCGACATCTTCCTGCTCCAGCAGATCCAGCAGCTCTTGCCGTGAATGGATTCCTGCTTTCTCGTAGATGCGGCGCAAGTGCGTCTTCACCGTGTTTCGTGAGACAAAGAGACGGTCGGCGATGACGGCAGCTGAACGGCCTCGTGCGAAATCCGTTAGAACCTCGGTTTCGCGAGCGGAAAGGCCGATGCGGTCTTGCAGCGAAACGGCCTGCAAAGCCACCTTGTCAATTACGCGAGCCCCGTCCGCATCACCGCTCGCTTCGACAGGAGCCCCTTCTGGGCTTCGTTGCGACGCTTCCGCCGGGGACGGCCCCAAAGAAGTCTCTGCAGAGGCGGATACGACGGTCGGCAACTTCGTCGCTTGTTGGTCGGCGCTCTCAATAGACACCAAGTCCCTCTCGATGGCGTGGGAGCGAACAAGCCAATAAGCATACAGGGCGACGAGGATGACGATCCAAAAGAACACAAGGGAGATCGAGGAGAGTTGCGTCAGGGGAATGCCCTCGCTGGTTAGGAGGAACTGGGCGAGCATTCGGCCGATTTGCGAGCCCAAAATCATTTCTGCGCAGAGGAGGGACAAGGCAAGAGTACCATCAACGTGGAGGGCGCGCTGCTCGCGTATCACGAAGGCCCATCCGAGTATCCAATAGGCTAGATACGACGTCATCACGACGACCCTCGAAAGACCTCCGTCATCGCTCCCCGTTGAGGATGCGAGAATGGCGGCGGCATAAAGAGGCACTGCGATGGCAATGGCGGTATCGGGGCGGAAAGGCTTCCGGAATATCAGCAGGCAAATCACCAGAACGATCGCCAGCAAGGCATTGGTGAGATGGACAGATGGGCCGTCGGCATTCGAGCTCATCCAGCCGTGCAGATCGGTCATCGCACCGAAAACGAAGGAAAAGGCGAGCGCGCCGATGAGGACCACTGTATAGCGGAGCAACCAAGTCCTCGGTAACGTGCCGGCTTTCCCGGTTGAGGCTTGCGAAGATACCGTCGGTGCGTGAAGATGGACAAGCTGTACCGCAACCAGGCAGGCGAGGCTTAGGGCTTCTAACCCGTAGCGCTCGAGCCCGACTGGCAAAGGAAGGGTGCCGAAGAATCCCGAAGACAGCAGGCTCCCGAAGAGGAATCCCAAGGGCAGGGCGGCCTCTAGGAATGGAAGGCGACGAGAAAGCGAGGCAGTTATCCAACCGAACATGATGCAGCCATAAAGTAGGCGATCGATTAGAATGGCTGGAACGCTCGCCCCGTCGACTTGTTGGAGAAAAACCTCTACGCAAAGAAGCACCGTGCCCAGGGCCACCGCCACTTCCAGTCGAAGACGTGGCTTTCCAAGTGTGAAGGCAAACCCAAGAACTGCGACAGTTGCGCCCTGAGTGAGGCGTAGAATCGGCGAAACGAGGGGATCCTCATCCGCAGTGGCGGGCATGAATCCGGCGTGCCACAAGCAACCGAAGCCCACAGCAAACATCGCTGCGCAAAAAAGAGACGTTCCCGACGCCTTGTTCACCCTACCTCCTTTTTTTGGGATGATTGTAGCAGGATTTCACTCTGATGTGCTGTTTTACTAGGTACTTTCTCAGAACCATTCTTTTTGGGTGACAAAAAACAGCCCAATTCACAACTGGAGGATGACAGCCGTCTTAGGCTGATTACCTACTATCGACTGTGTTGATGCGGCAGTTCCGCGGTATCCGTCATGCAAAGGTTTCTACAAGGAGGAATCATCATGTCCTATTCTCCCATTGCCAATTCTCGTTTTTCACGACGGGCGTTTGTGGGTGGTGCTCTTGCCACGAGCGCTACAGCTCTAATGGGCCTAGCTGGTTGCGCGGCCAAAGACCAGGGCGCAAGCCAAGGCACTCCCCAAGCGGTTCCGGGCACCGTTTCGGGTTCAAGCGAGCAGGCGGCGAAGACGTCGTTCCTGACGACGCCTGAACCGGTTCCCGAGTCAGACATCACAGCAACCAAGGATGCCGACGTCGTTGTGGTCGGCTGTGGCATCTCCGGCATGGCGGCCGCCCGCGCAGCGGCGGATGCAGGTGCGAAAGTAATCGTGGTGGAAAAGTCCAACCGATTCAACTGCCGCGGCACCATGGGCTCTCAGCTTGGAAGCATCGGTAGCAAATATCAGGTGGAGGCCGGCTATCCCGAGATTGATGCGGCAACGCTGGTCAACCGCTATATGCAAGACACGCTTCAAATGGCGAATCAGGGGTTGCTCGAGCATTGGGCGCATCATTCCGGCGAAGATGTGGAGTGGTTCCTAGAGCTGTGCGACGAGGTGGTCGTCCTGGGGCCTGGCGAGATGGTTCCCGAAGGACCGCTCGATGGCAAGGTGTACTTGATGCCTAAGACAGCCCAGAACCTCGAGGCCCGCTATCCCTCGTACGCGACGGCGATGAGCGTGAACTTTGACACTTCGTTCCCCGATGATGCCGGATTCTATTATCCGATGCTGAGCTTCCAGAATGAAGTGGAATCAAAAGGCGGTGAATTCATGTATGCCACCTGGGGACGCCAGCTTGTTAAAGAAGGCGATCGAGTTACCGGGATTCTTGTTCAAGACCTTGAAGGTGCGTACACGAAAATCAACGCTAAGAAGGCGGTAGTCCTCTCCTGCGGCGACTTCGGCAACAATAAGGAAATGCTCGAGGTGTATGCCCCTCAGGCAGTGAATCTCAACTGCACATATAACTGCTTCGACGCAGCAGGCGACGTTTGCAACGTTGGACAAGGACATCAGATGGCCATGTGGGCTGGTGCTGTAATGGAAAAGGCTCCCTATGCACCCATGAGCCACCTTTCCGACATCTCGGACGTGCTGCTGGTGAACCGAAAGGGCGAGCGCTTCATCAACGAGGATCTTGGAGCCCAGTCTCTTTCCAACGTTATCATGCGCTGCCCGGGAGAGGTTGCGTACTGTGTTACAGGAGAAGCCCAAGGCCCGAAGGTCCTTCAGCCTGGTCCCGATGCGGTGAAGCCCGAGCCCCTGAATACCCTGGAAGAGGCTGCTGCCGTTGTCGGCTGCGATGCGGCGACGTTCAAGGCCACGGTCGAGCGCTACAACGAGCTTGCAGCGGAGGGCGTTGACCTTGACTTTGGCAAGATCAGCAGCGCTTTGGTCGCTATTAATCCGCCCTATTACGTTTACGAGGGCCATCCGGGCAACATGTTGGTCATGATGGGCGGTATCGATTGCGACACCGAGTGCCGTGCTCTTGATGCCCAAGGCGACCCGGTTCCCGGGCTTTATGTTGCGGGCAATAACCAGGGATGCCGCTTTGGTGCCGAGTATCCCATGACAGCGCCGGGTATCAGCCATGGCATCGCGCTTTCGCTGGGACGCCTGGCTGGAACCAATGCGGCTACTTTGGGATAACGCCAAGGAGCGCTCTCAAAAGGCCGTAATAAGGCCGTAGTTAAGCAAGATAATGCCGTGATCATTTGTGAAGCCCCATCTTGGAACTAGGATGAAGTTCAGAATGAACTGCATCCCAATTCTGCAAAGGACCCCGTTTCCTGAACGGCAAAAGAAGTGAATCAAGCGGCCCGGCTG
>CABQLI010000090.1 GCA_902464965.1 uncultured Collinsella sp.
GATCGGTCGGCTTGCCGCCGCGACCAATGTTGCGGGTGCCACCCGGGCGCTCGAGGCAGTCGCGACCGCCGAGCGCAACATCGCCAGAAACGTTACTCCCCAGCTGGCCATCGAGGTCATGCTGTTCGATATCAGGAAGGCACTGAAATGCCGTTAGTCGTACCCGTTAAGTTTACCTACGCCTCGCGCGACCTGTGGTTCGATCCGCAGGATCTGGATATCCTCGAGGCCGATTATGCCATTTGCTCCACCGAGCGCGGAACCGAGATCGGCCTGGTCACTGCCGATCCCTTTGAGGTGCCGCAAGATGAGATCGGTCAGCCGCTCAAGCCCGTGCTGCGTGTGGCGAGCGGCATCGACCTGCAGCTTGCCGACGACCTGGCCATCCAGGGCGACGAGGCCATGGTCGACTTCCGCCGCCTGGTCAAGGAGCTCGACCTCGAGATGAAGCCGGTCGGCGTCGAGTACCTGTTTGGCGGCGAGAAGGCCGTGTTCTACTTTGCGGCCGAGGAGCGCGTCGATTTTCGCCAGCTCGTCAAGGATCTGTCCTCGACGCTGCATATTCGCGTCGACATGCGCCAGATCGGCGTGCGCGACGAGACCCGCCTGGTGGGCGGCTATGCCCAGTGCGGCCAGGAGCTCTGTTGCACGCGCTTTGGCGGACAGTTTGAGCCCGTCTCGATCCGCATGGCAAAAGAGCAGGACCTACCGCTCAACTCGTCCAAGATTAGCGGCGTTTGCGGCCGCCTGATGTGCTGCCTGCGTTATGAGTTCGAGGCGTACAAGGACTTTAAGAGCCGTGCGCCTAAAAAGAAGACGCTCATCGATACGCCGCTTGGCAAGGCGCGTATTCAGGAATATGACACGCCGCGTGAGCAGCTGGTGCTGCGCCTGGAGAACGGCAAAGTCTTTAAGGTCAACCTGGCCGATATGACGTGCTCGGAGGGCTGCAAAAAGAAGGCCGCCGAGCAGGGCTGCAACTGCCGCCCCGATTGCGTGACGCGCGACGTGCTCGAGCGTATTGAGTCGCCCGAGATGCGCCTGGCGCTCATGGAGCTCGATCGCGAGAACGGCGTCGACGTGGGCGATGGCCTGTCGAGTGCCGACCGTCTGGCCGGCACTTCGATGCCCAAGCGCCGTCGTCGCGATGCCGAATCCGATGCGCGCACCGCTCAGGGCCAGGGCGAGGGTCGTGGCCGCGGAAAGGGTCGTGGCAAGGCCGAGGCGCCCGAGGCCGAGGGGGCGGCCGATGGCCGTCGCCGCCGCAAGCGCGCGGGCTCGGGCGATGCTACCGAGGCTGCAGCCGCGGGCAAGAACGCCTCTCGCGAGCGCGAGGTTCAGCAGCCCCAGCAGCAGAATCGCGGCGGTGGCATGAACCCCACACGTCGCCGCCGCCGTCATCTGTCGAGCGAGGAGCGCGAGGACGCCTTCCGCGCCGCAGCTGCTCGCGAGGCTGGTGCCGCTTCCAAGGGCCCCTCGGCCTCCGATGCGCCTGCCGACAAGGGCGGCAAGTCACGTGGCGAGGAGGAGCGCGCGCCGCGTCCGCGCCGTCGCCATTCCTCGGGCGCGCAACAGAAGCCCTCAGTGCCCTCCGTGGCCGATCAGGTCTCGGATGGCGAGGTCAAGGTCACGCGCCGTCGTCCCGGAGATGGCGGGGGAGCGGCTGCCAAGGCTTCGCGTGGCGCCGCTCGCGACGAGCGCGAGCCGCGCGAGGATCGCGGTGGCGAGGGCTCGGCCGACCAGGGTCAAAAGCGCCGTCGCCGTCGCCGTTCCCGCAAGCCGCGCCAGGATGGTGGCGAGGGCTCGACCCCGTCTTCGTCCGCACCACAACCGCCTGTCGGCGAATAACGCCCGCGAGCGGATTTAGCCCGCCTTGCCCCGAGCGCATCGGGGTATCATAGCGCCGAATCAACAACCCTCCCTGCGACCGAACGTAGGGAGGGTTGTGTCTTGAAGAGCCATCTGAACATATTGAGCTGTCTGCAGGGTGCCGGTGCCCTACCGTTTGCGGACGAATTACTACCGTTTGCCGAGTGGGCGGCACGCGAGGCGCTCGAGGCATTGTCGCCAACACGATGTGCCGGCTGCGAGCGCGCCGGTACGCTTATTTGCCAAGACTGCCTGACTGCGCTCACGCTCATCGACCCACGTCATAGCTGCACCCGATGCGGCGCCCCGTTTGGGGATTTGCTGTGCACTGAGTGTTCGGTCGAGGGCACGTCCTCGGCAATGGCGGAGGCGCTCGACCGCTGCCTGGCGTGCGCCGTCTATGCGCATCCGCTGCCGCGCATCATTAAAGCGTACAAGGATGCGGGTGAGCGACGCCTGGCGCCGTATCTGGCAGAGCTGCTCTACGACACCGCCCTGCATGCCCAGGTCGTAGCGCCCGAACGCTTAGGAGGTGTGCTGTCCGGCGCGGATGCGGTGGTGTTTGTGCCTGCGACGGCGGCAGCGTTTCGGCGGCGTGGTTTTGATCATATGGAGGCCATTGCGCGCCCATTTTGCGAGCTGTCGGGCGTGCCGTTGCTGGACGCCCTGGTCAAGTACGGCCATGGCGACCAGCGCGAACTCGGTCGTGAGGAGCGCCGCGAGCGTGCCCAAGGCATGTATGAGACGGTTGAGGACGTGCACGGCCGCCGCCTGCTGCTTATCGATGACGTTATCACCACGGGCGCGACGATGGCCGCGGCTTCGGCGGAACTCAAGCGCGCCGGCGCCACGGCCGTTGATGGCCTCGCTATCGCACGCGTTTGGTAGGGGTGGTTTTGTGGCAGTAAAGATTGAGCGGTGCAACGAGCCGACAGACGAACAGCTAGCGGCTTCCGTAATCCTAACAGGCGCCTCGGCGCTACGCATGATGCGCGCCGAGCGCCGGCAGATGGGCTACATAAGCTGGAAGGACCTTGATCCCAAGGAGGAGTGCCGTGTGCTGCGCACGTCGTCGCCCTCGACCGAGGACATCTATCTTCCCGATTTGGTGCGGATTGGGGCCGCAAGCGGCGAGGTGCAAGAAGATCTGTGCTTGCTGGTGGGATCTGCGGCGCAGCGCCGCCGCATCCCTGGCGTGAGCTGGTCCGTGTGTTCCGGGTTGCCCGCCGGCTCGATTCTAGAGGTGGAACCGGGGGTGTACAGTCTATCTCCCGAGGCCCTTTGTGTTGCCATCGCGCGCGAGGTCGGCTGCATCCAGGCGTTTGCCCTGGCCCAGGAACTGTGCTCTAAGATTTCACTGAGCGACCGCGGGAAGTATCTGCCTCCCTACACCTCGCCTGTCGTGAACAAATTGGCAAAGGACAAAGACCAGCCGCCAGATGTCGGTTACTTTGAGGTCGAGTCCGTGCTGACACCCGATCGCCTGGTAGATTACCTCGCGGCATGCAAGGGGAATGTGGCCAAACAGCTGCTGCGCCTGTGTCCCTACCTGTCAGAAAATCTGCGCTCGCCCATGGAGTGCATCATGCTCGCTCTGTTTTCGCTTCCGTTTTCCTATGGCGGATTTGCCTGCGGTCCCTTTAAGACCGACTACAAGATCGAGTTCGATGACCGCGCGCAGGCAATCTCGGGGATGCCGCATGCAGTTTGCGATGCGTATCAGGAAGCAGCCCAGTTTGACCTGGAATACAACGGTGAGCTGGGCCATTCCTCCCGGAGGGGACGTATCCATGATGAAAAACGCAACACGGGCTTGATTACTATGGGAATCGAGATCGCGACGGTCAACAACGAAATGCTCTGTGACATGGAAGCGATGGAAGCGCTCGCATGGCGCATCCACCAGCGCATGAGTAAGCGATATCGCAACCGTGTTGACGCTCGCAGAAAGAAACAAGAGGCGCTATTTAACACGTTGCGGGCGTGTTTTGGGCTTAAACCCGCCTAACAATGCTCTGAAACAGGGGGTTGGATATATGCTCTGGCCAAAATATAGCAAATATGAGTACTGCTACAAATTCAGTAACAGCAAAATCAGGGATTTTGGGACTGGAAGATGGGGTAAATTAGAAAGCTATTAAACAAATGTGGAATATCCTGGCATCAATCTGACGTTATAGAGCGTGAAAACAGCTTGCAGAGCCAAAAACTCCTGCTACTAAATTGGTAACAGTACTCATATTTGCTATTTTTTGGCCACGGCGCCCTAAGACGGGTGTGTTGGGGCTTTCCATAGGGGAGCGACGGGCTCAATCAGAGCACGTGCGGCCCGTCCTGACCTGCGAAATCTGTACTCGCGATGCGAATAACGCCCCTAACCTTAAACTTTAGCTTGAACTTAGCTATAATGCGCTTCGTTCCTACCAGGCTGTGGTTGCGGACGGACGAAATGCCCGTCCTAGTCCAAGACAGACGCGGTCAAAGGGATCCACGTAAGCGACCGCGTGCGCGCGGCGCGATCATGGCGCGTCCTAGATGTAAGCCGCACCGTCCGTTCTACTTTCTTTGGGGCAATACCGCCTCGCGGGCGAGCGGGTCAGTCGTGAAGGTGGCTGCGGCCTCCCGAGCAAACACCCCGGTGCGCAAGTGTGGGGTCAAATACCAGGTCAGCTGGTGGGAACAACCTGATATTCCGCGCAACGCACGGATCGTATACGACACAGAAGGCAGGGTAGTGGACATGGTGAGGGGCAGCTTGATGCACGCGGCTCGGTTGGGTGCTGGGACCGCAGCGGTCATTGCCGTTTTGGGCCTGAGCGGATGCGCGTTCAACCCGCTGTCTACGTTCACGACTCCCACGATCGACCAGATCGAGTACGAGACCGTCACGCCGGCGGTGTCGGACGATGCCCTGGTCACTCCCGGAACCCTGACGGTCGCCCTCGATACTTCCGATGCGCCGCAGGCCATGCAGGACGCCGACGGCGAGCTCACGGGGTATGCGGTTGACGCCGCCCGCGCTCTCGCAAGCCGCATGGGCCTTAAGGTCGCCTTTGTCGATGCGTCTTCGGCAGATTCCGCGCTCGGCGACAAAAAGGCCGATATCTTTATCGGCGAGATTAACTCCACGGACGGGGACATTAGCTCGCTCGGCACCTGCCTGTACGATGCCACTTCCGTGTTCGGTAAAACTAGCGATGGTGGGTCGCTAAGCGTTTCCACCGATACCCTTAACACGTCCACCCTGGGCGTTCAGGCGTCCTCGGCCTCGCAGGAGGCGCTTGCTAAGCAGAGCATCACCGCCAACCAAAAGACCTACTCCAACATCAACGAGTGCTTTGAGGCGCTCGAGTCCGGCGAGGTCGACTATGTGATCTGCGACTCCACGGCCGGCGGCTACCTTGCACGCCTGATGAGCGAGGTCTCCTATGTCGGTGCGCTCGAGGCGCCCTCGACGCTTGGTGTTGTGGGCCTCTCGTCCAATGACGAACTGTGCCGTGCCGTGAGCGATGCCCTCGACGGTATTACGGCCGACGGCACGCTCGAGGCGGTCCACTCTGTCTGGTATGGCACGATGCCCTACGACCTCACCACTAAGACGGTTTCGGGCGCTAACGTGCAGCCGGGTGACTCTGAGTCCAGTGAGACCATGTCCTCCGGCAGCGAGTCCTCCGATTCCAACAATGAGACCGCATCCTCCGAGGACAAATCGTCCAGCCAGGAAGGCGCCATCACCGACGACGACATTAACAAACTCAATAGCTAGTTATTGCTAGGGGTGGTGTCTCCTATACGTTGGAAAGGACACCTCTTCACGGTTTCAACACGCACTGCCGGGCTTCCCCGATGGGGGAGCCCGGCTTTTTCATCCCAATAAAACTAGCAGGTCAAAGCCAATTTTCGGGACCAAATACAAAGCCGCCGGCCCCTCCTATAGCGCACTTTGCTACAGAAAAGTGCGAGACTTCGGTATGCGGTATCAAGCAATCGTTATTCGGGTCTTTAGGAATCCGCGTGATTAAATGCACGGCAATGGGTACATAGCCAGTACAGTAAGTCCCCGAGGCAGATTGGAGCCACGTATGGATATCAAGGTTTCTGGACGCAAGACGACGGTAACCGATGCTCTGCGTGCGCATGTGGATGAGAAGATCGGCGAGGCGCTCAAGGTTTTCGATATCGAGCCCATGACGGTCGACGTTGTACTTCGCTATGAGAAGAACCCCTCGAACCCCAACCCGGCAATCGTCGAGGTTACGGTTCGTGCCCGCGGTTCGGTGATTCGCGTTGCCGAGCACGGTGCAGATATGTACGCCGCCATCGACCTCTCCGCCGATAAGGTCACCCGCCAGCTGCGTAAGTTCAAGACCAAGGTTGTGGACAACCGCCAGGGCGGTGCCAGCGCCGCGGATGTCGCACCGGTCGAGCGCGTCGAGGATCTGGCTGACCTGCTGCTGCCCGAGGAGGAGGATGACCTGCTCGTCCGCGAGAAGGTCATCGATGTCACCCCGATGACTGAGGAGCAGGCGCTGGTGCAGACCGATCTGCTTGGTCATGACTTCTACGTGTTCGAGAACGCGACGACTGGCCTCATCAATGTGGTGTATCACCGTAAGAATGGTGGATATGGCATCATCAAGCCCCGCATCGAAACACTTGACGAGTAAAATACGTTAACTTGCATGAGTTAACGGTTGGCGGCCATCCCATGCGGGTGGCCGCCTTTTTACGTAAGGAGTCGCTTTGATGGACAAGGCTGCATCTACCGGTCATTCGGACCGTTGCCGCATCGTCGTCGATACCTGCTGCGACTTTAGCCCCGAGGTCGCCGCGAACCTCGATGTCGATATCCTGGGTTTCCCCTTCATTATCGATGGCGAAGAGCGCACGGACGACATCTGGTCGAGCATCACACCCAAGGAGTTCTACGACCGTATGCGCGCCGGTGCCCGCGTGTCCACCTCGGCTGTGTCGCTCGGTCGCTATATCGAGTTCTTTACCGAGTGCGCCAAAGAGGGCACGCCCACGGTCTACCTGTGCTTTACCTCGGCGTTGTCGTCGAGCTACAACTCCGCGTGCCAGGCGGCGGACGCCGTGCGTGCCGAGTATCCCGATTTTGAGCTGTACGTGGTCGACAACGCTCTGCCCTGCGCGACCGGCGCGCTCTTGGCGCTCGAGGCCGTGC
>CABQLI010000091.1 GCA_902464965.1 uncultured Collinsella sp.
ACGCCCACCAAATGTTCGCAGCTCAGAGGCTATGTCCTCTGGGCTGTTTTGTTTTATGTCGCCAAATCCGCCGGCAGTTCCAACCGCCCAACTAGCCAAAAGCCGACCATCTACTTGCCGATCTATCCATCGGCATAACCAATCAGTCCGCACCGCAACTTCTCAGCAAAACGCCGCGATGTCTGCGCCCTGCGGTATCCTTGGGCCACTTGCACCTGCAGCACCAAGGAGCCGCCATGCGCACCGAGCTCGATGTCCCCTTTTCGCACAAAGAAGAAGCCAAGGCGCTGGGCGCCAAATGGGACCGGACCAAGAAGGTCTGGTATGTACCCAGCGGCGTCAACCCCGAGCCCTTTGCCGAGTGGCTGCCCGGTGTTGACCGATCCGACCCCTCAGCGCCGTATATATATCTAGTACTGGGCAAGCGCGAGTGCTGGAAGTGTCACAAAGAGACCTCGGTCGCGGCCTTCGGCATTCCCTATCGAACCGATAACGACGAGAGCGTCGCCATCGCGCACGCGCCCAACGAATCCGGGCACATTGCCATCGACACGGCCAACGCCAACGCACTCGCCATCGTGCCCGCTCTTGGCTGCGTGCCGGGCGAGATCCGCGACTACCTTCATAAGCGCTGCGGCTACAAGCCCGTAGGCGCGCGAGCCTCCAAAGCCCCGTCGCTCGGCAACACGTGCACCAGTTGCGACGCGCTGCAAGGCAGCCGCTATCTGTTCGAGGAGCCCTCGTCCCCGTTTGCCCTCACTGCCATCAACAAGCTGCCGGCACTGGAGTTTATACGCGTCGAAGTTGCCGGCGTCTTTGGCGTCCCGGCCACGCGTACCGACTTTGACCAGGCACTCTTTACCTGGGCACGCGACCATCACGCCGAGTTCCACAAGCAACTCGGTGAGGGGATTTATTTGTAGGGACGGAGAGGCCTTCACAGTCAGCTCCTCCGCATCACCTATCCCTCGTCGCCGGCGTCGTACACGATATCGAGGCCACAAACGGGGCATTTCTCCGGATACACCGGCATATGAACGCCTGTCTGTTTTCTCACTTCGTCGCTGAACCTGTCGCGCGCATCGATGAACCGAATGTCGAGACACGGTATTTGCGAGCCGCAGCAAGGGCAGGTGACGACAAACGACCCGCAATCAACCTCTACGCTCGGAAACATATTGTTGTCTATAAGGGCACACGGCAGTTTTCCGTACTTCCCCATCGCAATATCGCCTCGCCAGCTCATACACGCTCCCCTCTCGCTATACAAAACAGGAAGAGCATGCACCGGCGGGCATGCGCGAGATTGCATCGCCACGCGATCCGATCAAACAACACGATCGTCAAAGAATGCCAAAGCCAAATACGCTAATACGGCAGAAGCCCCGCCTTTTCACGCTTCTTTTCCGAGCGATCGAACTCAATGCGATGGGCCTCAAGAAACACCGTATTGGGTCGCCACTGACGCTCATTCGGCTGCCTTAGCGTCGCACCCGCAAAGGAAGCGTAGCCGGTCTTATCCAGCAGGTACGATCCGCACAGCCGATATTCGCCGCAAACAGGCTCAAACGAAATCAGATGAGCATCGAATAAAGCATGTAAGTCGCGCCGAAGCAGAATGCCGTTGCTGGCAACCTGCGATTTGGGTCCCGAGTAATTCTCGATATGTGCAGCCTCCAGAGCTTCGCTGACGCCGCAGTCCGACACCGCGCAACGGCCATCATAGGCGGCAACGAGCTGCTTGCGGAACCATTGCTGCCCCAATCGCTCGCGCCTTAACGCATAGCGGACCTTTTCGTCGTCGGTCGTACCCTGTCCGGCAAACTCAATATCGACGGGCATGTGCTTCAGATAGCTCATGTCGGGCGCAAAACGGGGGTCCGGTCCGCCTTTATGAACAGGACCGTGCAGAACAAACCATCCGTTTTCGGGCTCGAACCGTTCAACAAACGCAAGGCCGAGCACCTTGTAGCCCACCTCGGTTGCAAATATGACTCCGACTGGAACGCCACATTCCATGCAGTTGAGCATTTTACGGTTGTAATTCTGGTCTCGAGAACCAACGGCGCCTGGCGCTTGGACCGAATACTTAATGACCCACGTACCATCGTCCAAATAGAGCGGAGGTACATCGGTGTAGAAGCTCTTTTTAGAGTTATGGACCGAAAGCGCAAAGATCTTATTGGGATCTTGCTTCACCCGATCCTGGCCCGGCCAGAAGATCCCTGAATCCCGCGTTACGGGAAAGAAGTCCGAGCCAATTCTCAAACGATACTGATACTGAGGGCTATCTTCCTTGGTGTGGTGCGGAAGGCTGGTCCAAACGCCGCCGCGCTGTTCCTCACCCAGAAACCACTCCCATGCCTCAACGTATTCGGAAGGCACGAGACTGCAGGCGCGGTCATAGCTTGGTCCATCCATCAACGGAACAGCAAGGTCAATGTCGTTCATCGCCAGCACCTACAACCATACGAACGCGAGTCATGCCACTCAATAATATGGCCGAGAGTCAATTATTACGAGATCTCATTCCGCGATCGGCACATCGTTGATGCTCTCGGTTTGCCGCTGGCGCGTTTGTACCCCGCTGCCCCACTTCCCTGTATACTGATGTAGCACGTGTTTCATCCGGGCTTGTTGGGCCGGATTGTTCATGGGAGGTTCTTGTGGCTGTTTCGAATCCGCCTAAGGGAAGCGTTTCTTCTTCGTCCATCAAGCCGGTTACGCGCAAGGCCGTGCGTTGCCAGCGCGAGGTCGCTTGGCTTGTCACGCAGGCAGCGGGCAGGCTTGTGGCGACCACTCAGGACGTCAATGCGCCTACGCCGAGCTTTGTGCTGGCAGTGGCGCTGGATCGAGTACGCCAGCTGGAACTCGCCGCACAAGAAGACGGCAACCATCTTGGCTACCAGAATGTTATGGCGCCCGACCTGCAAACGTTCTGCCACATGGCCAAGTTGCCCGCCGCGCCCAATGCGCTTTCGGACGCAGGCTACATGTTTACGCTTTCGGGCGCGGACCTTATCCGCGACATCTATGCATACTGCAGCGAGCTCGCCGAGCGCCACGTCTTTGACGCGGCAGAAGTCAAACCGGGATATGTCATCAAGCTGGTTCTTAGGCTGTTCTTGATGGACGGGTTCGGGGCCATGCCGGCGTAAACCGAGTCTTCAGCATCACCGTCGACTGAGCAACAACCGCTTTACCTTAGTAGGTGCCAATTGAGGGTCGATTATTGGGTCGCCTCGTCCACTAACGCATTTATTCCACGCGCTCTGACAGTCGATACTTGCGGTTGCGGCTCGTCGCCGGCGCCGTGGGCTCAAGCTCGCCTTGAGCAATGAGCGCGTTGACGCGCGACCTAACCTGGGAAATTGTAAGCCCCGTGCGTTCTGCCAGCTCACGCGTCCCCAGCTCGCCGTAGTGTTTGAGTGCCGTCACAATTAAGCCCCCGCCATGATCGACCGGCTCGATCTTTGAACGGTAAAGTACGACCTTGAACCGATCGAACCCCGGGCAGAACAGGGGCTCGGCCAGACCATGCGCGCGCATGGCATCGATCATCATCGGGATGCCCGAGCCATTGCCCTCAGCCGGCGAACCTGCGCCATCCGGCAGCGGGATAATCGACATGAGTTTCACGAGCGTCGCGTTACGGCATCGGGAGCTGCCGTCAAACAAGTTCTCGCGAGTCTTTCCCCCGTAAAGGCCGCCAGGATTCGTCACCTCGACACGATCGTCAAAGACGTCGACGGTAATCGATTGTCCACAGAACCGATCCCCGTATTCTCGATGGATTACAGCGTTGGCGATTGCCTCGCGCAGAACCTCCTCGGGAATCTCCAGCGAGTCGACACGCGAGACGCCTTGGACGGTCGAGGTTCGCCGCAAATTCTTGGCGACGGCCGCGACAGCATCCGAGATCATCTCGCCCAACGTTCCCTCACAGATCATGCGGTCCATGAACCTCAGCGACCCCGCCGTGCCTTTCCGGGTCCCCGCATAGACAGCCATGTCGATAAAGAGCTTGGGATAAAACTGCTGAGGGTAGGTGCCCGCAACTAGGAGTCCGGCCTTAGTCACGTTGCCTTGGGAATCGGGGAAATTCAGGCGCTCCAGCTTTGTTTTCTTGTCCGTCGCACCGTGCATAGCTCGGGGCGTCAGCGAGAAAGCACGCTCTATCGTGCGGTCGATCAGGGCCTCGTCGAGGTCGCCCACACCCGCGCCCGGCACTGCGTCGCGATCGCTAGGGCTCGTCCGCTCGTATGACGACAGTGCCAAAACCTCGGTCGACGAGAGCGGAACATCTTTGTCATCGATGCGTTTGTAGCTGCCGCCTTGAGCGCCCCGCTCTATGACATAACAAGGCTTGCTCGACGGGTCGAGCTCCTCAATTGTGATGACCAGAACCACGGTGCCCTGGAGCTCCACGCGTTCAATGGTGTATTTGGGCGGATTGGCCAGTTTTCCGCGACCGCCGGCATCACCCATGCCCGCTACGAATTGGTTGAGCACCTTCTCGGTCTCAAAGTTCTCAACCGGGACAAAGCCCGCGCGCTCGCTCACGCCGAGCACGATAATTCCGCCAGCGGTATTCGCGAATGCACTAACCGTTTCCCATACGTCGCGGGAAAGCGTCGTGGCGCTCTCCTTGACCTCGACGTTAAGATCGTCCGAGCCCATGCGCCTTAAAGACTCGAGCAGACCGGTCAGCTCGTTTTCGTTCATCTGCACGTCCTTTCGCTCGGCCCGGCGGAGAATGCCGCGAATAGATTTCCTTCGTCTCTCAGTTATCTCTCGTAATTATCTCTTGTCTCTCTGTTATCTCTCGTATTAGAGATGAGTGAGAGATGAAAGAAAAGATGTCTGCCATCTGTTTCATTTAAACATGTTTTTGCTGGTAGAACAATCAGTATTGAGACAATACCATGATTGCTTGTCTCTTTGCTGCTCAGTTATCTCTCATATTTATCTCTCGTCTTTCTATTATCTCTCGTATTAGTGACGAATGAGAGATGAGAGATACGTGAGTAATGAACGAGCGTGGATTTTTGGACGGTCGGAAAGTCCCTCAAACAAAAAACGGGGCCGGCCTTACGCCGAACCCCGTTTTCAAACGGACAGTTAGTTATCCAACGCGCGAGCATAGCAGTCAACATTACGCCGCCGCGAACACTCCCAAGCCCGTTCCGATGATGCAGATCGCGAAGATACCAATAATAATCCAAATGGTCTTGACGCCCTTTTTGTACAGGGCAACGCAAGCGAACGTTGCCAGCAGGGGCAGCAGACCGGGGAAGATCGAATCGAACAGATCCTGCAGGACAATCTCCGAACCACCCACGTCAAAGGTCAAAGCCGTGGACAGCGAGACCTGCGCCGCAATCATCGCGCCAATGACGGTCATTCCGAGGACACCGGCAGCATGCGTCATGCGAGACATAAGGTTGTTCTCTTCGGACTGCTGCAGGAACTTGGTTCCCAGGTCGTATCCCAGATGGGCGGCGACGATACGCGTTGCAAAGTTAATCACCGAGTAGATGAGCGCGTACACGATGGGGCCGAGCGGGTTGCCCGTCGACGCGATGCCAATACCAATGCCGGCGGCGACCACGCGGAACGTACCCCAGTAGAACGAATCGCCGATGCCGGAAAGCGGTCCCATGAGGCCGACCTTCATGGCGTTAATCGAGGACGTGTCGAAGTTCTTATCGGCAGCCGCCTGCTCTTCCATCGAAACCGTTAGGCCGGCTACAAACGGAAGCACATGAGGCGTGATGTTAAAGAACTCGGTATGGCGATCAAGCGCCGCATAGTAATCGTCGTCGTTGGGATAAATCTTTCGCAGGGGCTTCTGAATGGTGTACATGAAGCCCATTGCCATCATCTTGTCGTACGACTGCGAGCACTGGCTCGTAAACTGGCGAAGGAACATGCTCCGATACATATCGGGAGTCATAATCGCGTCCTTCTTGGCCTCTTTGAGATCGGTGTTCTGGGTAGCCATTAGAAGTCCTCCTCTTCATCCTCGGCAACCGCCTGCGGACCGGCCGAGCCCTCGCGGAAGGCCAGGAGCAGCGCGACGCAGATAGCGGCAGCGGCAACACCGACAACGTCCATCTTGAGGTAGATGACCATAATGAATCCCAGGAACAGCCAGGGAAGAAGCTTGTTGTCGCCCATGGTCCTAATAAGAAGAGCGAAGCCGATGCAGACCATGACGCCGGACGCAACGTTAAGACCATCCATCACAAACTGCGGAATAGCGTTAAGCGCGTTGTTGATGAGGTCGGCACCAAAGAACAGCGAGCAAAACACCAGCAGTGCAGACGGAATGCCAATCGACAGCGGCACGATGGTCAGATGGTACAGATTCGCCTTGGCAAGATCGCGATTTGCCATAGCGGTCTCAATCTTCTTGCAGGCAAAGGCACCCGGAACGGCGTAGCAGAAGTTGCGCCACACCTGAAGGAAGACGGAGACGGGAAGGGCGAGTGCGACGGCAGTTGCCGTGCCCGTACCCGTAATGACGGCAAACGCGCAGCCAAGCACGCCGGAAGCATAGACCTCGGGAGGAACCGCCGCACCGACCATGATGGCGCCCATGAACATGGACTCCAAAGCAGCGCCGACGATAACGCCCTGCTGGACATCGCCAAGGATCAAGCCAACGAACAGGCTCGTAAACAGCGGACGACCAAGCATCGTAATGCCAAATAATTGCTCGTCCATGGACGCAATAAATGCGACCAGTGCAACTAAAAGATACTGGACAACCATTTCGATCAACCCCAGAAACAGGTCTGCAGGCGAGGCGTTCTGCGCAGCTCGCCTGCAGACAACCGCAGCAATTTGAGAGGATTAGTAGTTCATCTGGTGATAGTAACGACGCGTGGTGAGCGGGTGGTTACGGACGTGCTCGAGATGGCAGCTCAGACGCTCGGTGATGGTGTAGGTGACCATCGGGGAGACGATCTTGCGGAACTCGGGGT
>CABQLI010000092.1 GCA_902464965.1 uncultured Collinsella sp.
AGGCAAGGCATAGACCTTCTGGTCATGCCTTGCCTTTTGAATGACAAATTGTCGCCCTGGGCGGCGCGCAGCGTCAACTGGTTACGCGGGTTGGTAAACCCGCGTAACCACCTAGGTCGCGCCCTTGAAGTTGAACGTCAGATTGTCCAAATGCGGCCCGCGCAGCGTCGAGCCGTTACGCGGTTCGTAGAACCGCGTAACTAGTTAGTACATCTTTGCGCCGGCGGGGATGGAGGCGTCGAGCTGGATCAGGTTGAGGCGCTCCTCACCATCCTCCTCGTGGATGGCACTGATGAGCATGCCGCAGCTGGGGATGCCCATCATCTTGCGCGGAGGCAGGTTGGTGATGGCGAGCAAGGTCTTGCCGACCAGGTCCTCGGGCTCGTAATAAGCGTGAATACCGGAGAGGATGGTGCGGTCGGTACCGGTACCGTCGTCGAGCGTAAAGTTCAGCAGCTTCTTGGACTTCTTGACGGCCTCGCATGCCTTGACCTTCACAGCGCGGAAATCGCTCTTGGAGAAGGTATCAAAGTCGACGAACTCCTCAAACAGCGGCTCAACGGCGATCTTGGAGTAATCGAGCGTGGGCTTAAGCGACTTAACGAATGGGCTCGCGGCGTTGCCGGCCTCTGCAGCCTTGGCGGCAGCGGCACCGGACTGGAAACCCTTCTCGGGCTTCATGTGCGGGAACAGCAGGACGTCGCGGATAGAAGCCTGGTTAGTAAGCAGCATGACCACGCGGTCGATACCAATGCCAATGCCGCCCGCGGGAGGCATACCGTACTCGAGGGCGCGCACGTAGTCCTCGTCATACTCCATAGCCTCATCGTCGCCGCCGGCCTTCTCGGCCATCTGGGCAGCAAAGCGCTCAGCCTGGTCGACCGGGTCGTTGAGCTCGGAGAATGCGTTGGCGTACTCGTGGCCGGCGATGACCAGCTCAAAGCGGTGAGTCAAACGCGGGTCGTCCTCAAAACGCTTAGCGAGCGGGCTGACCTCGATGGGGTAATCGCACACGAAGGTCGGGTTGACGATGGTGTCCTCGCCCAGCTCATCGTAAATCTCGGCGATGATCTTGCCGGCAGTCCACTCGGGCTTGATCTCCAGGCCCTTCTCGCGCGCGGCGGCAGCAAGCTCCTCGACCGGCGTGTCGATGGTGACCTGCTTGCCGAGCACGTCGGAGACGATGTCGGTCATGGGACGGCTGGCCCACTCACCAGAAAGGTCGATGGTCTGGCCCTGGTACTCGATGACCTCGGGGTTGCCGATGGCCTTGTTAGCCGCCTTAATGACACCCTGGGCGAGCGCCTTCATGCCCTCGAGGTCTGAGAAGGCACGGTAGGCCTCCATCGTGGTGAACTCGGGGTTGTGGGTAAGGTCCATGCCCTCGTTACGGAAGATGCGGCCGATCTCGAACACGCGCTCAAAACCACCGACGATGCAGCGCTTGAGATGGAGCTCGGTGGCAATACGCAGGTAGCACTCCTGATCGAGCGCGTTGAAGTGGGTAATGAACGGCTTGGCGGTAGCGCCGCCCTGGATGGTCTGCAGGATGGGGGTCTCGACCTCCATGTAACCGTCGGACTCCATAAAGCGACGGAAGGTAGAGAGAATCTGCGAACGCTTACGGAAGGTCTCGCGAACGTCGTCGTTGGCGATCAGGTCGACATAGCGCTGGCGATAGCGGGTCTCCTTGTCGGAAAGACCGTGGAACTTCTCGGGCAGTGGACGAACGGCCTTGGAAAGCAGGGTCGCGCTCTTAGGGGCAACGGAAAGCTGGCCGCGCTGGGTGCGCACGACCACGCCGGTCACGCCCAGGATGTCGCCCAGGTCGAGGGCCTTGAGCGTATTCCAGGCAGCCTCGTCCATGTCGTTGATGCGGCAGAACAGCTGAATCTCGGCAGTCGCATCGCGCACGACGATGAACATGATCTTGCCCTGGCCGCGCTTGGCGACCACGCGGCCGGCGATCTTCACGACGTCCTCGGTGTCCTCGCCATCGGCAAGCTCGGCGTACTTAGTCTCGATATCGGCGACGTAGTCCTCAAGCTCAGAGTGCTCGGGATAGGGGTTCTGGCCCGCCTCGAACAGGGCGGCGCGCTTGGCCAGGCGGGTGGCGCGCTCGTCGTTGAGCGTCGATGCCTGATCGGCGGCGTTCTGGTTCTCTGCCATAAGTTAGCTCCTCAAACTAAAACGCTCCCCAGGATTCGGTCCCAGGGAGCGAAAACATACCTTTACGCGGGACCGTGGTCTAGCGTGCGATCTTGGCGATGGTGTAGACGCGAGTCTTGCCGGAAGGCGTAACGACCTCGACGGAGTCGCCCTCGCCGTGACCGATGATGGCGTAACCGACCGGAGACTCGTTGGAAATCTTGTGCTCGAGCGAGTTGGTCTCGGTGGTACCGACGAGCGTGACTTCCATGACCTCGCCGTTGGGATCAATCAGCGAAACGGTGGAACCGATGGAGACGGTCAGGTCGCCCGTGGTGGCAGCAACCTGAGCGTTGGCGAGGATGGCCTGGATCTCGGCAATACGAGCGGCGTTCTGGGCCTGCTTGTCCTTAGCGGCGTCGTACTCGGAGTTCTCCGAAAGGTCGCCGAACGCGCGGGCTTCCTTGATGTCCTCGACGATCTCCTTGGCGTAATCGCCCTCACGCCAAGCGAGCTCCTCGACGAGCTTCTGGCGGCCCTCAGCGGTCAGTACGATCTGGCTTGCGTCCATACGGATATCTCCCCAACTCTGATCAAACAATCAACTGTCAACAAAACGAAAAAGACCGGCTAGCCTGCGGGCAAGCCGGTCAGGTGCTCACCCCAAAGGGATGGGACTACTCTGCGTCCGCGTCGCTGTCCTCTGCCTGCTTCTTCTTGGCAGCAGCGAGCTTGGCCTCGAGCTCAGCGATCTCCTTGTCCTCCTCGGACTGCTCGACCACGACCTCCTCGGCCTGCTTGGTCTCGGCCTTATCGTCGCCCTCCATACCCTCACGGATATTCTTGACGGTAGAGCCGAGGGACTTGCCGAGCTTCGGCAGGTTCTTGGGCCCGAAGATAATCAGGACAACGACGAGAATAATGATGAGCTCAGGAGCCCTCAGTCCAAACATGTAGACCTCCACAATACAGCGAGACAAGCTCGAATGAGTATACCGCGGGTATCGCGGTATCACAACACTAGCTAAAAAAAGGGACCGCAAGAAGCGGTCCCTCCTCATGCTCTGGTCGGGTTGACTGGATTTGAACCAGCGACCCCTGCGTCCCGAACGCAGTGCTCTACCAAACTGAGCCACAACCCGTTAGCTCGACTATAGTAACAAAGATTTTCGCCGCGTGCTAGAGAAATTTTTATTTCTTTGGCGCGTCGATTTGAACCGTGTTGGAAATAAGCTCAGTCGCGCAGGCCCACCAGCCATTTTGCTGGGCAGCATCGGCAAGCCTTTCGGCCGTGGCAGCGGTGTCGCAAATGGCAAACGAGCAGGCACCCGATCCGCACACATCTACAGCAACGGTTCCGTCCTGTTTACGCAGCCAGTCGAGGACCGTTTGAATCTGCGACTCCATCTGTGCGGAAATGACACCAAGGTTGTTATGGATGAGTGCATATGCCGTCTCGGCATCACCAGCACGCAAGGCAGAAGCTATCGCGCCGGGCTTGTCCGCAGGCACCGGGGCCTCGTCAAAACGTCGATAGGCTTCAATTGTCGAAACGCTTGCCTCGCGCGGCTTGACCAGCACGACGGGCGTCGCGGGCAGCGCGGGGTACTCAGTTGCCAGCACGTCTCCCCCACCTACGTAGAACGCAGGACTCGCGTGCAAAAAGAACGGGACGTCGGCACCAATGCCCCGCGCAATATCGTCGAGCGCTGGGTCGGTGCGATCAATGCCCCAGAGCTCTGCCAAGGCGACAATGACCGCGGCCGCATCCGTCGAGGGGCCGCCCAAGCCGGCGCACAATGGAATGCGCTTCTCAATCGTCACGCAGATGTTTGCCTCGCGACCATAATGCTCGGCCATAGCAACCGCAGCCCGATACGCCGTATTCTTTTGCATGGGAAAATCTGATGCTGGAACCGTCTGGACGGTCAGCGCCTGCGCCGGCGTGACCGTCACGGTATCGGAAAGACCGACGGCCGCCATCAGGGAATCGACCCTGTGGTAGCCGCGGTCATCGCGCTCGGTATGAACCCCCAGGTAGAGGTTAATCTTTGCCGGCGCGGAAAGAGTCAGGGACCGATCGGTCACCGTTAATGCTCCTCGAGCTGATTGCCGAGCGGGGTAAAGATGTGCTCGCCGCTCTCGGGGTCGAACAGCTCGACCTGACCGGTGAGGACATCGATATACTGGTAGGACTGACGCGACTTGCGGCCGCGACGCTCGTCAACCTCGACGATAAAGACGGCGGGGTGGACGCTCTTGATGGTGCCCATGCGCTCGACGACGCGGGTACGGCCCATGTTGGCCTTCACCTTGACGCGATCGCCCACCATATCGGTCAGCTTCTCGTGGATGTCGTCGACGTGATTGACTTCCATCTCTTCCATGAACAGGGCCTCCAGAAGGTGCAATTCAAAAAGGGGATAATACCCCTAAGATAGACAAAACTCTAATACTATAGCACCCTGTTGTGGCCATACGCAAGTAGCTAAATAAGCCCCGTCCCAAATACGTACCAGACGACAACCTCGCATGACCAGTTGTTACGCGGTTTGGTAAAACCGCGTAACCTAAAGGTTGTCGGTGTCCAAGACGATGGTGAATGGGCCGTCGTTGACCAGGTCGACCTTCATGTCGGCGCCAAAGATGCCGTGCGCCACATGCTCAACGTCCTCGTGCACAAGCGTCAGGAAGTACTCGTAGAGCTCGTTGGCGACATCGGGGGCGCCGGCATCCGTAAACGACGGACGGCGACCGTGGCGGCAGTCGGCGAACAGCGTGAACTGCGACACCACGAGCACCTCGCCGTCGACATCGGCAAGCGCCAAGTTGGTCTTGCCGTTCTCGTCCTCGTTGATACGCAGCCCGCGGAGCTTGCCCCACAGCTTGTCGGCCTCGGCACGCGTATCGCCATGGCCAACACCCAGCAGCACCAGGTAGCCGCGTCCAATGCGGCCCACGCACTCGCCGTCGACCGTCACGCCGGCGTTGAGCACGCGCTGCACCACCGCACGCACGGTCTACTCCTCGCCTGTCAGCTTGGCGGACAGATGCTCGAGCGCGTGGAAACGATGGCTGATGGCGTTCTTCTCGTCAGCCGTCAGCTCGGCCATGGTCTTGCCCGGCGTGTCGACCGGCAGGAACAGCGGGTCGTAGCCAAAGCCGTGATCGCCGCGGCCCTCGTGCGCGATAACGCCCTCGCAGGCGCCCTCGCCATAGGTGACCAAACCGTCCGTGTCGATGAGCGCGACGACGCTCATAAAGCGCGCAGTGCGGCCCTCGTCGGCCACGCCCTCCAGATTCACGAGAAGCTTGGCGTTGTTGGCGGCATCGTCTCCGTGCACGCCCGCATAGCGTGCGCTATACACGCCAGGCTCGCCGTCCAGGGCATCAACGACCAAGCCAGAATCATCGGCAATGGCCATAAGGCCCGTCTCCTCAACCGCAGCCTGCGCCTTGATGATGGCGTTCTCCAAAAACGTCGTGCCGTTTTCCTCGGGGTCCTCAAAATCGCCCAGCTGGCCGAGCGCCACAAAGCGAACCTCGGGCATGACCTTGCCCAAAATGGCCTCGATCTCGGTGAGCTTATGAGCGTTTCCGGTTGCCACGACGATGGTCGCCGCCGGGTCGAGGGTGTCGATGTCGATCTTCTCAAGTGCCATAACTGGCCTCCTTGTCTCTATAGCAATACCGCGCCGAGGGCGACGAGGGCCTCTGCCTCTCCCCTCTCAATCAACGGCAGTCTTGTGTCTAGACGTCTCCGCAGATAAAACCTACCAAAATAAACCTGTCCCTTTTGGCAGGTTAGGCGAGGGCTTGGCGCTGGAGCTCGATGAGCTCGGCGATACCTTTGTCGCCCAGGTCGAGCAGGGCGTTGAGGCGTTTGCGGTCAAAGGGCGCCTGCTCGCCGGTGCCCTGGAGCTCGATCATCTCGCCGGTGTCGGTGGCGACGAGGTTCATGTCGACCTCGGCATGACTGTCCTCGGAATAATCGAGGTCAAGCAGCGTATTGCCGTCGACAACGCCCATGGAGATGGCAGCCACCTGGCCGGTAAGCGGGATGCGCTCGATCTTTCCCGCCTCGACCCACATGGCGAGGGCGTCGCGCAGCGCCACCCAGGCGCCGGTAATGCTCGCTGTACGCGTGCCGCCATCGGCCTGAATCACATCGCAGTCGACGGTGACGGTGTACTCGCCGAGCGCCTTCATGTTGACGACGGTACGCAGGCTGCGGCCAATGAGGCGCTCGATCTCCATGGAGCGGCCCTTGCGGTTGGCGTGCTCGCGCTTGCAGCGCTTGCCGGTCGATGCCGGCAGCATGGCGTATTCCGCGGTCACCCAGCCGGCCTTAGCTCCCTTTCGCCAGCCCGGCACGCCCTCCTCGATAGTGGCGGCGCACAGCACGCGCGTGTCGCCGAACTCGGCCAAACACGAGCCGTGGGCGTGCTTCATGACGCCACGGGTGAGCTTAACGGGGCGCAACTCGTTGGCGGCGCGACCGTTAGCGCGGTTGACCTGCATGTACTCCATAGAAATATCCTTTCGGCAAAAGATGTGGCGAAGGCTTTGGCGGCTGCCTTACATCTATTTCAGCTCATCGATATCGATATGTTCGATGCTCTTGAGCGGCTGACCAAAGATAAAGCTACCCGCCACCGCAAACTCGGCAATGTTATCGGCCGTCGTGGCAAAACGATGCTGCGGCTCGGCGGCG
>CABQLI010000093.1 GCA_902464965.1 uncultured Collinsella sp.
CGGCAGATATCACCGCCGCGGGCCAGGTAAAGACGATCGAGACGCCGTGCGCGATGAGCCACTGACCAACCCCGGTCGAGCGGCCAAACAGCATGAGGAGCAGAAAGCCGCAGACCGTGGGCGGCAGCACCATAGGAATCGTAAAGACCGAATCGAGCAAACCCTTCACGCGGCTCGAGGTACCCATAGTCTTCCACGCGGCGAACAGGCCCAGTGCAAAGGAGATCAGCAGGGCAAGGCCACTCGTTTTAATGGACACCCAAAACGGTCGGTAGTCGATGCCGCCCAATAAGGAGGCCGAAGAGGTCAAGGGCCCCCGCTCATCCCGCAACACGACAGACGATGCCTCTACCATTTGAGCGCTATCAAGCCAACGCGCGCCGCCCTTGGCATCACCCGAGGCTGATGTAATCACCACATAGCGGTCCCCATCCGCACCGCGCTCGTCAAAGCCATAGGTATACCCGCCGGATTCAAACGTTGTTTCCGGCGTGACATACCAAGGAAGATCCACGTCCCCTAGCTGCGCACCTCCCATACAGTTTGCACTGTCGAGCTTACAGACGAGGGCCTTGAGACCCGATACGCACTCGTTATCCTGCGGATCCAATCCATACTTCTCGACCGCCTTGGGCGATATCCACACCACAACGCGATCGGCAGCAGGCGCCACTACAAGGTCCACGTCCTCGTCAACGGGAAACCGGTAGCCCTTAGGCTGGCCCTCCATGGCACGAGCGGTCCCCTTGGCCAACCGCTCAAAACCCTCGATCCCATAGGAAAGCCCATGAGCGGTCGCAGCAACCTGGGCCCCATCCTCAGCGTCCCCAGCAAACGCAAATCCCGGCACCCAGCAAAGCGCGAAGATCAAAGCACAGGCGACAAGCATGCGGAATCTATTAAGCACGAAAAGCTCCAAGCGAATACAAGGACGGAGTGAAACACAAAACGATGGAATTATCGCGCCAAGCCGCACTACGCGGAAAGCTCAAAGCCGTACTTAGCCCAAATCTTCTGAGCCTTCTTGTTAGACAGGCAGAAGTCGATAAACGCCTTGGCCTCGTCGGCGTGCTCGGAGCCATCGGCAACGGCACCCGGGTACACGATGGGCTTGTGCGAATCCTCGGGGCAAACGAAGGCCTCCTCGATGCCATCGTAGCGGTAGATGTCAGAGCTGTAGACAAAACCGGCCACGCAGTCGCCTGTGGACACATAGGCGGCAGCAGTGCCAACCTTGTCGGCCAGGGCGACCTTGTCGGCGATCTCGGGAGCATACTCGCCGTCGTCGCCCTCGGTGCCGGTATAGAGGCCCACGGAGGCCAGGGCCTGGTTGGCGTACTTGCCGGCGGGGACGGTCTTGGCGTCGCCAATGGCGATCTTGCCGTCCAGGTTCGCGACGTCGGCGATGGCCTCGACCTTGGTGTCGGAGCCCTCGGCGCGAATGATCACGAGGTCGTTGACGAACATATCCTCGCGGGTGTCGGTGTCGACGAGCTCAGCGGTCTCAGCGTCATCCATGGTGCCCTTGGAAGCAGTGATGAGCACGTCGACCGTGGCGCCGGCACGCATCTGCTCGACGAGGTCGCCGGACGCCTTAAACTGCGTGTCGGCAAACGTGGTGCCGGTCTGCTCGGTGTAGAGCTCCTGGACCTCGGGCAAGGCCTTCTCGAGCGAGTTGGCGGCAAAGACCTGCAGCTCGACAGCCTTCTTCTTAGAGGAAGACTTGGCGGAGCCGGCATCGGAACCAGCTGGCTCGGACGTCTTGTTGCCCGAGCAGCCGGCAAGACCGAGGCCGGCAGCGGCGACAGCAGAAAGCGAGACGAATCCGCGGCGAGAAACCATATCGAACATATTCAACCCTTTCGAACGCTATGCCCGGGCACCCCGCCGCGGGCTTTAATCTGCAACCAGATTATACTTCTGCGCGAATAATGATAGTGAGATATTATTCTCGTCAGAGAATATAGTTTCAAGTTACCGTGCACCTCGGCGTCGCTTCGGCGGAAAACAAAAGCGGAGCAGCCGTTCAGGTCGCCCCGCCGCAGGTAAACCACCTAGTTGGTATGTCCGCCGCCCGCTGTCATCTGAGCCGCATGCTCCAGCTGGTCCGCTATGGCCTCCCAGCTTTCGCGGGCGGCCTTCGTAGAACCGGGAAAGTTTACGACAAGTGTATGACCTCGTTGCATGCAAATAGCACGCGAGAGCATGGCGCGGCGCGTCTTGGTCATCGAGTACGCGCGAATCGCCTCGGCAATACCCGGCACATCACGGTCGCAGACGGCACGCGTCGCCTCGGGCGTCACGTCGCGCATCGAAAGCCCCGTGCCGCCGCAGGTGAGCACGACGTTGGCGTGGCACTCATCGGCGGCTTCCGCAATGGCATCACCAATCTCGCTGACGTCGTCGCGCACGACCACATGCGAGGCGACCGCCCAGCCCTGCGCCTCGATAAGCTCCTCGAGCGCGGCACCCGCCTCGTCCTGCGCAAGATCGCGCGTGTCCGAACACGTCACAATCGAAATCTTCAGCTCCATAGTCTTCCTCCTACAGCACCGTTCCCTCGGGCAGGTCGACACGCACGACATCCACGACGTCGCCCGCCTTGAGCTCGCACGGTCCTTCGTCAATACGCAGCAGGCAATTGGCCCGCTGCATCGTGCCGAGCAGCGCCGAATTCTGCGTATTGGCCTCGGTCACCAACAGCTCACCGGTCTCGGGGTCGCGCAAAACCGTGGCGCGATCGAAGAAGCGTCGGTCCTGGCGCTTCTTCACGCCGTGCGTGAGCGTCGCCTGCTGCACGGGACGCACGCCCTCGGCAAAGCCGCGCATCTTGCGGATCGCCGGACGGGCAAGCATCTCAAAGCCTACATACGCCGCGGCCGGATTGCCTGAAAGCCCCAGGTAGGGCTTACCTCCGAGCAAGCCAAACGTGATGGCCTTGCCGGGGCGCATCGAGATGCGATCGAAGAGCACCTCGCCCTCGCGCTGGACCAGCGCCGTCACATAGTCGTAGTCGCCCGCCGAGGCACCGCCGCTCGTAATGACAAAGTCGCACTCCTGCACGGCACGATGAACCAGCTCGGCAATCGCCTGCTCATCATCGGGCGCAATGCCGTAGAACACGGGCTCGGCGCCGGCATCAAGTGCTTCGGCCATCAACGCCGACGAGTTGGAATCACGAATCTGACCGCGCGCCGGTACCTTACTCGGTGCGACCAGTTCCGTGCCCAGCGAGATAATGCCCACACGTGGGGCGGCGTGCACCTTCACGCTCGCGTATCCGGCGCTTGCCAGCAGACCCGCGCCGGCCGGAGCCACAACCTCGCCAGCGCGCATCACGACGTCGCCGGCATGGGCTTCCTCAGCAGCCGAGCGAACGTTCTCCCCTACCTTGGTAGGCGCCGAGAAGCGAACGTGCGAGCCCTCGTTGCCATCGCCGTCGAGCACATCGACGATCTCGTATTTCACCACGGCGTCGGCACCTTCGGGCACCGGCGCGCCTGTCATAATGCGGACCGCCTCGCCCGCGCCGATAGCGCCCTCAAACACATGGCCCGCGGCCTCGTGTCCGATAACGTCGAGCGTCACCGGCGCCTCGCCAGATGCCTGCGCCAAGTCCGCCGAGCGCACGGCATATCCGTCCATAGCGCTGTTGGCAAACGGCGAGATGTCGATATCGGCCACCGCGTCCTCGGCCAAGGGAAGACCGGCGGCCTGCCACACGGGAATCTCGACGAGATCGGTCGGAGCAACGTGCGACTGAACAATCGACTGCGCGTCCTCCAGCGGAATGAGCTTCTCTGCCATATGCACCTCTTAATGCCACGGCGCACAACAGAGGCGCCGATTCTTTATGCTTGTCTCAGTATAATCCCCCGACGCACGACCGCGACTCGGCCTGTACCCGCAAATACACCTGTCGGTTGCAGGCCGCGAAACAGAATGGAAACCAACCCACCGGCTCGTCGCGTTTACCGCGTTTTATAATGCTTGCGTTGCAACCTAAAAGAGGAACGTATGGCTCATAACGACAAACCCGAAAGCGCAAACGAAGCGCAGGATCATTCCCAGCCGCTCGACGAAGGCGGTTTTTTCTCCCTGAACGACGTCATCACGGCAGGCAGGCATCAGCTCACCCGCTCTGAGCATCTCTTGGCTGCCGACACGCGCCGCAACGCCCGCAACCTACTCGCGAGCGCCAAGTTGCTCGCGCTCGTCGTCATTGTCTCGCTCGCCATGGGCGTTGCCGCTTGGGCGTTTTTGGCCTCGCTGAATATCGCGACCGACTATCGCGAGCACCATGTGTGGGTCTACGCCTTGTTTCCCGTTGTGGGCGTTGCCACCGCATGGGTGTACAAAAACCACGGTCTTGCCGCCAAGCGTGGCAACAACCTGGTCATCGACTCCGCTCTGGGCACACGCCTCATCCATATGCGCATGGCCGTCCTCACCTTCGTCTGCTCCACGCTCACGCACCTAACGGGTGGATCGGCCGGTCGCGAGGGAGCCGCGGTTCAGATTGGCGGCACCATCGCCAGCAACATCTCGAGCCTCGCCCACCTTAAAAAGCATGACCACCACGACCTCATGCTCGCCGGCATCTCGTCGGCCTTTGGCGCCGTATTCGGTTCGCCCCTTGCCGGAGCTTTCTTTGGCATGGAGATGTGCTTTATCGGCAAGATCGACTACACCGCGGGCATCTACTGCCTGGTCGCCTCGTTTACCGGCTACTTTACATCACTCGCCCTGGGTACCGAGTACGAGGCGAATGTTATCGCCAGCGTTCCCAACATGACACCACGGACGGTTGTCATCGTTGTTATCAGCGCCATTATCTTCGGTCTGACGGCACGCCTCTTTGCCTGGTCAGTTCGAACCGTCAAGAGCCTGTACGGTCGCTTTATCACCAATTACCTCGTTCGCGCACTCATAGGCGCACTCGTGGTTTTGGCCGCCTATGCCCTTCTCGACGCCTGGGACTACGCCGGCCTTTCCACGTGGCTTTCCGGCGCCGGATTTGCCGGCAACACCACCCTGGCAGACGCAGCCATCAAGTTGGTCGTCACAGCGCTTACCCTGGGTGCGGGCTTCCAAGGCGGCGAGGTCACGCCCCTGTTTGGCATCGGTGCGGCGCTCGGCGGCTGGATCGGTTGCCTCGTCGGAATCGACCCCAGTTTTCTGGCGGCTCTCGGCATGCTCGGCGTGTTCTGTGCCGGCCTCAACGTGCCCATCACCACCTGCATGATGGCCATCGACCTGTTCCACGGCACGGCAGCCGGGTTCTTTGTCATCGTGGCCTTTATCAGCTACCTAACTGCCGGACACCGCGGCGTGTACCCCGCCCAGCGCATCATCTCGCCCAAGCGCCGTTCGCTTATTGTGGATGAGGGTGGTACGGTAGCGGATGCTATCGAGCGCCACAACGACCTGATAGAGTAGACGTAAGTATTCGACGTGCAGCCACAATCGGGGGCAATTCGACCTGAGCGCGACCGCACCGTCACGTCATACGCCGGGAGTCGCCCCATGCACGCAACTGATTTTGGCCGCACGCTCATCATCGCCAACCCAGCCGCCCAGTCGGGTGCGGCGCACGAAGTTGCCGAGCGCCTGCAACGCTTTTTGGACATGACTGCACGCGCATCCCAGTTTGACTTGGTGCTAACCGAGCGCATGGGACACGCCAAGGAGCTGGCCGCACAGGCCCAGGGCTATCGCACCGTTATCGCCCTTGGCGGCGACGGCGTGATTCACGAGGTCGTCAACGGGCTTATGACGCAAGAGGAGGACACCCGCCCCGCTCTTGCCATCCTACCCGTGGGCTCTGGCAACGATTTTGCCCAAACGCTCGGCATCGACGATTTCTCCGGTAAGGATTTTGGCGCGCTGCTCACCTGCGAGCTGCAGCGTCAGGACATCGGGCGCATTCGCTCGTGGAGCCCTGCGAGCGGCAGCGGCGAGGCTACCGTTGAGTACTACGACCAGACGCTCTCGGTCGGCATCGATGCCGCCATCGGCCTGGGCACCACCGAGCTGCGCAAAAAGACGGGCCTCGCCGGCGCTCCGCTCTACACCCTATCGGGACTTGAGCAGTTTGGCCTGCGCTATCGCAACTACCCCATGACCATCAGCTTTGATGGCGCGCCCGCCGAGCGCGTGCGGGCGATCATCATGGCAATTCAGCTGGGTCCTACCTATGGCTCGGGCTATCGCATCTGCCCCGATGCCGACCCCTGCGACGGCATACTCAACGTCTGCTACGCCTGCGGCCCCGTTCCGCGTGCGGTTGCCCTGCCTATGTTTCTTTCGGCCAAAGATGGCCACCATACCAAGTTGCCGCCGGTTCGCATGCGCCGCTGCCGCCATGTCGAGCTCACCTTTGAGGAGCCCGACTACCCCATCCAGGCCGACGGCGAGCCCGTTGTCGCCTCGCGCATCGAGGTCGACATCCTCGCCGGCGCCC
>CABQLI010000094.1 GCA_902464965.1 uncultured Collinsella sp.
GGGCGATGCCGCCGTTAAGTATCGCGCCCCGGTTCGCCTGACCACGTTGGGCGGCGAGAGCATGAACGAGGCCGATTGCATTATTCGTGAAGTGCTCGACACCACCGGCAAGGCCATGGGCGTGGAGCAGCGTGAGCAGATGTATGCGTCGCTGCGTACGATTCTCAACACCTTGCGCGAGCTGTAGGGCCGCCTGGGCATTTGCTTCCCATTAACAACTGCATCGTCCCGTTTAAGCGCGTATACCGTGCCGGGGCATTGCTGTCAAAATTCCCTGCGCGAGGTCCGCGCAAGAAAGGATTCGCTATGTCCGTCCGCATTATTACCGATTCCGCAAGCGATATGTCGCCGGCCGAGCATCCGACACTGGCCGTTTTGCCGCTGTCCGTCACCTTTGGAACCGATGTGTTCATGGATGGCATCGACATCGATCACCAGCGCTTTTACGAGATGCTCGTGGAGCGCGATGAGCTGCCCAAGACCGGTCAGGTCAACCCGTACGCGTTTTCGCAGGCTATCGCCGAGGTTCGCGAAGCCGGCGATGAGGCTGTGATTATTACCGTGGGCGCTAAGCTCTCGGGCACCAATCAGAGCGCCCGTACCGCACTAGCCGAGGCGCCGGGCGGCGATGTGTACGTGGTTGATAGCAACAACGTCACCCTGGGTGAACGCATCCTGGTTGAGTATGCGCTGCGCTTGGTGGACGAGGGCCGTAGCGCGGCCCAGATCGCGGCGGCGGTCGAGGCCGTGCGCGACCGCGTGGTGGTTATCGGCCTGCTCGAGACGCTGGAGTACCTGGTGCGCGGCGGTCGCCTGTCTGCTGCTGCCGGCGCCGTGGGTACGCTGCTCAACGTAAAGCCTGTGGTAGCTGTCGAGGACGGCCTGATCGTGCAGCTGGGCAAGGCACGCGGTTCCAAGAACGGCCGCAACCTGCTGAACCAAAAGGTCGAAAAGGCGGGCGGTATCGACTTTTCCATGCCGCTGGCGCTCGGCTATACGGGCCTTTCGGATGCGGTGCTCAAGAAGTATATCGAGGACAGCGCGGCACTGTGGGCTGGCCACACCGAGGGCGAGCTGCCCGTTCACACCATCGGCGCCACCATCGGCACCCACGTAGGCCCCGGCGCCGTAGCCGTAGCCTTCATCCAGCCCGCCAACTAACCAACCTGCCATAAACCACCACAAAGGGGACAGGCACCTTTGTGGCGGTTTATGCTTTTCCGGGTGGAAGGGAGCGAGCGATGGCGTCTGAGGGCTTTTTTGAGCAGATGTATGAGGTGGTCGAGCAGATCCCCGTGGGGATGGTCGCCACGTACGGTCAGGTGGCGCTGCTCGCCGGTCGCGCGCGAAGTGCACGCTATGTGGGGTATGCGCTACATAGCAACCCACGCCCTGGTCAAATTCCCTGTCATCGCGTGGTGTTTGCCGACGGCCGTATCTGTGAGGGCTTTGCCTTTGGCGGTCCCGATGCTCAGCGCGAGCTCTTAATGGGGGAGGGCGTGGCGTTTACCGATTCCATGCACGTCGACTTGGCCGCCTGTCGCTGGCCAGCTGGACTCTAACAGTTCTGCCGTGGCCAAAACCACCACGAAGGTGCCTGTCCCCTTTGTGGTGGTTTTCCGTTGCAGGTTTACCTGGGCTAACTTATGGAGAAGGTGTGGCGGCGCATATTGAAGCAAGAAAGTAAACCACGGTGAACTATATTGTATTCAGCAACGGAGCAGGCATTAGGCGATGAAAAAGCCTGCCCTGTTGAGTTTGATTCGCATTCCTCCCCTCTGTGCGATTCAACGGTGTACTTCGGGAACGGGCCCGCTGGCAAGTGACTGCCAGCGGGCCCGTTCCTGTTTATCGAGGGAGTGCGGTGGCCGGAGCCGAACCGGTCGGGCAACAAAAAAGGCGGACGCCGTAGCGTCCGCCCTATAGCAATCGAAAGCTCAAGCCAGCAGATCGGTCTAGTACACCATGCCCATGGCGTCCCGAACCTCGGCCAGGGTCTGCTCGGCGATCTCGTTGGCGCGACGGTTGCCCTCGTGCAACACGTCCTTCACATAGTCCAGATCGTTCTCGTAGCGCTGGCGACGCTCGCGGATCGGCGCGAAGTACTCGTTGACGGCCTCGGTTACGTACTTCTTGAGCTGGCCGGAGCCGCCCATGCCAATCTCCTCGGCAATCTCGACCTCGGAACGGCCGGTGCAGATGGCGGCCGTCGAAAGCAGGCCAGACACGCCGGGGCGGTTCTCGGGATCGAACGTGATCATGCGCTCGGAATCGGTCTGGCTCTTCTTGATGCGCTTGGCCGTCTCCTCGGCGGTCATCGAGATGTTGATGGCGTTGCCGTAGCTCTTGCTCATCTTGCGACCGTCCAGGCCGGGCAGCAGCGGGGTCTCGGACAGCAGCGCGTCGACCTCGGGGAACACCTTGCCGTAGCGGTTGTTAAAGCGGCGGGCGATGGTGCGGGTGAGCTCGATGTGCGGCAGCTGGTCGCGGCCGACGGGCACCACATTGCCCTTGCAGAACAGGATGTCGCAGGCCTGGTGCACCGGGTAGGTGAGCAGAAGGCCGGTGAGCTCGTGGCCCGAGGCCTCCATCTCGGCCTTAACCGTGGGGTTGCGCGCCAGCTCGGCCTCGGACACCAGCGACAGGAACGGCAGCATGAGCTGGTTGGCGGCGGGCACGGCGGAGTGCGCGTAGATCATGGTCTTGTCGGGGTCGATACCGCAGGCAAGGTAGTCCATGACCATGTTGTACACGTTGTCCTGGATATGCTCGGTGGTGTCGCGGTCGGTGATGACCTGGTAGTCGGCGATGAGCACGTTGGTCTTGGCGCCCATGTTCTGCAGTTCAACACGGCCCTTGAGGGTGCCAAAGTAGTGGCCCAGGTGCAGGCGGCCGGTGGGGCGGTCGCCGGTAAGCATGGTGAACTTCTCGGGCGTCTTTGCCAGGCCCTCGCGAATGGCGTTGCTCTTTTGCAGCGCGACTTCGTAGCTGTTCTCGTTTGGCATGATTGCTCCTAACGTATATTCATGGGTCAAGATGATAACGCGTTTATTGGAGGGGCGGGAGGGGAGGCGGCTTGCGCGCTGGGTGCGGCCCGGCCGCGCTTGGTCAGCGGCGCCCGGGCACATCCTCGGCAGCTTACCCTAGAGCTTGTGGTGGCGCTCTTCCTTACGATCCTCTGCTGCCTGCTCCTCCTGCTTAAAAGCAGGGTCGTCGGGGGTTACCAGCTCGTCCTCGTGTGTGCGCTTGTTGTAATGGTGACGCAGCACGGGCTCAAACAGGTGCAGGTGCTTGGCGAAGGCCGCCGAGCCAATGGCGAGCACGGTAAAGATGAGCACGCGCATGGGGACCTCGACCTGATTGATGGCGGCGGCGCCGGCCGAAAGCAAAATGCACCAGGCGTAGATGAGCAGTACGGCCTGCTTTTGGTTGTAGCCCTCTTGAATGAGGCGGTGGTGGATGTGGCCCTTGTCGGCCTGCCCGATGCTAATGTGGGCGCGCTTACGGCGCACGATAGCGCTGAACGTATCGATGATGGGCACGCCGGCTACGATGAGCGGGATGATGAGCGAGGTAAGCGCGGCGGTGCGGCTCACGTTGAGCAGCGAGATGGAACCCAGCGCAAAGCCCAGAAGCAGCGACCCCGAGTCGCCCAAGAAGATGCTCGCGGGGTTGAAGTTATAGCGCAAGAAGGCGAGGCAAGAGCCAAAGAGCGCGATAGAGAGCGCGGCAGCGTCGATGCGGCCCGAGAGCGCGGCGACCGAAAACATCGTGAACGACGCGATGCCGCAGATGCCCGTGGCCAGACCGTCGAGGCCGTCGATAAGGTTGATGATGTTGGTGAACGCCACCAGGTAGACCACAGTGATGGGGTAGGCGAGCCAGCCGAGCATGATCTCGCCAGGAGCAAACGGGTTGACGATGACGCCGATGCGCAGGCCGCCCACGCAGGCGATGAGTGCGGCGAGGGCCTGGCCGGCCAGCTTTTGCTTGGGCTTGAGCTGGTAGACGTCGTCGATCACGCCGGTCGCAAAGATGACGGTAAAAGAAAGCGCAAGTATGGGGTAGCTGATGTGCAGACGGGGGTGGGGCACCAAAACGGGCGGCCAGCCCAGGTACCAGGTGCCCAGGATGTGAACAATGCAGGCGACGACGAGGCCCAAAAAGACCGCCGTGCCACCCATGCGCGGGATGGGCTTAGTGTTGATGCGGCGCTTGGAAGGATAGTCGACGGCGTCGAGCTTGATTGCCAGGCGCTTGACCAGGGGCACCGTAAGGAAGGTCGTGATAAAAGCCGCGACCGCCACGCATAGGTACGGTATGAAGCTCGTGGAGGAAGCCATGAATCGATAAACCGCCAAGCGTCGAAGGAAAAGGTCAAAGGATGCCACGCCGCAAAGGGTATAGCTGATCCATGATACTCGACCAAGGAGGGTGTGAGGAATTGCATGGGGCGATAATCACGCGCTTACCAGATATTCGAGTGATAGTGGGGCTCTGCCTGGTGCCTTTTGGGAATCATGGCGGGATTTGCAATGGCGATTTTCGGCAAAAGAAAACCACCCCCCACGTTACGAAAATGAACCCACCTAAAACAGGTGGGTGCCCTCATCGACTGTTCCAGCGTCCTTAACAACGAAGGATACCTGTACTAGGTACGACTGTGTGGGCTCCCTAAATAAACGCGACGGTTCACCCAGTTGCTCCGCGGGGGGCGGAATACCTACATCATAAAGCGGCACTTTGTGGATTCCAGTCTTGACATTACAAAAATCGTGTCGGACGATTACGGCGCCTTGGGCTCGAGCCGTCTGTGCGGTTGGCCCTTTTGCGTTTGAGCTGCTGAATCGTTGTTTTGGAGCATGTTTTTATGCCGACGTCGTTGACCGAACTTTTTTCGCCCGCCTGCCATTTGTGTCCGCGCCGCTGCGGTGCGGCGCGCGATGAGGGCGCGCACGGCGTATGCGGTGCTAGCGACACGCTCAAGGTGGCCCGCGCCGCGCTTCATATGTGGGAGGAGCCGCCTATCTCGGGCGAGGCCGGTTCGGGCACAATCTTCTTTAGCGGCTGCTCGCTCAAATGCGTCTATTGTCAGAACCACGAGATCTCGACGGGCAATTTTGGGCTTGAGATTTCGCCCGAGCGTCTGGTCGAGATTATGTTGGAGCTGCAGGACCAGGGTGCGAACAATATTAATCTGGTGACGGCGACACACTACGCGCA
Source organism: uncultured Collinsella sp. (assembly GCA_902464965.1). GTDB lineage: Bacteria > Actinomycetota > Coriobacteriia > Coriobacteriales > Coriobacteriaceae > Collinsella. Next base: position 5,224 of record CABQLI010000094.1, read on the forward strand.
CCTGCTGCCGGCTGCGATTGCCGCGGCACGTGCGCGCGGGCTGGCCATCCCAATCGTCTACAACACGAGCGGTTATGAGCGTGCGAGTGCCGTGTCGGCGCTCGGCGATCTGGTCGATGTGTGGCTTACCGACTTTAAATATGCCGATGCGGCGCTTGCGCAGTCACTGTCTCATGTTCAGGACTACCCGCGCGTGGCCGTGTCGGGCTTAGCGCAAATGGCGCGCGAGATTGAGCGCCGCGGGGGAGAGCTGGTGGACGAGGACGGGCTCATGAAGCGCGGCATGATCGTGCGCCATCTGGTACTGCCGGGACATGCAGACGATTCGTGTCGCGTGCTGGACCTGGTGTGGCAGACGGTGGGCGATGTGCCGATTTCGGTCATGAACCAGTACACGCCCAATGCGCTCATGCGCGAGCAGGGCGGCGACCTGGCGCGTGCTGTGACGCGCGAGGAGTACGAGCAGGTGCTCGACCATGCCGATGACCTGGGTTTTACGACGATGTTCTGGCAAGAGGGCGGCGCGGTAGACGAGAGCTTTACCCCGGCCTTCGACACCACCGGCGTCCTCACCAGCGCAAAGTAGCGCGTTCACCGATGATTTTTCTGGGACGGGGATTAAAAAATCATTGAGAGGATTGCCTGCTCGAAAAGTAGTCAAAATGGCTCCGTCCCAAAAAGACTGGGTATTGGGCGTTGACAGTTGGCGAGCCGTAGGTAAAATAACAACTTGTCCTGGGGACGTAGCTCAGTTGGGAGAGCGCTGCCGTCGCATGGCAGAGGCCGAGGGTTCGACTCCCTTCGTCTCCACCACATGAGAGTTAGACGAACCCTTGTTCATCAGGGGTTCGTCTTTTTTT
>CABQLI010000095.1 GCA_902464965.1 uncultured Collinsella sp.
TTTGGGCTCAGGCTGGGATGCAAGCACGGGTTCTGCCTTGGCGGCGGCCTCGGCGTTGCGATAGGCGCGCTCCAGCAGGGCTTCCTGTGAGTTGAAGGGTTTCTCACCCTCTGCACGCTCCACGGGGACCCAGGTGCCGTCGCTCGTGAGGCTGCGGGCCTTCACGTTGTCCCGCAGCTGCATGCCCATGTACTCGTGCACTAGGGCGCGGCAGGTGGGGTCGAGCACGGGGAAGGCGATCTCCACGCGGTGCTCGGTGTTGCGCGTCATCATGTCTGCCGAGCTCAGGTAAATCATGTCCGAGTCCACGCCGAAAGCATAGACGCGCGCGTGCTCCAAAAAGCGTCCGACGATGGAGCGGACATGCACGTTTTCGGTCTTGCCCGGAACACCGGGCTTGAGGCACGAGATGCCGCGGATGATCATGTCCACGCGGACTCCTGCGCACGATGCCTCGGCGATCTTGTCGATAACCTCGCGGTCGGTGAGCGAGTTGAGCTTAAAGAACACACGGGCGGGCTCGCCAGCGAGGGCGCGCTGGATCTCGCGATCCAGGCCGCGCATGATGAGCGGCTTGAGGCCGACCGGCGCCACGCCCAGGAAGCGGTAATCGCCGCGCAGGTTGCCCAGCGACAGGTTGCGGAAGAACAGGTTGGCGTCCTCGCCGATGCCGGGGTGGGCGGTCATGAGCATAAAGTCGCTGTAGAGTTTGGCCGTCTTCTCGTTAAAGTTGCCGGTGCCCAGCAGCGTCAGGCGCGTTAGCGCCATGCCCTCGCGATAGGTGAGCTGGCAGATCTTGGAGTGGCACTTAAAGCCCTCGGAGCCGTAGATGACGGTGCAGCCGGCCTCTTCCAGGCGCTCGGCCCATTCGATGTTGTTCTGCTCGTCAAAGCGCGCGCGGAGCTCCATGAGCACCGTGACCTCTTTGCCGTTCTCGGCAGCATCGATCAACGACTCGCACAGACGGCTCTGCTTTGCCACGCGGTAGAGCGTGATGCGCAGCGAGATGCACTCGGGGTCGTAGGCGGCCTCGTGCACCAGATCCAGGAAGGGGTTCATGGCCTCGTAGGGATAAAAGAGCAGCTTGTCGCCCTGCAGCACCTGTTCGCGGATGGAGCGGGTCATATCGATGTTGGGGTTGGGCTGCGGCTTAAACGGCGTAAAGAGCAGCTCGTTGCGCAGATGCTCGGGAATCTTGCCCTCAATGCCAAAGACGTAGCCTAGGTCGAGCGGAATATCGCAGGTGAAGACAGAGCGGCGCGAAAGCTCGAGCGCCTTGCGGATGGTCTTGAGCGTCGCCTTCTCGAGCGACCCCGAGACCGCGAGCACGACCGGCTGCAGACGCAGGCGCTTCTTGAGAATGCGCTTCATGTGCTGGCGGTAGTCCTCTTCCTCTTCGACGCCCTCGCCGTCCGGATCGATGTCGGCGTTGCGGGTGACGCGGATGAGCGCGCGATCCAGCGGCTTATAAGAGCCAAAGCAGCTATCCAGGCAGGCGAGGATGACGTCCTCGAGCAAGATGTAGGAGTAGGTGCCGGTGGGCGAGGGGATCTCGACCACGCGGTTCATCGAGGCGGGAATCTCGATCAGGCCCAGCAGGCTCTCCTCGTCGGTGACGCCGTCCAAGCCGCAAGCCAGGTAGAGCGCACCGTTGCGCAAGTTGGGGAAGGGGTGGCGCGGGTCGATCACCAACGGCGAGATGACCGGCGACACGTAGGCCTGGAAGTAACGGGCTACAAAGGTGCGCTCCTCGGGCGTAAGCGAATCGATGCGGGCGCGGTGAACGCCCAGGGTGTCGAGCTTGCCCTCGATGCTCTTGAAGATGGACTCCCATCGGGTAAGGAGCCCGGGCATTTCGGCCATGACAGCATCGACCTGTTCGGAGGCGGTCATATTGCTCTTGTTGTCGACAGGCTGTATTTTGAGCTCTGCCAGATCGGACAGGCCGCCCACGCGCACCATGAGAAATTCGTCGAGGTTAGACTCGAAAATCGACACGAACTTTAGACGCTCGAACAGCGGAACGGTCTCATCGAAAGCTTCGTCGAGCACGCGGTTGTCAAAGCGCAGCCAGCTGAGCTCTCGGTTTTGCGTGTACGAGAAGTCCCGCGGCGGTTTGCGCAGCTTTGCGGCGGCTTGCTTCTTTTCGATTTTGCTCGGCATATGCATCTGTCCGTTCAGTCCCCACAGGGGACGGTAGCCTAACACTATTCACTATTGTCTCAATTTAGTCGACCTATGGCACGGACGTATCGCGTGAACGGTATCTTTACCTATTTCTTACGCTGACAAGCCATAGAGCTGACGCCCGTCGCGTTGTGAAAAACGGTCTATATCCTCATTCAACTGGTGAGCATATGTGAATAAGAATGATAGGTAGCTGAATATCATCGAATACAGACAGTAACACGAACAAGCGTCATTTATATACATAAAACCGTTGTAGATATGCAATTCTTAATCGAAAGATTGGAGTTGTCATTGCGAATGATTTTTGAGAAAAAAGAGCGTTTACCTTAGAAAAGCTACTTTAGAACGCCGAAGTACATCATGGGGGAATCACATGTGATATACCGTTCATCGTACTTTGTTGACCGTTCGGGGGCGAGGTGGAATTGCGAGTTGAATTTGGATATAACTAGAGCTGTCAGCAAGCAGTGCCCGTTACGGAGGGGCGCTGAGAGATTCGGCCAGTAAGGCCCGAAAGAAAGGTAGGAGGCCATGACGAAAGGTCTGCACGTGCCTTCCGAGATCGGCAAGCTCAGGAAGGTCTGCCTGCACCGTCCCGGCGACGAGCTCCTCAACCTGCCGCCCGACGAGCTCGAGCGACTCCTGTTCGACGACGTCCCGTTCCTGGAGGTCGCGCAGCAGGAGCACGACACCTTCGCCCAGATCCTGAGGGACCAGGGCGTGGAGGTCCTCTATCTCGAGAACCTCGTCGCCGAGGTGTTCGACCAGGTCCCCGGCGCCCGCGCCGAGTTCACCGACCAGTACATCGCCGAGGCGGGCATCCGCGGCCAGCACATGCCGCAGATCGTCCGCGAGAAGCTGGACTCCATCGAGGACAACCTCGAGTTCGTCAAGAAGACCATGGCCGGCATGACCAAGTCCGAGATCGACATGCCCCTCACGGCGTCCACGACCCTCGACTCCCTGGTCAACTCCGAGTCCGAGTCCGACCTGATCATCGACCCGATGCCCAACCTCTACTTCACCCGCGACCCGTTCGCGGTCGTCGGCGAGGGCGTCAACCTCAACCGCATGTACTCGGTCACCCGCAACCGCGAGACCCTGTACGGCAAGTACGTCTTCAAGTACCACCCCGACTACAGGGACGTCTCCCTGTACTTCCGCCGCGACTGCCAGTTCCACACCGAGGGCGGCGACGTGCTGAACATCAACGAGAAGACCCTCGCCGTCGGCATCTCCCAGCGCACCCAGGCCGCCGCGATCGACGTCATGGCCCAGAACATCTTCTGGAACTCCGACTCCAAGGTCGAGCGCATCCTGGCCTTCGACATCCCGGTCTCGCGCGCCTTCATGCACCTCGACACGGTCTTCACCCAGATCGACGTCGACAAGTTCACGATCCACCCCGCCATCATGGGCACCCTGCGCGTCTACGAGCTGACCGCCGGCAAGAACCCGGGCGACGTGAACATCCGCCTGATCGAGGACACCCTCGAGCACGTCCTGGAGGACGCCACCGGCGTCGACCAGGTCAAGCTGATCCCCTGCGGCGGCGGCGACCCGATCGCGGCCTCCCGCGAGCAGTGGAACGACGGCTCCAACACCCTGTGCGTCGAGCCCGGCAAGATCTGCGTCTACGCCCGCAACACCGTCACCAACGACGTGCTGTACAAGGAGGGCCTGGACCTTCTCGTCGTGCCCTCCGCCGAGCTCTCCCGCGGCCGCGGCGGCCCGCGCTGCATGAGCATGCCCTTCTGGCGCGAGGACCTCTAAGGTCTTCAAGGACCCCTACAGGTCTTACTACATACATCTAGCTGCCATTAGATGTCTCCCGTTGGGGCGGTGCGGATATTCGCACCGCCCCAATCTTGTTTGAGGAACGTCAACACGATTGGATGACTGCTTTTGCAAGGAGTTTGGCCATGGACATCAAGACAATCGGCGTTAAGGAGTAGCTCAACGTTTGGGAGAAGAGCGCTACGAGGGATATCATCTCGTCGACGATCTCGCCGCTTACCATGGGTGAGCTGCGCGTGCTCGACGAGCAGGACGGCGCCACGTTCTATGAGCGCCTGGACCGCGAGTAGATGAACTACGGCTGGATCGAGGGTTCGCCCGACTTTAAGGCAGAAGTCGCCAAGCTCTATCGCCGCGAGGTCAACCCCGACCATATCCTGCAGACCAACGGCTGTACGGGTGCGAACCTCAACGCCACATGGCCGTGGGTGAGCCCGGCGACCATGTGATTGCCGAGTGGCCTACCTATGCGCCGCTCTACGAGATTCCGCGTACGCTGGGTGCCGAGGTCGAGTACTGGGAGCTTAGCGAGGAACTCGGCTGGAAGCCCGATATCGAGGAACTCAAGCGCTTGGTGCGCCCCAACACCAAGCTTATCTGCATAAACAACGCATCGAACCCCATCGGTACGGTGCTCGATGCCGATATGCTCGGCCAGATTGCCGAGATCGCCCGTTCGATGGGCGCCTACGTGCTGTGCGACGAGGTGTATCTGCCGCTCGAAAACACTGAGTCCTTTATGTCGATGGTCGACGTGTACGAGAGGGCCATTGTCACCAACTCGTTGTCGAAGACCTATTCGACGCCTGCGGCCCGCGTGGGCTGGGTCGTGGCCGACGAAGAAGTGTCCAACCGCATCCGTACCTATCGCGATTACACCATGATCTGCGGCGGCGTGTTCAACGACGCCCTGGCGACCTATGTGCTCGAGCACAAGGACAAGATCCTCGAGCGCAACCGCAAGATTGTGTTTGGCAACCGTGATATCGCGCAGGCTTGGATCGACACGCAGCACCGTGTCTCCTGGACGGCCCCGCAGGGTGTGTCCACTTCGTTTATCCAGCTGGACATTCCCGAGGATGACGAGGAGTTCTGCAAGCGCCTGCTGGCCGAGAGGGGAGTGCTGTTGGTTCCCGGTAGCCGCTTTGAGCTTCCCTGTGGCGCACGCCTGGGCTACTGCGCGAGCGAGGGCGTTCTGCGTGAGGGCCTGAGGCTTTTGGGCGAGGCACTGGCGGAGTTTGATCGTTAGGGTTCCGATGATCTTCGAGTGCCTTATCCAAATCGGCCGAAGATAATCGAAAACGGATCCGTTTCCCTAGGGGAAGCGGGCTTGTTTTTCCATACCGAGAAGTTAAGTTTTTACAAATGGGGCCGTAAAGCGAACCGGTATCCGCTGGGTCTTATACTGAGCTTCCGGTGAACGGTATCAAGCGTCTGGTAAACGGTAATTTGTTTACCAGAAATGAATAGGACAAACTTTTTTCTGAATAAAAATGAAAATGGTTGAGACACGGTATGAATCGCTAATTCTATTCATAGCTTTATTGGAAATATGCAATTTGAGGGTGATTTAATAAAGTTTAGTTCCATTTACTATCTGGACTGAAAACGCGTTTAAGCACGTAAATACACTTTATTAAATCAAAGTGTGCCATACGTGAAGTATATGTGTATGCCGTTCACCCCTCATATAAAACCGTTCGGGGGCGAGGTGGAAGTATGGACTGATTTTGGATATAAATATGTCGTCAGCAATAACGCCTCACACGGAGGGGCGCTAACGAATCGGCCCTGACAGGGGCCCGAAAGAAAGGTAGGAGGCCATGACGAAAGGTCTGCACGTGCCTTCCGAGA
>CABQLI010000096.1 GCA_902464965.1 uncultured Collinsella sp.
AGGACAAGGTAGATCTTGTCGAAGCACCGAGCGTCGATGAGGAGGAGTCGCCCGCCAAGTCCACCTCCGGCGTGCTCAGCTTCTTTATGGGCAAGACCGTCTATTCGGCGGCCAACCCCCTGCGCATCGCCTTTATCCATGAGTTCCCCTGTGCGACGTCGAGCTGGGACAGCCTGCACGACCAAGGGCGTCAGTATCTCGATGAGCACTTTGGCGGTATCGTGCGCACCGAGGCGTTCGAGGACTGCCATGATCCGGACGCGTTCTACGCCGCCGTGGAAACGGCTGTCAAACATGGAGCAAACGTCATCTTCTCGACCTCGCACCGCCTGATGGAATACACGCTCAGGGCTGCCGTTGAGTATCCCCGGGTTCGGTTCCTCAACTGCTCTATCGGTCTTCCCCATCAAAGCGTCCGTTCGTACTTTGGCAAGATGTACGAGGCCAAGTTCCTCCTGGGCGCCCTTGCCGCCAGCATGGCGGACAACCACCGCATCGGTTACCACGCGTCGGTCTTCGCCTCGGGCGCACTCAGCGAGATCAACGCCTTTGCGATTGGCGCCTCGCTGCTCGACCCGCGCGCGCAGGTCATCCTCACCTGGGGCGATGTTCCCGCCGGTGGTCTTGCCGAAGCCATGTGCCGCGAAGGCGCAAGCGTCATGACCGGCGCTGACATGTCAAAGTCGCTCGAAGACCCCACGGCCTACGGACTCCACCGCCTGGTCGATGGCAAGGTTTCCGGCATCGCCATGCCGGTATGGAACTGGGGCCGTTACTACGAGCTCATCGTTCGCAGCCTTCTGCACGGCACGTGGGACGAGACCAGCGATGACAACCAAGTGCGCGCCGTCAACTACTGGTACGGCATGAGCTCCGGCGTTATCGACATCCGTTACGCTCCGGGCCTACCCTACCAGACGCGCAAACTCGTGCAGTTGCTCCGCAACGGCATTGTCGAGGGATCCATCAACCCCTTTGGCGGCGAGCTCCACAGCCAGAACGGCGTGGTACAGATCGAAGGCTTCCCTCCGCTGCCGAGCACGCAGATTGTCGAGATGAATTGGCTGGCGGATAACGTGGTAGGCACCATTCCGCAGCTCGACGATGAGCCGGGAGTTACCGCCCTATGAAGATCCTTGCCATAGCAGATACCGAAGAACGATGCCTTTGGGAGTGCTTTCGCAAGGAACGCTTTGAGGGAGTCGACCTGATTTTGTCCGCTGGCGATCTGGACCCGGACTATCTTGAGTTTTTGGTCACGGTCATCAACAAACCGCTCATCTACGTGCGCGGCAATCACGATGACCGCTACGCACGTCATGCACCGGGCGGATGTATCTGCGTGGAAGACAGCGTGTACACGTACCGAGGGATTCGCATTGCGGGCCTTGGCGGATCCATGCGTTATCGCGACGGCGCCAACATGTACACCGAACGCGAGATGTCCAAGCGCATGCGTAAGCTGTCGCGTAAGGTTAGGATGGTCGGCGGGTGCGACATTCTGCTTACCCATGCACCCGCCGCCGGTATGGGTGATCTGGACGATCTGCCGCATCGAGGGTTTGAGTGCTTTAACACGGCGCTTGAGTCCTGGGGGGCCGACTACATGGTGCATGGGCATGTACACCAAAGCTATGGTCGCGACTTTCAACGCGAGCGGCAGCATGTGTGTGGAACGACGATCATCAACGCCTGCGGCTATACGCAGTTTGAGCTCGACCAGACGCGCTACCCCATCCGTGGCTGGCAGGCAGCCTGGCTCAATTCGCAAACCATGCGCCGCGAGCTCAAGCGCCACGATGCCATCGAGTCCTCAACAGCCAGAACACCCTGGTAACCACCATAAAGGGGACTGTCTACTTCGTGTTGGTTTTAACCCGAGATAGCAAGAAACCCGGTCCTGCGCAGGGCAGAACCGGGTTTCTTTAGCAATGCTTGCTTTGCTCAGGCAGTAACTAGCAGTTACTCAGCCAGGAAGTCACGCTGGACAGCGGGATCGACCTTGACGCCAGGGCCCATGGTGGAAGACACGGAGATGGACTTGACGTACTTGCCCTTAGCAGAAGAGGGCTTGACGCGCAGGATCTCGGTGTACAGGGCAGCGTAGTTCTCGACGAGCTGCTGCTCAGAGAAGGACTTCTTGCCCAGGGGCACGTGGCAGATGCCGTAGCGGTCGGCGCGGTACTCAACGCGGCCAGCCTTGAGCTCAGAGACCATCTTGGCGACGTCCATGGTCACGGTGCCGAGCTTGGGGTTCGGCATGAGGCCACGGGGACCAAGGATCTTACCGATGCGGCCAACCTTGGCCATCATGTTCGGCGTAGCGATAGCGGCGTCGAAGTTGATCTCGCCCTTCTGGATCTGGGCGACGAGCTCGTCGGAACCGATGATGTCGGCGCCGGCAGCCTCGGCCTCGCGGGCCTTCTCGCCCTCGGCGAAGACGGCAACACGAACGGTCTTGCCGGTGCCGTGGGGCAGGGAGATGGAACCACGGATGTTCTGGTCGGCCTTACGAGTATCGACGCCCAGACGGAAGTGGGCCTCGACGGTCTCGTCGAACTTGGCGGTGTCGAGCTCCTTGATGAGCTTGGCAGCCTGAAGGGGGGTGTAGAGCGTGGCGCGGTCGATCTTCTCGGCAGCGGCGTTATAGCTCTTACCATGCTTAGCCATGTGCATTACCTCCTGTGGTTAAACGGGCGTGAGCCCTCCCACATCGTATCGTGTGCCCTATTGCACACATTTAACGGGCGCCCCGGTCGGAGCACCCGCCGTTACCATAAGAAATCGCTACTCAGCGATGGTGACGCCCATGGAACGGGCGGTACCGGCGATGATCTTCTTGGCGGCGTCAATGTCGTTGGCATTGAGGTCCGGCATCTTGATCTCGGCGATCTTGGTGAGCTGCTCCTGGGAGAGCTGACCAACCTTGTCGGCCTGGGGCTTAGCGGAACCAGACTTGAGGTTCAGCTCCTTCTTGATGAGGTGAGCCGCCGGCGGGGTCTTGGTGATGAAGGAGAAGGACTTGTCCTCGTAGACAGAGATCTCAACGGGGATGATGTCACCCTTCTTGTCCTGCGTCTCGGCGTTAAAGGCCTGGCAGAACTGCATGATGTTCACGCCAGCAGCGCCCAGGGCGGGGCCGACTGGAGGAGCGGGGTTTGCTGCACCAGCAGGAATCTGGAGCTTAATGACGTTGGCAACCTTCTTCTCAGCCATGGTCATTCCTTTCGAATCACGAGTGTGAAGTACTTGCTATATCGTAAGCACGCACGTGTTAGAAGCACTCCTGAGATGAGCAGTCACAGAAGAAGCACGCTCGCGCGAACGGACGAAAACTTAAGCGATGACAGCGACCTGGTTAAAGTCGAGCTCGACCGGCGTCTCGCGGCCAAAGATCATCAGCGTGACCTTGAGCTTGCCAGCCTCGGTGTTAACCTCGGAGACCTTGCCATCAAAGTCGGTAAGCGGGCCATCGGTGACGCGGACGGACGTACCGACCTCAATATCAACCGAGGTGCGCTTGGGCGAATCGCCCTTACCGGGACGACGAGTCATCTTATTGTACTCGTCGCGAGAAAGCGGAGCGGGCTTGCCATTGCCGCCCAGGAAACCGGTGACACCGGGCGTGTTGCGAACGCACGTCCACGCATCGTCATCCATCTCCATGCGGACCAGGACATAACCCGGGAAAATCTTGGAATCCTTGGTCTCGCGCTTGCCACCCTCTTTGATCTCGGTGACGCGCTCCATAGGAATCTCGATATCAAAGATACGGTCCTGCATGCCCATGGTCTCGATACGATGCTCGAGATCGGACTTTACGCGGTTCTCGTATCCGGAGTAAGTGTGAACGACGTACCAACGCTTAGACATGGTTTAGCCCCTCAATCCAGAGAACAGAGCAAGAGCCTCGCCAAAGCCAGCATCGAGCAGAGCGATGACGACGCCGACGACGACCAGAGAAGCGCAAACGACGACCGAGTAGTTCACGAGCTCCTTCTTATCGGGCCACGTGACACGCTTCATCTCGGACTTGACCGAAGCGAAATACTTCTTGGTGCGGGCGAAGAAACCAGGCTTCTCGTTCTTCTTGGACTTCGCAGCCTTCTCGTTCTTCTTGGCAACGGCCTTCTTGGCCTCAACCTTGGAGTTGGCGGCAGCGCTGTTGGCAGGTGCCGGCTGCTGAGCCTTCTTCTTGTTCTTCTTGTTGGCCATTTGGGTTACCTCCGCGCAATGCGCTTATACATGAGTAAACCGTAAGCCCCCAAGTGGGAGCTTACGGAATAATGACTGGCACGCCAGGAAGGACTCGAACCCTCAACACTCGGTTTTGGAGACCGATGCTCTACCAATTGAACTACTGGCGTATGTGACTAGAGACTAGCGAGTCTCTTTGTGCAGCGTGTGGTGACGGCACCAGGGGCAATACTTCTTGATCTCCATACGATCAGGCATGGTCGACTTGTTCTTGGTGGTCGTATAGTTGCGGCGCTTGCACTCAGTGCACGCAAGAGTAACTAGAGTACGCATGTATCCTGAACCTTTCATTTCCGCCCCGTACGGGCACGAGTTGTTACTTTATCAGCTCCACGTAAGTGCTGTCAATGAAAACCTCGAGTCAATTGGTTCTCGGTGGATCCATTCATATTTGGAACACATCAATGAAGCCATCGAGAGCTAATCGACGGTGCATCCAGGACCATTATCGATCCTCTCGACACCAGCAACGGCTCAATATCCATTGCAGAAAAGAACCCGGCACCCATATAAGTGCCGGGTTCTCTAAGTCAGCTATATCAAAGAGCTAATTTACTCAATGATCGTGGAGACGATGCCCGAACCGACGGTGTGGCCACCCTCGCGGATAGCGAAGCGCAGGCCCTCCTCCATGGCGATCGGGTGGATGAGGTCGCCCTCGATGGTGATGTGGTCACCAGGCATAGCCATCTCGGTGCCCTCGGGGAGCTTGACCGTACCGGTAACGTCGGTGGTACGGAAGTAGAACTGAGGACGATAACCATCGAAGAACGGGGTGTGACGGCCGCCCTCCTCCTTGGTCAGAACGTAGATCTCACCGGTGAACTTGGTGTGCGGGGTAACCGAACCGGGCTTGCAGAGAACCTGGCCGCGCTCGATGTCCTCACGCTTGATGCCGCGGAGCAGCAGACCGACGTTGTCGCCAGCCTCGCAGAAGTCCATGGACTTACGGAACATCTCGATACCGGTAACGACGGTGTTCTGGGTATCCTTGATGCCGACGATCTCGACGGGCTCGTTGAGCTTGAGCTCACCGCGCTCGACACGGCCAGTAGCAACGGTACCACGGCCGGAGATGGTCATAACGTCCTCAACGGCCATCAGGAACGGGAGGTCGTTGTTACGAGCAGGCGTCGGGATGTACTCGTCGACGGCCTTCATGAGCTCGCGGATAGCGTCCATCCACTTGGCGTCGCCCTCGAGAGCGCCCAGAGCGGAACCACGGATGACGGGGATGTCGTCGCCGGGGAAATCGTACTCGGAGAGGAGCTCACGGGTCTCCATCTCGACGAGGTCGATGAGCTCGTCATCGTCGACCATGTCGCACTTGTTCAGGAAGACGACGATGTAGGGAACGCCGACCTGACGGGCGAGCAGGATGTGCTCGCGGGTCTGAGCCATGGGGCCGTCGGTAG
>CABQLI010000097.1 GCA_902464965.1 uncultured Collinsella sp.
GGCACTTCAACATCATTGTCGCAGCCCCGACCCGCGGTCACGAGCGGGGGCTCCTATCTTTTTAGTGCCCTCGGATTGGGTCATAGTGTCTGTCCGTCCTCTGCCTGCGGCGCTTTCCATTGTTGGTGCAGAGGGCGCTTTGCCTACTCTGGCGGGCTTTCGCTGACTTTTGCTCCACCTGCGGCGCTGCCGTTGTTGGTGCAGGGGGTAGCTTGCTCGCTCTGGTGCCCGTTCGCTGGCTTTGGCTTTGCCTGTGACGTTTTCATTGTTGGTGCTGAGTGCCTTGTTTCCCGTCCCAAATGATCTACCCCGGGTCCCCGGTGGTTGCGGTGGGCGTGTTTGGTTGGTGCCTGTTGATGGTCTGGGTATCGGGGAGGGCGGGCTCCGTTATAATCGCCTAGAACATTAAATGGAAACGGGACGGGAGCCATATATGCGCCAGGGTTTCGACAACGCGAAGTATATCGAGCTGCAGGCTGCTCACATTAAGGAGCGCATCTCGCAGTTTGGCGGCAAGCTCTATTTGGAGTTTGGCGGTAAGCTGTTCGATGACTATCATGCGAGCCGCGTGCTGCCGGGTTTTGAACCGGACAGCAAGTTCCGCATGCTCAAGAGCATCGCCGACGATGTCGAGGTTATCATCGCGATCAACGCGAACCACATCGAGAAAAACAAGGCTCGTGGTGACCTCGGCATTACCTATGACGAGGATGTGCTGCGCCTGGTTGACCTGTTCCGCGGCAACGGCTTTGCCGTCGCGGCTGTGGTCATCACCCAGTACGCCGGCCAGCCCGCTGCCGATGTATTCCGCAACCGCCTGAACGCGCTCGGTATTCCCGCCAAGCTGCACTATCCCATCGAGGGGTATCCGCACGATGTCGATCTGATCGTGTCCGACGATGGCTACGGCAAGAACGAGTTTGTCGAGACCACCCGACCGCTCGTCGTGGTCACTGCCCCCGGTCCTGGCTCGGGCAAGCTTGCCACCTGCCTGTCTCAGCTCTATCACGAGCACAAGCATGGCACGGCCGCCGGCTATGCCAAGTTCGAGACCTTCCCTGTCTGGAATCTTCCTCTGACGCATCCGGTCAATATTGCCTACGAGGCCGCCACGGCTGACCTCGACGACGCCAATATCATCGATTCGTTCCACCTTGAGGCCTACAACAAGACCACGGTCAACTACAACCGCGACGTCGAGGCCTTCCCGGTGGTCCGTGCCCTGATGGAAAAGATCCTGGGCAAGAGTCCCTACCAGAGTCCTACGGACATGGGCGTCAATATGGTCGGCTTTGCCATCACCGATGACGATGCCTGCCGCGACGCTTCCAAGATGGAGATCGTCCGCCGCTACTTTACCGCGGTCGAAAATGTGCGCCGTACCGGCGTGGGCGATGAGCAAGTCGACCGTCTCAAGATTATTATGAAGAAAGCCGGCATCGATAAGAACTACTCACCGGCGCGCTCGGCGGCCCTCACCAGGGAGCAGCTGACGGGTGGTCCCGTGGGTGCCATGGTCATGCCCGATGGCTCCGTGGTGACCGGTAAGACCTCCACGCGCCTGGGCGCCGCAAGTTCGCTCATTATGAACGCCCTCAAGCATGTCTCGGGCGTCGACCTTGAGCTCGAGGTCATTAGCGATGAGGCGATCGAGCCCATCAGCAAGCTCAAGACGCATTTCCTGGGCAGCAAAAACCCGCGCCTCCACACCGACGAGACGCTTATGGCGCTCTCGATCACCTCGGCCACGAGTGAGACGGCCGCTCGCGTCCTTTCGGGCCTGGAGCAGCTGCGCGGTTGCGATGCCTTCTTTAGCGTGATCATCTCGCCGGCGGACGAGACGGTACTGCGCAAACTAGGTATCAACGTGTGCTGCGAGCCCAAGTTTGAGCGCCGCGGTTTCTTCCATCGCTAAGTTTGAAGCACCGCGGTAATTGCATTGCATTTTGGCCGTATCGGGTTAGCGCCCGGTACGGCTTTTTGATCAATAAAGCGCCTATTTCGGCGAAAAATAGCTGTTTACCTGCCTAGAGACAATTTGAGCGGTATACAATAACCGTAACTGTTTCATCCTTAGCGGGATGCCGCATGATGGATATTACCTGCCATCGTGAGGTGTGTCGGTCGCGCACGGCGCGTTAGATGCTCGTGCTCGGTTTGAGGAGGCTGCTATGGCGGGCAAGGGTCGTGCGAGTGTCAACGATATGAAGCGTGTCGAGGTGCTGGTGTTGATGGAGATCGACCAGCAAACCGAAGACAATGGCGGGCCGTATGGTTTCTCGCGCAAAACGCTTGCCGAGCGCGTGGGGGTTTCGCCGTATCGTGCCCGCGCCGCAATCGATCGCTTGGATTCCGAAGGCATGATTGATGTCGTCTCGCGTTATAGCGACGACGGCGGTCAGCTTGCAAATGGCATTTGCCTCACCGAACGTGGCGAGTGGTATCTTGAGGGCGTCCGTACCGGCATGCTCGTTCAAGAAATGCTTGAGGACGAGGTTGCTGATCGATAGCAGCATGTAACCCTTGCCATAGCGACGCCGCCTGGGAAACCGGGCGGCGTTTTGTTTCAAGATTGAGAAATGCAATCGCACGCAAGAAAAATTGCGAACGGTCCGCGGCGCGAGTATTACAATGAAGACCCGTAAGATGTGGATAAACAACTTCTACGGGAAGCGCAGGTAACTCAATATGACCAAGCATGTGTTCGTAACCGGTGGCGTGGTTTCGTCCCTGGGCAAGGGTATTACCGCGGCCTCGCTGGGCCGTCTGCTCAAGTCGCGTGGCTACAAAGTAACGATGCAGAAGGCCGACCCGTATCTGAACGTCGACCCCGGTACCATGAGCCCCTTCCAGCATGGTGAGGTCTTCGTTACCGAGGATGGTTACGAGTCCGACCTGGACCTGGGCCATTACGAGCGCTTTATTGATGAGAACCTGACCCGCGATTCCAACTTTACGACCGGCGCCATCTATAAGAGCTTGATCGCCCGCGAGCGTCGCGGCGACTTTTTGGGCGGTACCGTGCAGGTGATTCCTCACGTCACCAATGCCATTAAGGACAAGTTCCGCCGCATCGAGGAGCAGACCGGCTCCGATGTAGTCATCACCGAGCTGGGCGGCACGATCGGCGACATCGAGTCCCAACCGTTTGTCGAGGCCATCCGTCAGTACCGCAAGGAGGCCGGCCCCGAGAACGTCTGCTACATCCACGTGTCGCTCGTTCCCTATATCGCCGCCGCCCACGAGGTCAAGACCAAGCCCACGCAGCATTCCGTCAAGGAGCTCCGCAGCTTTGGCATCCAGCCCGATATCATCGTGCTGCGCTCCGACCACCATATCGATGACGCTATCCGCGGAAAGATCGCAAGCTTCTGCGACGTCGACACCGATTGTGTCTTTACCAACGAGGACTGCACGAGCATTTACGATGTTCCGCAGCTGCTTGCCGAGCAGGACTTTGACCTGCGCATTTGCGAGCGCCTGGGTCTGGACCCGCGTGAGCGCGACATGAGCGAGTGGAACGAGTTCCTGCGCAAACAGAATCACGCCAACCATCACGCCGACAAGGTGAAGATCGCCGTCGTGGGCAAGTACACGCAGCTGCCCGATGCGTACCTGTCGGTTATCGAGGCCCTGCACCATGCGGGCGTCTTCTACGATCGCCATGTGGACGTCCAGCTGGTCGACGGCGAGAGCCTCGACGAGCAGAATGTCTCCGAGGTTCTGGGCGACGCCTCGGGCATCCTGGTCCCCGGCGGCTTTGGCAAGCGCGCCCTGGAGGGCAAGATCCTCGCGGCCGAGTTTGCCCGTGAGCACAAGATTCCGTATCTGGGCATTTGCCTGGGTATGCAGGTGGCCGTGTGCGAGTTCGCCCGCAACGTCGTCGGCCTTGCCGGCGCCAGCTCCTCCGAGTTCGATCCGGACGGCCCGTTTAGCGTCATCGATCTGATGAGCTCGCAGGAGGACGTGACCGAGAAGGGCGGCACCATGCGCCTGGGCGCCTATCCGTGCAAGCTCGCCGCCGATACCCTTGCTCGCGAGGCATATGGCGAGGAGCTCGTCTACGAGCGTCACCGTCATCGCTTTGAGTTCAACAACGCCTTCCGTGACCAGCTCGAGGACGCCGGTTTGGTTATCTCGGGTCTGTCGCCCGACGAGCGCCTGGTCGAGATGGTCGAGCTGCCGCGCGACGTGCATCCGTGGTATGTGGCAACTCAGGCTCATCCCGAGTTCAAGAGCCGCCCGACCAACCCGCAGCCGCTGTTCCGCGAGTTCGTGCGCGCTTCGATCGGCCAGCACGAGGGTGTCGACCGTCTGCAGGTGACGCCCATGAACCTCGCTACGGACTAAGGGTGCCGGCGAATAAGGAACATACCGAAGCCACTCCCTCGTCGCTCGCCGTTGCGGCGGGGGAGTATCTTGATTACCTCGCGGTCGAGCGGGGTTTGGCGCGCAACACGATTGCGGCCTATCGTCGTGACCTGACGACGTACTGCGCCTATCTGGAGCGGGCGGGTATTGTGTCTTTTGAAGAGGTGACCCGTCAGGTCGTGGAGGGCTTTGTCGCCGACCGTCGCGATGGGGGCTATTCCGATGCCTCGGTGGAGCGTGCGCTTGCGGCTGTGAAGGGCCTGCATGCCTTTTTGGTGCGCGATGGGGCTGTGGCCCAAAATCCAACGGCGGCGTTGCGCCTGCCTAAAAAGGCTGATCGTTTGCCGGAGTATCTATCGGTGGAGGATGTCTCGGCGCTGCTCGATCAAGACTTCCCCGAGGGCGAGATGGGCTTGCGCGACCATGCCATCTTGGAAGTGCTCTACGGATGCGGCTTGCGCGTGAGTGAGCTGGTTGGGCTCGATGTGGGCGATATCCATATCGATGACGGGTTTGTCCTGGTGCGCGGTAAGGGCTCCAAGGAGCGTCTGGCCCCGTTGGTGGGAAGCGCGGCGCGTGCCCTGACACACTATATAGGTGATGGGCGCACTCTCCTGGCCGCCCATGCTCACGGGACGGAGACCTCGGCGGTCTTTTTAAATAAGAACGGACGT
This sequence comes from uncultured Collinsella sp., assembly GCA_902464965.1. GTDB lineage: Bacteria > Actinomycetota > Coriobacteriia > Coriobacteriales > Coriobacteriaceae > Collinsella. Next base: position 5,046 of record CABQLI010000097.1, read on the forward strand.
CGCCTGTCACGCCAGGCCGTGCATGCGATATGCGAGCGGTATGGGCGCCAGGTGGGGCTGGTGGGGCTCCATCCCCATACCTTGCGCCACTCCTTTGCCACCCACATGCTCGCGGGCGGTGCCGACTTGCGTGTGCTGCAGGAGATTTTGGGCCATGCCGATATCTCGACCACGCAGGTCTACACGCATGTCGACCGCACGCAACTGACCGAGGTCTATCTGGCGGCGCATCCGCTGGCACATCGCTAGCACCTCGCTGACCTGCATATTTATAAATATTAAAGGGGACGGGCCCCAGATTGCTGAGACGCACTTTTGCGCGCATGGGCAATCTGGGGCCCGTCCCATTTTTCGCCAGACACCGACGCGGTGGTGGGCCGTGTGTGTCGTGGGTGGGGGAGTTTGGGGGCGATGTGAACGGCGTGTAAAGGGACGTAAAAATCGCCTCAAGGTCAACTTGAAGGTTGAGGTTCGCGGGCGTGGTTCTACAGGTGGCATCACGCCTTTGCTGCAAACACAACATATTGTGTTTTCGAACATATGCTCGGGGGTGTTTTGCAATATATGGT
>CABQLI010000098.1 GCA_902464965.1 uncultured Collinsella sp.
ACACGCTCAAGGACGGCGACTCCGTCGTCTGGTGCTACTCGAAGTACGGCGACCCCGCGCCCGAGCAGGTTTCCGTCACGATGGAGATTATTGGCAAAAAGGCCGGGATGGCTCAGCGTTGGACGAGCCCGTCGACCCAGGTGTTTGTTAAGGGCACGTCGATCAAGGATGCCTCCGCTACCTATTTCGACGCCCTTGGCATCGAGTCCAAGATGTACGACCAATTCGGCTATTGGGGTGTCCATAGCCTCGTTTCTCCGCTTGATGGTACCGAGCTGTCCGGCGCTTTGTCGTTCTTTGTCAACGGCGTTCCTGGAACTCAACTCGATAACGACTACGTGCTTAAGTCGGGCGATAAGGTCGTTTGGGCTTACGCCCCTGGGGATACTTTGCCCGGTGTCGACAACGTTGTTCTTAATCCGAGCGCTGCACGCCCTAACTGGGATAGCGACTGGTCGGGCTTTACAAGTGCCGACAAGGTTACCGACGCACCTGTGCCCACTAAGGATGCAGATGAGAAATGGGTAAGCGAGCTTAAGACGCGTGCGGACGGCAATAAGGGTGTTTCCGATGCGTTGCTGATCGGTGACTATCTCTATGTGGCAGTTGGTTCTAAATTGCTCAAAAAGGATGTCGAGACGGGCAAGACCGTTCTAGAGTCACCTTTGGCTGCTGCAATTGATTCCACCTCACGCATGGTATATACCAATGGTGTTGTGCTTGTTCCGCTTTCAGGCGGTCGTCTTCAGGCCTTAACGGTTGATGTGCTTGCGACGGTTTGGGTTACCGATGGGTTGCCGGCCGGTCCCGATGGCGCGCAGCAGTCGCTTGCTTCTGTTTCGGTTCGCGATGGCTATGCCTATTTTGGTACCGCTTCGGCCGATTGGATTGACTCGAGTGACGGCTACCTGCTTTGTGTTCGTATTTCTGACGGTAAAGTCATGTGGCAGCACAAGAATGAAAACAGCAAGGGCTATTACTGGGCTGGCATGGCGTTCTCGGGCGACTATGGCGTTATCGCGGATGATTCAGGCACTGTCAGCACGGTTGATCCTTCGACTGGAAAGACCGTAGCAAAGCTTAAGATCGCCGATCGCGTTCGCGCGAACGTGCTTGTTGATGGGGCTACTGCTTACGTTGTGAGTGCCGATGGCACGCTCCATAAAATTGCTATCGCTAATGATGGGGCCCTTTCAGAACTGGGTAAAGTTACGTTTGGCAGCAGCTCGACCTCTACACCCGTGTTTGTCAACGGTAAGATTGTAGTTGGCGGCACGTCGATTGAGTCCTTTATGGGCGGTCCCCAAAACAGTCTTACGAGCCACTATGGTCAGCTTGCAATTATCGACGCCGATACGCTTACGGTCGATTATTCAATTTATAAGGCAGACGGTAACTTCATCCGCGAGGATTCTTCTGCAAGTGGTTTTACGGGCAGCGGCGATGTTAAGTCACAGCCTGTGGTTTCCATTCAAGATGGTCATACCTATGTATACTTTACGTCCAACAATAATCCTGGCGGCATTTATCGCTATCGCATAGGTGACGAAGAGGCTGAGCTGCTCTATAGACCGTCGGCCGAGAACCAGCAGTACTGCATGTCGTCGATTTCGGTCGGTTCTGATGGTTCACTCTACTACGCTAACGATTCGGGCAAGTTGTTCGCGATTAAGGGAAATGGCCAGAAGGTCAATCGCTATACTGTCTCGTTTGACGCAAATGGTGCAGATTCTATTGTGCTCGATTCCCAACGTATTAAGGCTGGTAAAACTGCTACGGAGCCTGCTGTAAAACCGCGTCGCAAGGGCTATACCTTCGGCGGTTGGTATACCGATGAGGCGTGCACGCAAGCGTATGACTTCAGTACGCCGGTGACGGCCGATCTGACGCTGTATGCCAAGTGGACCAAGAATGCCACCAATTCTGGTGACAATGGCGGTTCTGGCTCCAGCGGCGGCAGCGGTTCTGGTACTGGTACCGGCACGGGCACTGGTACGGGTTCCGGCTCTAAGGGCCCGCAGGCCGGCGGCGCTATCGCCCCGGGTCAGAAGCCGGTGACCAAGACGACGGTGTCGACCAAGACCGAGACCAAGGAAAACAAGTCCGACAAGAAGGGCTCCGATAAGTCCGACAAGAAGGATGAGAAGAAGTCTGAGAAGAAGGACAGCAAGTCCGACAAGAAGTCCGATTCCAAGTCCGATACGGGCGCTGCTTCCACGACCACTGCTAAGAAGTCCTCTGGTGCTTCCGAGCAGGAGACGGGCACCAACCCGCTCGCCATCGTTGGCATCGCCGCCGGCGTGATTGGCCTTGCGCTCATCGCCGTCTTCGTGCTGACCAAGCGCGGCAAGGGTGACGGTAATGCCCGATAAGCCCAAGGAGACCAACGGGCAACAGCCCGACTCCTCGTTTATCCAGCTCGATGATCCAAAGCAAAAGGGCGCCGCTTCGGCGGCGTCCGCTCCTCGACGGAAGGCGCTCCTTGGCGTTCTGACTGCCGCATGCGTCGTTCTGATCGTGGTCTCTCTGGGCTTTGTTCATCCCTCCGAGAGCGGTGCTTGGTCCATTGATTGGATCGTCCAGACCGTGGCGGGGGAGAGCATCGTCGCCAAGGATGGCAATGGGTCCGGCTCGACTGTCGCTTCGGGCAAGGCCGGGTCCAAGGATTCCAAATCTTCTGATGATACGAATGACGGGTCTAGGGGTTCTGACAAATCTGACTCCAAGAAAGATCCCGAGTCTTCGGACAAGGAATCGGACAAGAACTCGGATAGCAAGAAGTCCGGCGAAAAAGGAGCAGGAAATAAAAAGACTGACAACAGTCAGTCGGCTTCTCAGAATTCGGCAACGTCCGGTGGGCCTTCTGCCGTTCCTGATAACAGTAATGCCCCCTCGGGCAACCAGAGCGTCTCTCAGGAGTCTAGCTACGTTACCGTGACTGTCTCGGTTACTTCGAGCGCTGTGGGCAATCCTGTGTCCGCTGGTGGTACCTACACCTTTAATGAGGGAGCAACTGCCTACGACGCTCTCTGCGCGCTGGGTATTTCTATAAATGCGCGTGGCTCGTCGTTTGGCACTTATGTTGCCGCCATCGGTGGCCTGGCCGAGAAGGATGAAAACTATGGAAGCGGTAGCGGCTGGTGTTATTCCGTCAACGGCACAACGCCCATGACAGCCTGCAGCAACTACGTTCTCTCAAACGGCGACAACGTGGTCTGGTATTACGTGACAGGCTAGGGGCCTCGACATATCGCATCAAACGGGCGGTTCGGACAAACATCCGAGACGCCCGTTTTTATACGAATGGGACGTCATTTCCCAATCGAGGCTCAACCGGAAATTGCATCCCGCCCTGTAGGCGAATTCCGGGACGCAGCTTCCCGTTGGGGCGGGTTTCGGAAAGCGTGTTCCGCTCTGAGGGCTCATTCCGGGATAGACTTTCCGAAGCAGCGCCCATTGGGAAGCTGCGGACCGTATTGGGCATCGATTTTGGGATGCGCTTTCCGCTAGAGCCACGTTGCGGAAGCTGTGTCCCGTTCTGAGGCTGCAATCTGGGACGCGCTTTCCGCGGGGCGACCATGGGGAAACTACTACCCATTCCGACGCTGCGGCCCGCCTTGTGCGCTTTCCTCGGCAGGCTCTGCAAACAAAAAACCGGTTGGAATGGGAATTCCAACCGGTTATACATTCAAGCAAATAGTGAATCGACTATGACCGTGCGCCCTCGAGGAAGAAGCGGCGGCTGAAGTAGTTGTACCAGGTGACGAGGAACGTGGCGATGGCCTTCATGGCCTGGTAGCCGATGCTCAAAAACGTGACGCCCACAAACATGTACAGGTCGTTGAGGCCCAGGCCGATCACCGACAGGATGGTGAAGATCGTGAACTCGCGCTTTCGGCTCATGCCTTCGCGGTGGTCGAACACGTACTTCATGCTGAGCCAGTAGTTGACCACGACGGACGTGATAAACGAAACCGTGGTGCTCATCAAAAAGTCGAGGTGGAACAGCTCGACGAGCGCAATGAGCATGCCCCAGTCGATGCCAAAGGAGATAAGACCCACGACAGCAAACTTGAGGAACTGCTTGGTATGAGGTTGTGCCAGCGCCTTGCGCACGTAATCACATCCAATGCGTTGATGAATCGAGCAGAGGATACTTTAGAGCTTTTACAAGGGAAACGTAAGGTCTTTGCCAAGAACTATATGAACTCGCCAAATTTTCAAGAGCTAATCCGCAAACGTTGAAAATTTGCCCGTAAACGAGCGACACCCACGGACGATACTGCGCTGAGTGCGCGTCGTCCGTGGGCGCCGTAATGCTGCAGGGGTTTCGAGCTATTTTGTCTCGTCGCCCTCCAGGAAGATTTTTCGGGTCACAAAGTTGTAGACCATGACAAGCGCGGTGGCGCAGATCTTGGCGATATTGGCCTCGAGTCCCAGGCCGGCGTTGAGCGCCAGCACGATGCCGTCGTTGAGCACCAAACCGATCACGGACAGCACGACAAAGATGATGAACTCGCGGCGGCGGCTCATGCCTTCCTTGTGCGCAAACACGTACTTCATGCTTGCGAGGTAGTTAAAGATGAGTGAGATGATAAAGCCGCTGGTGTTGGCGATTAGGATGTTGAGGCCCAGACCGTAGTGGAGCAGATTCATAATGCCAAAGTCGATAACCGTGGCAATGACACCGACGACGCCAAATTTCATGATCTGCGCAAGGAGCTTTTGCATGGTACCTGCCTTAGGGTGGCGCGGGGACGCCATGGGGATGACAAACTCAGCAAGTTTAGCCAATCCCCGCGGGTGGGGCTAGACGCGCTCTTCGATAGCACCGTTTCTCTATGCATCGAGCAGCTGGCGCAGGTCCTGGATCTGGCTGCGAATTTTGGCGCCAGTATCGGTGTCGCTCACCATGCGGCGACGGTCCGCTTGGTCAAAACGGTTGGTCTCGCTCTCGATGTCCACGTTGCGCGTGAGTGCCTCGGCAACCGTCGTAAAGGCCCGGTGCGACTTGAGGCGGCAGCCGCGCGAGCTCGAGATGAGCGTATAGCCGGCGATACCCGTCTTGGGATGGTAAGCGCGGCAGAAGCCGCCATCGATGACCAGCAGCTTGCCGTTGGCGCGGATGGGCTGCTCGCCCTTGGTGGTTTTAACGGGCGTGTGGCCGTTGATGATGTGGCCGGTCGGCGAACATGCCATGGGCGCGACGCCAAACTCGCGCATGATGTCGTCGCAGACCGAGGGCGACTTGGTAAGCGTAAAGTACGGGTCCATCGGCTCGACCCAGGTGCTCTTATCGGCGATATAGGCGCGCTCAAAGGTACGCACCAGGCGTCCGCTGGCGGG
>CABQLI010000099.1 GCA_902464965.1 uncultured Collinsella sp.
CCTTCACGTCGCCGCCGTCCCAGTTGAGGGCAAGCTGAGCGCAAGTCTCGGGGGCGAGCGCCACGTTCATATCCTCGGTCTTGACGGTAAAGCCGTTGCCCGAGCGCACCAGCTGGGCATCGAAGAAGTTCATCTGCGGCACGCCGATGAAGCCGGCGACGAAGATGTTCGCGGGATGGTTGAAGACCTCCTGCGGCGTGGCGATCTGCTGGACAACGCCGTCCTTCATGACCACGATGCGGTCGCCAAGGGTCATGGCCTCGGTCTGGTCGTGAGTAACGTAGATGAAGGTGCCCTTGATTTCGTGACGCAGCTTAATAAGCTCGGCTCGCATCTGGTTACGCAGCTTGGCGTCCAGGTTGGGCAGCGGCTCGTCCATCAGGAAGACCTTGGGGTCTCGCACGATGGCGCGGCCGATGGCGACGCGCTGGCGCTGGCCGCCCGAAAGCGCCTTAGGCTTGCGATCGAGGTACTCGGTAATGCCCAGAATCTCGGCAGCAGAGCGAACCTTGCGGTCGATCTCGTCCTTGGGAACCTTCTTGAGCTCGAGCGTAAATGCCATGTTCTCGTACACCGTCATATTGGGGTACAGAGCATAGCTCTGGAACACCATGGCGATGTCGCGGTCCTTGGGCGCCACGTCGTTGACGCGCTTGCCGTCGATGAGCACATCGCCCGAGGTAATGTCCTCCAGGCCGGCGACCATGCGCATCGTCGTGGACTTACCGCAGCCAGAGGGGCCAACGAGGACGACGAACTCCTGGTCGTGAACGGTGTGGACTTACCGCAGCCAGACGGGCCGACGAGAACGATAAACTCCTGGTCATGCACAGTGAGGTTAAAGTCCTCCACCGCAAGCACGCCGTTCTCGGTAACCTTGAGGTTGTGCTTCTTCTCCTCGGTCTTCTTCTTTTTGCCAAAGAAGCCTTTCTTTTTTGACTCGTTGTTGGGATACACCTTCTGAACATGTTTGAGAACGATCTCGGCCATGTCTCTACCTTTCGATACGCGGCGCCGCGATGAGGGACGCCGCCAAAACTTGCAAAACAGTTACGGCATTAGCCCTTGACGGCACCTGCCACCACGCCGTCGATGATGTACTTCTGACAGAGGATGTACATGATGACGATGGGGATAACGACCATCATGATGCAGGCCATCATGGGGCCGAGCTCGACGTGGCCGTAGCCGCCGCGGAAGTACTGGATCAAGATAGGAATGGTCTTGTACTTGGTGGAGTCGAGCGTAAGGTAGGGCAGCAGATAGTCGTTCCAGACCCACATGGTCTCGAGGATGCCGACCGAAAGATAGGTGGGCTTCATGATGGGAAGGACGATCTTAAAGAACACCTGGACCGGGTTGCAGCCATCAATCATGGCCGCCTCTTCGATCTCGAGCGGAATGTTCTTTACAAAGCCGGCGAACATAAAGACCGCCAGGCCCGCGCCAAAGCCGAGGTAGATAAAGCAGATGTTGAACGGCGTGTTGAAGCCGATGCGGTCCGCCAAATGAAGCCGATGCGGTCCGCCAAATTGGACAGCGTGAACATGAGCATCTGGAACGGCACGACCATCGAGAACACGAACAGGTAATAGAAGAAGTTCGAGATCTTGTTGTTGACACGAACCACGTACCAAGCGCACATGGAGCAGCACACCAAGATCAGCACGACCGACGTGACCGTGATGATGAGCGAGTACATAAATGCCGAGGCAAAGCCCTGCTCGTTAAGGGCGTGCATGTAGTTTGCGAGGCCGTTGAACGTCTCGGGCGTGAGCAGATCGAATGCCGTGGTGGTGCTGATTGCGGTCGCTTTCTTAAAAGAATTAAGCGCAATCATGAACACGGGGTAGATCCACGCGAGCGACAGAATCGTAAAGAAAATCGAGAGCGCGCGGTTGATAACCTTATCGCGTTTCATTACTGCTGCACCTCCTTGGACCTCGTGGCCTTAAGCTGAATCATGGAGATGGCTACGACCAGGATGCAGAAGATAACCGCCTTGGCCTGACCGATGCCCTGCCATGCGATACCGGCACGCGAATAGAACGTGTTGTAGATGTTCAGGGCGAGCATCTCGGTGGAGTGCGCGGGGGCGCCGCCGGTAAGGGCGAGGTTCTGGTCGAACAGCTTAAAGCCGTTGGTGATGGACAGGAACAGGCAGATGGTGATGGTCGGCATCAGGTTAGGGATCTTAACCTTCCAAAACGTCTGCCATGCCGTAGCGCCGTCGACCTTGGCGGCCTCGATGTAGTCGGACGGAATGGACTGCAGACCAGCGATGTAGATGATCATCATGTAGCCGACCTGCTGCCACAGGGTCAGGATGATAAGGCCCCAGAAGCCAGCAGCAGAGTTAAGAGCGATGAGCTGGGCGCCCACGTTGGAGAGCAGGCAGTTGATCAGAATCTGCCAAATGTAGCCCAGCACGATGCCGCCGATCAGGTTAGGCATAAAGAAAATCGTACGGAAGATGTTGGTGCCTTTGAGCGCCTTGCGGGTGAGCGCCTGCGCAATGGCCAGGGCGATCACGTTGATGAGCACCGTCGACAGGAAGGCAAACGCCACGGTAAAGAAGAACGACGTGGAGAACTGCGGATCGGACAGCGCGCGCACGTAGTTCTCGATACCGACAAAGTGCGCGTTACTAATGATAATAAACTGGCAGAACGAGAGATAGAAGCCCTGGATAAAAGGGATCACGAACCCGATCATAAACGCCAGGCACGTGGGCAGCATAAAGAGCGGCCACCAGCGCTTGAGTGCTTTGCCCATAAAAGGGTCCTTTCAATATGCAGGGGGCGGGCAAACCAACGTCTGCCCGCCCCCTGTCGCTAATCAGATAGCTTGGGCAGCAATTGCTTACTCGGAAGCGGCCTTCTCGGTCTTCCAGCCATCGACGAAGGCGTTCTTGACGCCGTCCCACTTGCTGTTGTCGGCAGCATAGGCGATCAGAGCCTGCTTGAGGTTCTTCTTCCACTCCTCAGAGGGGATGTAGACGAAGTCCCAAGCGACGGTCTTCTTGCCGTCCTTGGCCATGGCAACGGCCTGCTGCGAGAAGACGTTGGTGGTCTCCTTGGCGCTCTTGAACGGAGCGGTCAGACCCATCTTGTCGGCGATGATGCTGGTCGGGGTGTCAGCGGTGACGCACCAATACATGAAGTCCTCGGTGGCCTTCTGGGCATCCTCGGAAGCCTGGGAACTGACGCACCAGTAGTTCTCGCCGCCGGAGCACAGGCCCTGGTTCTCCTCGCCGTCAACACCGATGTAGATCGGCATCATGCCAATCTGATCGTCGGTCATGCCGGCCTTGACGAGGTCAGAGTAGGCCCAAGAGCCGTTCTGGTAGAAGACGGCCTTGCCGGTTGCGAACTCGTTGGTGGCGTCGTCGCCGGTCTTGGAGGCAAGCTGCGAAGGATCGCAGGTGGAGTCGGTGATGTACAGGTCGAAGATCTGCTTGTAGTTGTCGAGGAACTCACCCTTGATCTCGTCGTCCTCCTGGTTGTGCTCCTTCTCAAACTCGTAGTAGAGCGGCATGTTGGCAAGGTGGGTGGTGTAGCGCCAGCTGGAGGAGTCGTCCATGCCGGCGGAAGTGAAGGCACCCTCGACACCAAGCTCGTCCTTGCGGGCCTGGATGTCGTCGGCACAAGCCTTCAGCTTGTCGAAGGAGTTGATGTCCTCGGCCTTGTAGCCAGCCTTCTCGAGCGTCGTCGGCACAAGCCTTCAGTTTGTCGAAGGAGTTGATGTCCTCGGCCTTGTAGCCAGCCTTCTCGAGCAGCTGCTTGTTGTAAATAATGCCGAAGCTCTCCTGAACCCAGTCGATGCACACATCCTTGCCGTCGGACTGCAGAGCCAGGGAGTCATCAATGAGCTCACCGCGGAGCTTGGTATCGGACAGGTCGGCGCAGTAATCCTTCCAGTTCTTAAGACCGGTGGGGCCGTTGACCTGGAACAGGGTCGGAGCGGAGCTCTTGGACATCTCGGACTTAAGCTTCTCCTCGTAGGTGTTGGAAGCAGCGGTCACGATCTTGACCTCGACGCCCTTCTCCTTCTTATAGGCCTTGGCGATCTCCTTCCACTCCTTGTCGACCTCGGGCTTGAATTGGAGGAAGTAGACCTCGGCAGCGTCACCAGAAGCAGAGGAGCCGGAACCGGCGGAGCCACCGCAGCCCACGAGACCCAGACCAAGAACCGCAGCCGCGGAACCAGCAAAGCCCAGGAACTGCCTTCTGCTCATTTCGTTCTTCATTACAATCCACCCTTTCACACCGTGGCGGCACCCTTTGCCGCCGCCTTCGGAGATTGGCTCGGGGACTTTGCCCCTTTTGCTGATTTGTACAATACGCTATTTGGCTAGTTGTTTGAACAAGTATTACTAGAGCGGTAGAAAAACTTCGGTGAACGGTAATTTCAACTTGATACTTGACAAGTTTTGTATAAACAATTATTTGTTATCTAATGCAGAGAAAACGCCCGGTCAAACCGACGCATCGTCGGTTTGACCGGGCGTTTTCGTTCGCTTTGAGGGCATGAGTCTCGTCAGGCTGCGAGCTAGCCGGCTATCGCTTAGAGTTGACGCGGTAGTGGAAGATCTCGGGATGCGTGCGGGCATGCGTAACCTCAAACAGGATGCCGTCCGAGGTGTACGACTGGCTCTCCATGACGGCAACGCAGTTGTATTTGCCAAGGTCAAGATAGCTGCAGTCCTCATCGTTGGCGAGTTCGACACTCACCGTACGACGGCTCGCCATCACCTTGACGCCGCGTTTGTGCTCCAGATAGTCGTAAATTGACTTTGCGGCGATCTCGGGCGTCAGGCCCTTGGCGATCGACTCCAAAAAGTAACCATGGTCTACTTGGCGTGCGTTGCCGTTAAGGCTTCGGACACGCACCACGCGAATCAACTCCTCGCCCACCTTAAAGCCCAGGCGACGAGAGAGTTGCTCAGTGCAAATCAAATGTTCAAAAGACTTGACCTCGGTCGATGCGACGGCATTGTTGCGCTTTGCAAATTCGCCAAACGACTCGACTTCCTCGAGTGCGCCCAGCATGTCGGTTTCGCCCTTGAGCCAAATAACGCGCACGCCCTTGCCGTGTATGGGCTGCACAAACATCTCGTCTGCCAGCATACTCAAAGCGCGGCGGACGGTATTGCGCGTGCAGCCAAATTCCGCGGTCAGCTCGGCTTCGGTTGGCAGCATCTCCTGAAACGCATAGGTCCCATTAATGATGCGCGA
>CABQLI010000100.1 GCA_902464965.1 uncultured Collinsella sp.
GAAGTTCGCGAAGCCCACTTCTCCGAGGAAGGGCACCAGCCCGGAGGCAGCCCCAGCGCGAAACCGTCCCGGATGCCTACCTACTCGTTGTCGCCGGCGGTTAGCTGCGTTGCGGAAAGCGCGCCGTCGGCTGCTGTTGCGGCTGCGGCGTCGGGCCAGACCCAGTCGGTAAAGGCCGGGTGATCGAAGCCCTCGTCACACGCGAAGTCAAAGGCCTCGGTGCGGAAGGCCTCCCACTTATCAATCTGCTCGGCAAACTTATCGGCGTCGACCATGCGCAGCACGTCGGCGGCCAGGGCCCAGCGGTCCATGTTGTTCAGGCGCAGCATGTCGAACGGCGTGGTCGTGGAGCCCTTCTCCTCGTAGCCATGGACGCGGAAGACGTCGTGGCCGGGACGGTTCCAAATCAGACGGCGGATCGTGCCGGCATAGGCGTGGAATGCGAAGAGCACGGGCTTCTCGCCGCAACCGAACAGCTCAGCCCAGCGCTCATCACTGATGGCTTGGTCGTTCTCGCAGACGTTCTGGATCTTGAGCAGGTCGACCACGTTGACGAACCACACCTTAATGCCTAGCTCGCACAGCATATCGGTTGCAGCCAGAGCCTCGAGCGTCGGTACGTCACCGCACGTGGCGACCACGACGTCGGCCTCGGCGAGCGAGTCGGCAGTCGATGCCCACTCCCAAGTCGCGACGCCCTCGGCGAGCTCGGACTTGGCCTCGTCGACCGTCTGGAAGGTGGGGGCGGGCTGCTTGCCACAGAAGATGGCGTTGACGCAGTCGGTGGACTGGTAGACACGCTCGGCCACGGCAAGGGCCATGTTGGCGTCGGCCGGATAGTAGGCATTCACGATATGCGTATCGTTGGCCTTGTTGAGCAGCAGGTCGATAAAGCCGGGATCCTGGTGCGAGAAGCCGTTGTGGTCCTGACGCCACACGTGGCTCGACAGCAAAATGTTGAGGCCGCTGATGGGAGCACGCCACGGAATCTCACGCTTGGTGGCCTCGAGCCACTTGCAGTGCTGGTTGACCATGGAATCGACGACGTGGACAAAGCTCTCGTAGGAGCTCCACACGCCGGAGCGGCCGGTGAGCACGTAGGCCTCGAGGAAGCCCTCACACTGGTGCTCGGACAGCTGCTCGACAACCTTACCGGAACCGGCCAGCAGCTCGTCGTTGGCCTCGTCCCCGTAAAAGCCGGCATCCCACTGCTTTTTGGTCACCTTGTAGGCAGCCTGCAGGCGGTTGGACGCGGTCTCGTCGGGACCGAAGATGCGGAAGCCGTCCATGTTCTTGGCCAGGACGTCGGCGGTGTACTCACCAAAGACACGGGCGGCCTCGGTGGAGCCCCAGCCGTGACCCTTGCTTGCGACGGGGATCTCGTGGGCGTGAATATCGGGGAGCTCGAGCCCGCGGCGCACCTTGCCGCCGTTTGCGTTGGGGTTGGCGCCGATACGCAGCTCACCGGTCGGCATAAAGGCCGTTACCTCGGGGCGCACCTGGCCCTCGGGCGTAAAGAGTTCCTCGGGCCTGTAGGAGCGCAGCCACTCGCGCAGCACGCGGAAGTGCTCGTGGGTGTCCTTGGCACTCGCCAGCGGTACCTGATGGGCGCGCCAGGAGTCCTCGGTCTTCTTGCCATCGATGTGCTTGGGGCAAGTCCAGCCCTTGGGCGTGCGGAACACGATCATGGGATAGGCCGGGCGGACCACGGTCTCGCCCGCGGCGGCCTGGGCCTGTGCGGTGGCCTTGATGTCACAAATTTCGTCAAAGACCTGTTCAAACAGGGCAGCGAAGCGCTCGTGGATGCTTGCATGGCTCTCGTCGTCAAAACCGGCGACAAAGAAGTGCGGCTTATAGCCCATGCCCTCAAAGAACTTGGTGAGTTCTTCGTCGGACACGCGGGCAAGGATGGTGGGGTTGGCAATCTTGTAGCCGTTGAGGTGCAGGATCGGCAGGACGATTCCGTCGGTTGCCGGGTTCACGAGCTTGTTGGACTGCCAAGAAGTCGCGAGCGGACCGGTCTCGGACTCGCCGTCGCCCACCACGGCCACGGCCAACAGGCTCGGGTTGTCCATGACGGCGCCGTAGGCGTGGCTGAGCGTGTAGCCGAGCTCTCCGCCCTCGTGGATGGAGCCGGGCGTCTCGGGCGCAAAGTGGCTCGGGATGCCGCCGGGATAAGAGAACTGGCGGAAGAACTTCTGCAGGCCAGCCTCGTCATTGGTGATGTCGGGGCGGATCTCACGGTAGGTGCCATCGAGCAGCGACTGGGCGGTGCCGGCGGGGCCACCGTGGCCCGGGCCCATCAAGAAAATGGCGTTCTGGTTGTGATCGGCAATAAGACGGTTAACGTGGCCGAACAGGAAGTTGATGCCGGGCGTGGTACCCCAGTGACCGACCAGGCGGTGCTTAACGTCCGGACGACCAAAGTCGCGCACCTCACCGGTTTTCTCGTCAACAAAGTCGGGGCGCATCAGCGGGTTGGAGCGAAGGTAAATCTGGCCGACGGACAGGTAGTTCGATGCGCGCCAATACAGGTCGACGCCCTCGAGCTCGGAAGCCGGCACCTCATGTCCCAGCTTTTGCCACGGCGTCCCCAGTGTTTTAGCCATTGTTTATGTCCCTTCGCTGTATGGTCACCCTCCAATACGGCAACCTTTCGTTGGGACAAGTATATTTGCTAAAACGTTTTACCAGTATGAAAAAACGTTTTAGCATCCTGATTTGCCATGTTGACAGGCAAAAGCAGACATTCACCTGCGGCATTGCCCGTCACAGGTGCTCCACATTCAGTCTCTGCAAATTGATAAACGTTTTTAGTTATGTTTAGTAAGCTCGAGCACGCTGTCCTTAACGATAAGCGCCGGCTCCAGAACGACCTCTTCGGCGCGCCTACCGCCCCTACCGGCAAGACGCTTAGACATGCAGCCAAAAGCATGCTCCGCAAGGACACCAGGATCCTGCTCAATCGCGGTCAGCGCCGGCTCAAAGAGAACGTCGGCCGCCGAGTTGTCATAGCTCACCACCGAGATATCGTCCGGAATGCTCTTCCCCATCTCGTGCAGGCGCTTGAGCAAACCGAGGGCAATGTTATCCGAGCTTGCGAACACGGCGGTGGCGTCGGTTGCGAGCACCGCCTCCGAGGCCTCGTAGGCACTCGGAATGTAGTACTCGCTCTCAAACTCCAAACGCGCGTCGATCGGCAGGCCAACCTCGCGCAGCGCGCGCTCATAGCCGGCAAGTCGCTTGCGGCCCGTATTGGAACGGCGCGCGTTAACCAAGCAGGCAATGCGACGGTGCCCCCGCTCGATCAGATAACGGGTAGCCATGTAGCCACCCATCTCGTGGTCAAACATCACCTTGTCGCACTCGAGTCCCTCAATGGCACGGTCGACCATAACAGCCGGGATAGGCAGATGGCTGACCTCTTCGCGCAGGGCGCGGTCGTCCGAGAACTCGTCGCCCACGACCAAGAACACACCATCGACGCCACGCGTCACCAGCTGGCGCAGGAGCTCCAGATCGTCCTCGGCACTTCCACCCGAGCTGGTAATAAAGAGCGCGTAGCCGTCCTCGCGGCAGCGCTTTTCCAGGCTGCCGGCGAGCGAGGCAAAAAAGCGGCTCTCGATGTTGGGAACGATAAGGCCCAGCGTGCGCGACTCGCGCATGACCAGGCTGCGCGCAATCTGGTTAGGAACATAGTGGTTGCGCGCCGCGACCTCTTTGATGCGCTTGCGGTTTTCTTCCGAGATGCGACAAGGCCGATTGTTAAGGACAAGCGAGACCGATGAGGGGGAAAGCCCCACCTCCTGGGCAATCTGCTTAAGAGTAACTTTGTTGCCCATCTCGCTCCTTCCGAGTATTCGCGCAATCTCTTGAAAGTATAGCGACCGTCCCTCTACCTTGATGATAAACACTTTACCAATCCGGTAGACGGCTGTTTTATCGCCGCGATTGGTGCAAAGCAACCTGACCCCTTTGCACCATGTGATGCATTGGGGTCAGGTTACTTTGCACCAAATCCATCCGGGTGGGGTATATTGCATTCGATTGATGAAAACGACCACCATAAGGCGGATATTCGTATGCACGAAAATGACTTTTTTAACGAGGACCTGCTCTGCGCGCTCGCCGGTGTTGCCGGCGAGGACAACGTGCTCATGAGCGAGCCCATGCGCGAGCACACCACGTTTAAGATCGGCGGCCCGGCCGATGTCTTTGTCACGCCCGACACCGAGCAGGGACTCGTCGCCACGCTTGACACCTGCTACCGCTGCGATCTGCCGCTCACCATCGTGGGCAACGGCTCCGACCTGCTCGTCGGTGACAAGGGTATCCGCGGTGTCGTCGTGGCACTGGGCGAAGGCCTCTCTAACATCACCGTCGACGGCACACATGTTACGGCGGCAGCCGGCGCGCTGCTCTCGGACGTAGCGGCCGCGGCAGCCGAGACTGGTCTTACCGGCATGGAGCCCCTCTCGGGCATCCCCGGCTCGGTCGGCGGCGCCTGCTATATGAACGCCGGTGCCTATGGCGCCTGCATGGCCGATGTTTTGGAGTCCGTGCGCGTCTATAAGCCCGCACGCGTGCTCGACGACGGAACCCGCGGCAGCGGCAATATCATTGAGTTCGATGTCGACGAGCTTAACCTGGGCTATCGCAAGAGTCGCATCGCCGACGACGGCTTTATCGTTCTTTCTGCCACCTTCAACCTCGCACCGGGCAACGCCGCGATGATCAAGGCCGACATGGACGACTACCGCCAGCGCCGCGAGGACAAGCAGCCGCTCGACATGCCGAGTGCCGGTTCCGCCTTCAAGCGCCCCGAGGGTTACTTTGCCGGCAAGCTCATCATGGATGCCGGCCTGCGAGGACACGCCGTTGGCGGCGCGCAGGTAAGCGAAAAGCACTGCGGTTTTATCGTCAACGCCAACCACGCCACCGCCGCCGACGTCAACGAACTCATCCGCCACATCCAAACAACCGTCAAAGACCAATTCAACGTAGACCTAGAACCCGAAGTCCACCGAGTAGGCGAATTTTTATAAAAAGAAGGCCCCGAAAGGGGCCTTCACCATATTCATTCAGATAACCCAGTCCGGTGTGTCGCGCCCCAAACCCGAGAGGGCCGCGTGCCCGCCCGCATTATATT
>CABQLI010000101.1 GCA_902464965.1 uncultured Collinsella sp.
CCCGCCGCTCGAAGAGCCCGTCGTGAAGCGCGTCATCCACACCACTGCCGACTTCTCGTACGCCGATTCCCTCGTGTTCACCCATGACGCCGCGCACTGTGCGCTCGACGCACTGCGCGCAGGGGCCACGGTGCTCACCGACACGAACATGGCGCTCGCAGGCATAAGCAAGCCCGCGCTCGCGAAGATCGGCTGCCAGGCCGTGTGCTATATGGCCGACCCGGATGTCGCCGCAACGGCGCGCGCCGCGGGCACGACTCGCGCCGTTGCGAGCATGGACAAAGCTTGCGGCATCGAGGGTCCGCTCATCGTGGCCGTCGGCAACGCTCCCACAGCACTTCTGCGCCTCGCCGAGCTCATGGACGCGGGGAAGATCGCGCCCGCGCTCGTCGTTGGGGTGCCGGTTGGGTTTGTGAACGTGGTCGAGGCGAAAGAGGAGCTACTCGCGCGACGCGTGCCGGCCATCGTCGCGAGGGGTCGCAAGGGCGGCTCGACCGTGGCGGCCGCCATTATGAACGCGCTGCTCTACCAGATCACGCGCCCAGGCGGCCCGAAGTGACGGCCCCCGCATCCGCGCCGGCGCTGCGCATCTTCGCCGGCACCACCGAGGGCCGCCTCCTGTGCGAATGGGCGAGCGGGGCGGGAATCCCCGCCCGTGCCTACGCGGCAACCGAGTACGGAGGCGAGCTTTTGGGCGAGCTTCCGGGCATCGAGGTGCATGCGGGCAGGCTCGACGAGGCCGACATGGAGCGTGAGCTTTCCGGCGCGCGCATCGTCGTCGACGCCACGCACCCCTTCGCTACGCTCGCAAGCGGCAACATCCGGGCCGCTTCGCTCGCCGTGGGTGCACGATGCCTGCGCCTTACGCGCCCGGTCGAGGCGCTGCCCAAAGGCGTCGTGTCGGTCGCGTCGATCGCCTGCGCGGCGCGCTTTCTCTCCGAGAACCCGGGTCGCGCGCTTCTCACGACGGGGAGCAAGGAGCTTGCTCCCTACACGCGCGTCGCCGATTTCGCGGAGCGCTTCTTCGTGCGTGTACTCCCGCTGCCCGATGCTATAACGAAGTGCATCGACGCGGGGTTTTCGCCGTCGCACGTCATCGGCATGCAGGGGCCCTTCACCCGCGAGCTCAACGAGGCGATGCTTCGGCAGGTGGGCGCCCAGTGGCTTGTGACCAAGGACTCGGGAACCGTAGGCGGCACGGCCGAGAAGCTCGCCGCCGCGCGTGACGCGGGAGCGCGCTGCATCGTGGTCACCCGTCCCGCCGAGGGAGGCGGGGCCCTTTCGCTTCGGGAAGTGGAAGACGCGCTCTTACGGGAGTTCGCGCGCTAGGCGCTCGCCGCGCCTACGCGCCATCCCGCCCGCGAGGAGGAGCGCCCCGAGCAAGCTCGACCCGTACAAGCCCGTCATCCACCAATAGCTCGAGGACGACGCCCGGAACTGGCGTAAACAGCCCTTCAATGAGTTGCGGTGAAATAGCGT
This sequence comes from uncultured Collinsella sp., assembly GCA_902464965.1. GTDB lineage: Bacteria > Actinomycetota > Coriobacteriia > Coriobacteriales > Coriobacteriaceae > Collinsella. Next base: position 1,480 of record CABQLI010000101.1, read on the forward strand.
CTGTTTTTGCTGCTAGAGAGCATATCCAGTCCCTAATTCACCGCAACTTGTTGGTGGTGGCTTACTGGTAGCGTAGGCACTCCACCGGGTCGAGCTTTGCCGCGCGGCGAGCGGGGTAGTAGCCAAAGATTACGCCGATTCCGACGGAGACGGCGAAGGCCAGCAGCACGGTGGCGATTGAAAAACTCGGTGTGATTTGCCCGCTGGCACCGAGCTCGCCAAGAATCCCGGATCCGGAGGCAAACATCGCGAGGCCCCATGCCAGCAGATAGCCAATCAGGACACCTAGCAGTCCGCCGGTGACGCACAGCGCCGAGGATTCGGCCAAAAACTGCGCGGTGATATCGCGACGGCTTGCGCCCAGAGCGCGGCGGATGCCGATCTCGCGGATGCGCTCAGTCACGTTGGTGAGCATCATATTCATAATGCCGATACCGCCGACAAGTAGCGAGATGCTGGCGACAGCACCCATGATGAGCGAGAACGCGCCCATAAAGGAGTTGAGCGCATCGATGGCGCTTTTCATGGAGGTCGCCGATACGCTGTCGTACTCATCATCGTCCGCGATGCCCTTCATCGCGCGCACCTTGGACTCGATGGTCTTACAAAGCTCATCCATGTCCGTGCCCTCGGCGGCGAGTGCCGTCACGCTGGGGAATGAAGGATTCTCGTCACCAAACAGGCCGGAGATGGTTTCGCGTGGCATATACAGCGTGAGCGAGCCCATGGAGTCGCTGCCACCATCTATCACGCCTACAATCTGCACTTCGCCGTTGGACACCTTGATGGTTTTCCCCAGCGCATCCTGTTCGTTGCCGTACAGCTGATCGGCGCCGCCGCGGCTGATGAGCGCCACGCGCGAGCCTGATTGAGACTCGGCCTGGGAATAGGTACGCCCCGCAACGAGCTTGCCGGCCCCCACCGCGTCGAGCATGTCGCTATCGACGCCCTGCGCCATGACGGTATAGCTTTTATCGCCGGTCTTGTACTCGGTGTACGCGCTGTCGACAATGCCGATCTGCTCTATCTGCGGCACCAGTTTTTGAAGTTTCTCGATGTCCGACTCGGTGAGTTCTTGGGACGAATAGATCTGAACCATACGTGCCGCATTGAGGCCCAGACTGTTGACCAGGCTGTTTTGGATGCCGCCGATGAGCGAAGTCATGGCGATTACCGAGGCGATGCCGATGACAATGCCCAGGATGGTGAGCAGGCTGCGCCCCTTGTTGGCTTCGAGCGAGTGAAGGGCTTCCTGGATGAGATCGCGGGCGCTCATGCCACCACTCCTTTCGGCGGGTTGGCGGAGGCGGAAATCATGGGCAGGCTATCTACGGCGCTGCGCAGGGTCCGCGGTGCATGTGGAATATACGCGCCGTCGCGAATGCGACCGTCGCGGATGGTCACGGCACGGTCGGCCTCGGCGGCGATGCCGGGGTCGTGTGTGATAAGCACGATGGTCTTGCCGCGCTTCTGGAGCTTATGGAAGGTCTCCATCACAAGCGCTCCGGTAGCGGAGTCCAGGTTTCCCGTCGGCTCGTCGGCCAGAATGATGGGCGGGTCATTGACGAGGGCGCGCGCGATGGCGACACGCTGCATCTGGCCGCCCGAGAGCTCGGATATGCGGTGGTCCCAGTGGTCGACGGGCAGCGTGACAGCCTGCAGCGCGTGCACGGCGCGCATTTCGCGCTGGCTACGGGGCACATTGGTGTAGGCCAGCGGCAACATGACGTTTTCGATAACCGACAGGCGCGGCAGCAGGTTGAAACTCTGAAAGACAAAGCCAATGCTCAGGGCGCGAACTTCGGTGAGCTCGTCATCGTCAAGCTCGGCCACGTTGAGCCCTTGCAGGTAGTAGTCGCCCGCCGTCGGTTTGTCCAGGCAGCCCAGGATGTTCATGAGCGTTGACTTGCCCGAGCCCGAGGGGCCGGTGATAGCGACGAATTCGCCGCTCATCACCGCAAGGCTCACGTTGTGCAGGATATGGGCGCAGCCGGCCTCGCTCTCAAAGATGCGGTGCACGTTGCGAATGTCGATGACGGGACGCATTACATTCCCTCGTCGGCAGACATGCTGCCCGAATCCGCGCTGTAACCGCCGTCAGCTGTTGCGTCCGCTCCGGTGTCCATGACGAGGGTGTCGCCATCGCGCAGCTTTGTAACCGGCACGTTGGGGTTGATCTCGTTGCCCTGGTCGTCGCGCTTGACCTGTGTCTTACCGACTACGGCTTCGTTGTCGTTTTGCGTCACGACGGTCACCTTCACGCGACGGGTTTGCTTGCCCTCGTCATCAGTCGCCACGTTGACGTAATAGTGTTCGCCGTCTTCGGTCATGAGCGCCATCGTCGGCACCATCACCACGTCGTCGAGCTGCTCGGTCACCACCGATACCTCGGCCGTCATGCCCGGCTTCAGGCGCGCGTCGGGCGCCTCGATGAGAATGTCGACGTTAAAGGTTACGCTGCCGCCGCCACTGTTGGCGGCGTCGGAGTTTGCCACCGACGCGATAGCCGTGACGGTGCCCTGGCTCACGATATCGGGAAACGCGGGATACGTGACGTTGGCGCTCTGCCCAACGGCGATCTTGGCGATGTCCTTTTCGCCCACCTGCACGGTCACCTTCATCTTAGATAGGTCGGCGATCTGCATGCACTGCTTGCCGCCGCTCGTATCGCTTTCGCCCATGATCATGCCGCCTGTAACCGTGGCGCCCACTTTGGCATTGAGCTCCACGATGCTACCCGAGCTCGGGGCCGTGACCGTGCGACTGGAGGCCTTGGCGTTCGCCTGGTCGAGGTTTGCTTGGGCTGATGCGAGGCTGCGCTGCGCGGCCGATACGGCGTTCGTGTCCACTGATGCGGCGGAGACGCCAGCCGCTGCGGAAGCTCCCTCGACGTCCGTCGTTGGGGTGGCCTGCGCAGCAGCTGCGGCTTTCTGCGCGTTGGCGAGGTCTTCTTGAGCGGCAGCAACTGCACGCTGCGCCTCGGCAACGTTGCGATCGAGCTCGTCGTTTTTAATGGTCATAAGCACGTCGCCCTCGTTGACGGATTGGCCTGCCTGCACGTTGATAGAATCGACCGTGCCGTCGACAGAAGGGGAGACCACTGAGGACGAAATGGGTTTGAGCTGGCCTTTCGCCTCGACCGTTGTGGTAAACGTGCCCTCGGTCACCATGTCGGTCACAGGACCGCTAGCGCCCTGTGGCTGCACATTGATAACCAGGGTTGCGACAATGGCAATGAGCGCGACGGCACCCACGACGCCGGCGGCAATACCGCGACGAATCAGCTTTTTGCGTCGGCGTTCGGCACGCTTTGCCTTGAGCTTGGCATATGCCTCTTCATCGGAAATCTCGGCCGTATCGTTCGCGCGTCCGCTCTGCTTGTCGGCATGTACGTTTGTAATCAGAGGAAACGTTTCGGTGGCACCTTCGGGCGTGCGCTCGGTATCATCTGGGCCCGGGGTGATCGTGGGGACATTCGGCATAGCGTCTCCTTTATAGAAAGAACCTCGATAATTATATGCGCCCACCGGTTGGGGCGGGCGCA
>CABQLI010000102.1 GCA_902464965.1 uncultured Collinsella sp.
CCAGGCCCGATTTTGCCTCTTGACAATGTCCTGCTCATATTAAAAGGAACGTCCCTAAGTGCCGCATTGTGGGTAACGCGTTTTATCAAATATGGCATTTATCTGCGGTAATGTCCTTTTTCACCGCTGAGGACGACGTTTCATACCGCCTGCCGAACCGTGTTGCTGCCAAATAACTATTTAGGTCAGTGTGTTGCGTGTAGCAATTTCGCCCGGCCTCGCCTCCGGGCTGCCATGTGAGAGGGGATCTTATGGCTCGACTGCATGTAATGGAACGCAGCCACGCTCAGGCCGTCATGGACGACCTGCACGATGCGCTCGGACGCCGTCTGGCGGTGAGTTCGCTCGCCCCGTGTCCCGTTGAGTTTACGGCAGCGCTCGTCAACCTGTGTTCGACGCAGAGCTGCGGCAAGTGCACGCCCTGCCGCGTGGGCCTGAGCGCGCTGAGCGATCTGCTCGCCGATGTGCTCGAGGGCCGCGCCGACGAGTCTACGCTCAACCTGATTGAGCGCACGGCCCGCACCATCTACCTTTCGAGCGACTGCGCCATCGGCTACGAAGCTGGCGCCATGGCGCTCACGGCCATTCGCGGCTTCCGCGACGATTTTGAGCATCACATTCGTGAGCACTCCTGCGGCTTTGACCGCGAGGCCCGCGTCCCGTGCGTCTCGGGCTGCCCGGCGCACGTCGACATTCCCGGGTACATTTCGCTCGTCGAGGCCGGCCGCTATGCCGATGCCGTCAAGGTCATCCGCAAGAATAACCCGCTGCCGCTCGTCTGCGGCCTGGTGTGCGAGCATCCCTGCGAGATGCACTGTCGCCGTGGCATGGTCGACGACCCCATGAACATCCTCGCCCTCAAGCGTTTTGCCGTTGAGCACAGCGACCTCAACGACCACAAACCGCATGTAGTGGACAACACCGGTAAGCGCGTCGCCGTGATCGGCGGCGGCCCGGCCGGCCTTTCCTGCGCTTACTACCTGGCCGTGATGGGTCATAAGGTGACCATCTTTGAGCAGCGTCACCACCTGGGCGGCATGCTGCGCTACGGCATCCCCAGCTATCGTCTGCCGCGCGAGCGTCTGCAGGCCGAGATCGACTGGATCTTGAGCGCCGGCATCGACGTTGAGCTCGACCACTCCGTGAACGGCGAGGAGCTTGCCCGCCTGCGCGACGAGTTCGATGCCGTCTATCTGGCCATTGGTGCCCACAGCGATAAGAAGCTCGGCCTTCCGGGCGAAGAGGCTCCCGGCGTGGAGTCGGCCGTCAAGATGCTGCGTGCCATCGGCGACGACGAGCTGCCCGACCTGAGCGGCCAGCGCGTGTGCGTCATCGGCGGCGGCAACGTGGCCATGGACGTGGCGCGCTCTGCCGTGCGCTGCGGTGCCGAAAAGGTAAGCATTGTCTACCGCCGCCGCATCTGCGATATGACGGCTCAGGACGCCGAGATTGCCGGTGCCCAGGCCGAGGGCTGCGAGGTGCTGGAGCTGACGGCCCCGCTCGCCATCGAGACGGGCGAGGACGGTCGCGTGAGCGGCCTGCGCGTGCAACCGCAGATTATCGGCGAGCCCCGTCGCGGTCGTCCGGCCCCGCGTGCCGCCGCGACGCCCGAGCGCGTCATTCCCTGCGAGCGCGTGTTCGTGGCCATCGGCCAGGACATCGACTCCAAGCCATTTGAGGACATGGGCATCGCCTGCAAGTGGGGTCGCGTCGTCACCGATTCGGACGGCGCCGTGCCCAGTTTCGATGGCCTCTTTAGCGGCGGCGACTGCCAGACCGGCCCCGCCACCGTCATCCGTGCCATCAACGCCGGCCGCGTAGCTTCGGCAAATATCGACCGCTACCTGGGCTTCGACCACAAGATTAAGCTCGACGTGGAGCTGCCGACCGTTCAGTTTAAGGGCAAGCATGAGTGCGGCCGCTGCGAGCTGGGCGAGCGCGAGGCCGGCGAGCGCATTCACGATTGGAATCTGGTCGAGCAGGGCCTTACCGAGGAGGAGGCGCGCCAGGAGGCAAGCCGCTGCCTGCGTTGCGACCACTTTGGCTTTGGCGCGTTCCGCGGAGGGAGGAATCTGGAATGGTAGAGCTCAACAAAACCACCGTCGGCGACAACAGCGAAAACGGAGCGCACAACATGGTCAGGCTCATTATCGATAACTGCGAAGTCGTGGTGCCCGAGCACACCACGATCTTGGACGCGGCCAAGTCCGTCGGCATCCAGATTCCCACCCTGTGCTACCTGCGCGATCTAAACGAGATCGGCGGCTGCCGCGTGTGCGTGGTCGAGGTTGAGGGCTGCGACCAGCTGGTTGCCGCCTGCAACAACTACGTGCTCGACGGCATGGTGGTCCACACCAACAGCCCCAAGGCCCGCGAGGCCCGTCGCACCAACGTGCAGCTGCTGCTGTCCCAGCACGATTCGCAGTGCACGAGCTGCGTGCGCAGCGGCAACTGCAACCTACAGACCATCGCCAACGACCTGGGCATTTTCTATCTGCCGTATCAAAGGCATTTGGCGGGTGAGGGCTGGGATTTCGATTTTCCCATCATCCGCGAAAACGACAAGTGCATTAAATGCATGCGCTGCATCAAGGTGTGCGAGAGCGTGCAGGGCCTAGGGATTTGGGACCTGACCAACCGCGCCACGCATACCGCCGTGGGTACCCGCGGGCGCGCGCCGATCGGCAAGACCGATTGCGTCGCGTGCGGCCAGTGCATTACGCATTGCCCGACGGGCGCACTGCGCGAACGCGACGATACTGAGACCGTGTTTGACGCGCTCGCTAATCCCGACAAGATCGTGCTGGTGCAGATCGCGCCTGCCGTGCGTAGCGCCTGGGGCGAGGAGCTCGGCATTCCGCGCGAGGAGGCTACCGTCGAGCGCCTGGCTTGCGCGCTGCGCCGCGTGGGCTTTGAGTACGTGTTCGACACCGACTTCTCGGCCGACCTCACCATCATGGAGGAGGGCTCCGAGCTGCTCGAGCGCCTGGGTGCCGCTGCTAAGGGTGAGGACGATAGCCGCGGCTGGCCCATGTTTACGAGCTGCTGCCCGGGCTGGGTGCGCTTTGTGAAGGCGCGCTATCCGGAGTTTGTCGACAGCCTGTCCACATCCAAGTCGCCGCAGCAGATGTTCGGCGCCATCGCCAAGACCTACTACGCCAAGGTGCTGGGCGTGGAGCCCGAGCGTCTGTTTGTGGTGTCCGTTATGCCGTGCACGGCCAAGAAGGCTGAGTGCGCGCTGCCGAGCATGGTGGGCGATGGCGGCGCACCCGATGTGGACGTTGCGCTGACGGTGCGCGAGATGGTGCGCATGATCCGCGCGAGCCACGTGAGCGTGGACACGCTGGTTGAGGAGCCGCTCGATACGCCGCTGGGCTTTGGCACAGGCGCGGGTGTGATCTTTGGCGCCACGGGCGGCGTGATGGAGGCCGCCGTGCGCTCGGCCTACTACCTGGTGACGGGCAAGAACCCGGATGCCGATTTCTTTACCGACGTGCGCGGACTCGACGGCTGGAAGGAAGCCGTCGCCGATATCGATGGCACCAAGGTGCGCGTCGCCGTGGCACACGGGCTGGGCAACGCCGCCCGCCTACTCGACGCGATTCGCGACGGCCGTGTGGGCTATGACTTCGTCGAGGTTATGGCATGCCCGGGCGGCTGCGTCGGTGGCGGCGGTCAGCCCATCCACGACGGCTGCGAGCTGGCAGCCGAGCGCGGCCAGGTGCTCTGGGGTCTCGATGCGAACGCCGAGATTCGCTTCTCGCACGAGAATCCCGATGTTCAGGCGTGCTATAGCGAGTTCTTGGGTGCGCCGCTCTCGCCGCTGGCCGAGGAATTGCTGCATACCGACCATCACGCATGGACGATGCCTAACGAGGGGGCGTGCTAGCGATGCGTGCGTTTGATGCTGAGATGACGCGCCGAGGATTTGCCTCGGCGCTTGCCGCAGGCGCGTTGTCGCTCGCACTGGCTGGCTGTGGCGGCGGAGCTGCGGGGGCGGGGTCCGCCGTGGGCTCGGCTGCCACGGACGGCGCCGGTGCTGTCGCAGAGCCGGTCGAGGTGCACGTCGCCTCGCTCAAGGGGCCGACCTCGATTGGCCTGGTGCAGTTTATGGACCAGGCTGCCGATGGCGAGACGGACAATGAGTTCGACTTTGCGATCAACACTGCCGCCGACGAGATCGTTCCCAAGATCATTCAGGGCGATATCGACATTGCCCTGGTGCCCGCCAACGTGGCGAGCGTACTCTACAACAAGACCGAGGGCGCGGTGCAGGTCATCGACATCAACACGCTGGGCGTGCTGAGCGTGGTGACGGGCGACGCGGACGTTACCTCGTTTGGTGATCTGGCGGGTCGTACCGTCTACATGACGGGCAAGGGCGCCACGCCGGAGTACGTCATGAACTACCTGTTGGAGCGCGCGGGCCTGACCGGCCAGGTGACGCTCGAGTTTAAGAGCGAGCCCACCGAGGTGCTGACGGCCCTGCTTGCCGGTCCGTCCGCCGTTGGCGTGCTGCCGGAGCCGTTCAAGACCGCTGCCATCGCCAAGAGCGAGGGCAAGCTGTCGGCGCCGGTAAGTCTGACCGACGTGTGGGACGAGCTGGCAGGAGACACGGGCTCGCGCTTGCTGACGGGTGTGACCGTGGTGCGCCGCGCGTTTGCCGAGGAGCATCCCGAGGCCGTGGCGGAATTCTTGCACTGCCATGAGGCGAGCGTGAAGGCCGTCAATGCGGCGCCGGCAGACTGGGCTCAGGCCGTGGTCGATGCGGGCATCGTGGATAACGCCACGATTGCCGGAAAAGCGATTCCCGGATGCATGCTCGTGTGCCAGACGGGAAAGGATATGAAGACCGCGCTCGGTGGGTATCTGCAGGTGCTGGCCGATGCGGACGCGAGTGCCGTGGGCGGCAAGCTCCCGGCCGATGATTTCTACTACATGGAGTAGCCCGTGCGTGCGTTTGCTCGACAAATGACAGGGCGTATGAAGGTGGTGGCAGCAGCAGGTGCCGTTGCCGCCT
>CABQLI010000103.1 GCA_902464965.1 uncultured Collinsella sp.
CGAGGCCGCCGAAGCAGCCCGCCAGGCCCCGACCGTCAAGTTCTAGTAGTTTGACAGCGCATCCTTAATCGTCCAAATGTATAAACCGCCCCGTCGAATGCATACTTCGACGGGGCGGTTTCCTTTTTCGCGAAGGTCCCCCTCTAAGCGCCGTGCATTTTTAGGAGTATTCAACATAACCAAGAGCTTCGGGCGCCACGATAAATGCCAAAGACCGCGAATATCCCTGCAAATCAAACGCTGCCAGCCCATAACCCCGCCCATCATCCGTATAAAGCATCGAGAACTCCCGATTTTTTTGCCCGAGGTCGGTATGCAGGGGCCTTCGATTGCAGAATACTCGCAAAAATGCACGTCGCCGCCACCCCCACATGGCGCGAACCAAAACAAAAGCGCGGCCTTCCTTTCCGGCGCACTCCGCAGGACGAAAGAACCCCCGCCGCACGTAGTGCGCAGCGGGGGTTCTTTCATGTCCGAGGACGCACCGGAAAGGAAGGTCGCCCTCGGGCCGGACAGCTAAGACAGCTTACGCGACGGTGTAAACCCAGTTGTGCTTGTCCTCGACAGCACCAGACTGGATGCCGGTCAGAGTCTCGCGAAGCTTCTTCATCACGGGACCGATCTCGGTGTAGCCAGCCGGGAAGGTCACGGTCTCGTCGGCGCCATAGACCTTGTTGTCAATCTCGCCCACCGGGGAGATGACGGCAGCGGTGCCGCACAGGCCGCACTCCACAAAGGTGCCGGCCTTGACCTCGGCCCACTCGACGGGACGCTGGTCAACGGTCATGCCCAGGTCCTGAGCAACCTGAACGAGCGAACGACGGGTGATAGAGGGCAGGATGGAGTCAGTGTGCGACTGCGGAACGACGAGCGTGCCGTCCTCCTTCACGAACAGGACGTTGGCACCGCCGGTCTCCTCGACATAGGTGCGGGACTCGGAGTCGAGATACAGGTTCTCGGCATAGCCCTCGCGATGGGCCTCCATCGTGGGCTTAAGGGACATGGCGTAGTTGAGGCCGGCCTTGATGTTGCCGGTGCCGTGCGGTGCGGCACGGTCATACTCGGAAACGCGCAGCTTGACGGGCTTGAGGCCACCCTTAAAGTACGGACCGACCGGGGTCACGAGAATGCGGAACGTGTACTCAGGAGCGGGAGCCACGCCGATCACGTCACCGGAGCCGATCATAAACGGACGCACGTACAGGGTCGCGCCGGAACCGAAGGGCGGAACCCAGGCGGCGTTGGCAGAAACGACCTGCTTGACGGCCTCAACGAACTTGTCCTTGGGGAACGGGGGCATCTCGAGGCGCTGCGCAGAGTTGTACATACGCTCGGCGTTCATATCGGGGCGGAAGCAGACGATGCTGCCGTCCTCGGCGGTGTAGGCCTTCAGGCCCTCAAAGACCTCCTGGCAGTAATGGAAGATGCCGCCGCACTCGGAGACATGCAGGGTGTGGTCGGTGGTCAGGCCGCCTTCGTCCCACTCGCCGTCCTTCCAATGGGCCTCGTAGCTGTAATCGGTCTTCATGTAGCCAAAGCCGAGGCTACCCCAATCGATATCCTTCTTCTCGACAGTCATATGTCGCTCCTTACATACACAGTTGCAAACTCGCGAACCCGCACGCAAGGACCGAGGCCGGCCGCGTCGCAACGTCGCACGCCCGGAGCGTAGAGCCGGACGGGACACGCAAACGGCATCAAAGCCGATGGCACGTCGATTCGCATGCACGAGATTGTACTCCCCGTACGCGTCTGATAAAACGCTTTTCTTTAACTAAGTAAAGTATTTTCATTTGACCGAAGCTGAAGAGGCCCGCCACCGTAAACGGGGACGGGCCTCAACTGCACGGTTTGCGCGTTGGCTCGAGCTATGCGTTCTTTTTGCCCAGCTTAGCCTTGACCAGACCGACCACGGTCGGGATGATCGACACGGCAACGATGCCAACGATTAGCAGCTCAAAGTGCTCCTGTACAAAGGGAATGCCACCAAAGAAGTAGCCCAGCAGTGTAAAGAGCGTTGACCAGGTAATGCCACCCAGCACGTTAAAGATGACAAAGTTGCGCCAGTGCATGCCGCCCATACCGGCAATAAAGGGCACAAAGGTGCGGATAAACGGGAAGAAGCGACCCAGGAAGATGGCCAGGTGGCCCCACTTGTCCAAGAAATCCTCGGACTTTTTGATGCGCTCGGGCGTCATAGCCTTGACCTTGCCCGAAGCGATGATCTTTTTGCCAAAGAAGTGACCGATCATAAAGTTGCACTGATCGCCCAAAATGGCAGCGGCCCATGCGGTGGCCAGAAGCGCCACAATGTTAAAGCCGCCATTGTGGGCAAAGAAACCCGAGGCGAACAGCAGCGAATCACCGGGAAGGAACGGGAAGAACACCACGCCCGTCTCGATAAAGATGATCAGGAACACGCAGCCGTAGGCCATAAGCGGGCCGGCGGCGATCCAGCTGGCGATCGCGGTGCGCGGGTCCTTAAGCAGCTCGGCAATAAAATTGATGAAACCCATGAAGTAAAACCTCTCAGTTGTGGGCGCGGATACGTCCAAGTTGACCAGTATACGGTTGCGGTGCCCCCTCGTGCGCAACCCCACAAAAGCATGACTCCATTACCAGCAAGTTTGCATAACTGACACCTGTCGCGCAATGCCGCCAAGATTGTCCTTCCTAATCCCTAGCGAATCGCTATACTTTATTGAATCGCATTGCCATGGCGCTAAGGGAGGGCGGCCGGTGAGCTTTATCAATACCATTCGCGAGGACATCAAAACCGTCCAAGCGCAGGACCCCGCCGCGCAAAACGGTCTGGTCATCTTCCTTTCCTATCCTGGCCTGCACGCCAAGTGGAACCACGTGCCCGAGCACTGGCTGTGGGAGCATGGACATCGCTCGCTCGCCCGCGTGCTCTCGCAAATCACCCGCCACATCACCGGCGTCGAGATTCACCCCGCGGCACAGATCGGCAAGCATTTCTTTATCGACCACGCCATGGGCGTCGTCATCGGCGAGACCACCATTGTGGGCGACAACTGTGTGCTCTACCAGGGCGTCACGCTCGGCGGCACCGGCAACGAGACCGGCAAGCGTCACCCCACCCTGGGCAACAATGTCACGGTGGGCACGGGCGCCAAGGTGCTCGGCAACATCCGCATCGGCAACAACGTCAAGATCGGCGGCAACTCGGTCGTCGTTAAGGACGTCCCCGACAACTGCACCGTCGTGGGCGTGCCGGGACGCATCATCAAGCGCAACGGCTGCCGTGTGTTCGAGGAGAGTTTCGACGCCAAGCAGCATCGCGAGTACATGCCCGATGACGCCGCCGAGCAGTCCGCCCTCAACCGCCAGGGCATCACCGAGAATGCCCGCCGCGTCAAGGAACTCGAGCGAGAGGTGGCCGAGCTCAAAGCCCTCGTCGCCAAGCTCGTGGACGAACGCTAGGAACGCAAGCGGCACAAAACGACATCGGCATCAACGCAAAGGCGCGCCAGGGAATTCACCCCCGGCGCGCCTTATTTGTGATGTGGCAAAGAGACTGTCCCTTTGTCACATTATGCGAACTGGCTCAGATAGAGGTCGGCGTAGGCACCCTCGGCAGCCAGCAGCTCCTTATGCGTGCCCTGCTCGATAATGTTGCCGTGGTCCATGACCAAGATCAGGTCGGCGTCCACGATCGTCGACAGACGGTGCGCGATCACAAAGCTGGTGCGCCCGCGCATGAGCGCGTCCATGGCGCGGCCGATGGCAAGCTCGGTGCGCGTGTCCACGCTTGAGGTCGCCTCGTCCAGGATGAGAATCGCCGGGTTATTGAGCAGCACGCGTGCGATGGTCAGCAGCTGACGCTGGCCCTGGCTGATGCTCTCGGCATCGTTGGCCACGCGCGTGTCGTAGCCCTGCGGCATGGTGCGCACAAAGAAGTCGACCTGCGCGGCACGAGCGGCCGCGACAATCTCCTCGCGCGTCGCCTCGGGGCAGCCGTAGGCGATGTTTTCGGCAATCGTGCCATCGAACAGCCAGGCGTCCTGCAGCACCATGCCAAACTGCTGCCGTAGCTCGCCGCGGTCCATGCGGCTCGTATCCACGCCGTCGAGCGTAATACGCCCGCCGTCAATCTCGTAGAAGCGCATGAGCAGGTTGATGAGCGTCGTCTTGCCTGCGCCCGTGGTTCCCACCACGGCAATCTTCTGGCCCGGCTCGGCGGTAAACGACACGTCGCGCATGAGCGGCTTGTCGGGCGCGTAGCCAAAGCGCACATGCTCAAAGGCGACGTGGCCCTCCACCTTGCCCGGCAGCTTGGCGGCGACCGCCGGCAACGGATCGGCTTCCATCTCGGACTCGTCGAGCAGGTCGAACACGCGCTCCGCGCTTGCCAGCGCGCTCTGCAGCGAGTTAAAGGTAAACGACAGCTGCGTCATGGGCTCGGATGCCTCGTAGATAAACTGGAAGAACGCCTGGAACACGCCGACGGTCATATGTCCGGCAACCAACATGCTGCAGCCCACAAGCGCAATCACGATTTGCGCCAAACGGCCGATAAAGCGCACCGCAGGGCCGACGGCATTGATCATAAAGTCGGCCTTGGTGCTCACGCGCGCCAGCTCGCCCGAGGCCTCGTGCACCTCGGCAGAACTCTGACGCTCGCGGTTGAATGCGCGAATCACCAGACGGCCCGAGTAGCCTTCCTCGACCGCGCTCG
>CABQLI010000104.1 GCA_902464965.1 uncultured Collinsella sp.
GGTGCTCGGGACGGGTTGGCGCCCGCGTTTTGTCACGGGCACGTGAACTTCGGCACTCCATGATACATCTGTAGTGACATATGGCAACTTCTCGACACCTGCGCTCGACACAGCGAGCGGCAACAGCGCTGTCCGCCGAGCGCCTCACGGGCGTATCCCAACCGTAGGAGTGCGCTTTGCCACCTTTGACTGCCTCCCTGTCGGCAAGCGGCTCGCCGTTCGCTCCGTCTCTGACCACATCGCTCGAATCGGCTCTGCCGCCGGCGCTGTGGTGGCCGTCGTGCCCGCAAAGGTCATCAAGCAGGCCGACGAGGTCACCGCGGGCAAGGTCTCCCTCGTCGACGCACTCAGGAATCTGTAGGCGAGGCCCCTAAGGCCGCCTCGCTGTCGGCAGCCCAGGGCCATGTGCCATCAGGGCACAGGACGAGTCCGGTCGCCGGAATGCGGCCGGACCCGTTGTTCGCGTGTTTTGCTGGGGGAGTCGCTGTGGCGACGAGGTTCACTGGCTTACTTTTCCTGTTCGCGCAGCCCCTTCGCCAAGGCTATGTTGGACAGTTTGAGTTCGCCATTCGTTACCGTAACAGCAAGCGAGTGGCCGAACTTCTCGCAGACGCGTGTCGTGAGTGCGGTACCGTCGAGGTAGAGGACGAGGATGTTGTCGTCAACGATGAGCTGCAGGTGGTAAGAACGCCCGGACTCGAGCCAGACTGGCCTCCAAAGCCCCTTATCCATTACGCGGAACCACTTGTAACAGGGGCTCTTGTCGAACGAGAGCCGATTCGCGTCGAGGTCGAAGCGGTATTCGTACGACTCGTCGGTCTCGAGATTCTTGTAGGCTCGAATTGAGAAGTCGCAAGCGTCCCTGAACGTCACGTCTGCCTCGAAGCAGAAGATCTCGCCTGCGTTTTCGGTGATTACGCACTCCGTTCGTTCGTGGTCTCCGCGAAGCTCGATATCCGGGACGGCATCAGGGCACTCGAACGCATCCTTTATGCTTTGGGGAGGGCGAACGCCGAGGGTGCCATTGGGGCGCTGGTACACCTCATGGGGCATAAACGAGCCACCCCAAAGCCAGTTGGCCCGGTCATCGTCGTTCTCGCGCGTGGGGACCCAGCCGGACAGAATCCTGCGCGATCCGTCGAAGGCGGTCCGTCCGGCGTAATACGCCCTCCCGTCGAAGGCGTCATCTCTCGGCTTCTCCCACGGACCGTAGAGATCGCGGCTCATGCGGTAGACGATCTTGTTCTCGTCGCTGTACTCAGAGTAGACCAGGTACCACCAATCGCCAATTTTAAAAATGTCTGGCATTTCGAACATGGTGTAGAGGCCGGGGGCCCAGAAGTCGCCCTTGAACTGCCAGTGCTCGAGGTCCTTCGACGTAAAGTGAACGAGCCTGCCAGTTTGGAGGGTTTTGGAGGGGTCGTCTCCCTTACGCGTGCCCAGTACGAGGAGGTATTCCTTCCGGTCGTCATCCCATATTACGAAAGGGTCGCGCCAGTTGCGCCCATCGTATCCTGGCTGAGGCGTGAGCTCTACTGCAACGCCCGTCTTTTTCCACGTCGCATAATCATCCGAGCAGGCCTTCGCCTGCATGAGCACCTGGGACGTTTTGCCTTCTCGCAGGTAGTTGCGGTTGAACCCGGTATAGAAAGCGCGTACCTCCCCTTTTGCCTCGTAAACGGTTCCGGCGTAGATGAACTGGTCTTGGTCGTCTTCTCCGCCGTGGGGGATCGCCGTTCCGTGTTCCTGGTACGTCACGAAGTCCTGGGTGGTCGCGAGCGACCACCCAAAGGGCTGTCCTTCGGCAAGCGGAGCGGGGTCGCGCGTGTCACGCTGGTGGTATAGATAGAACGTGCCGTCCTTGCCGAAGGGCATGACGTCTCCCACCCACACGTCCTTCGGTTGGTAGAACAGGTGCTGGTTATTGGTCGGGACTTTGCGCATGTCTCGTCCTCCTTACTGTCGCGTCTTTCCTATTCGTCTTCTTCGTCAACGTCCGGAGTAAGATCTCCGAGGTAGACGAGCTGCTCTTTGGCTTGGGTGACGACATGCCTCACCACATCGGGAGTAAGCTGTCCGGCGTGGAGCGAGAGCTCGAGGGCCACGGGAAGGTTTACGCCGGTCACTATGAACGCGCCTCGCGGAGCCGAGCAGGCTACGAGCTGGTTTACGCTGCCCTGAAGGATGTCGGTGAGAACGAGGGTCTCGTCATCTTCGGCGATGCCCTCGAATGCGCTGGCGAGCTTCTCCTCGAGCGGGGTTTCGTCTGTAAACGCGCAGACAACCCTGATGTCGTGCCCCGGTCCTATGATGGCCTTGAGCGTGTCTCCGAGTCCGGCTGCCAGGCCGTAGTGCGATGCAATGATGATGTGCCTCATAATGCGTCCTTTGTGGGTTGGTCTAGCCCTAGGCTAGGCAGCAAGAATGCCGAAAGCCGCGCACACCCACGAGATGATGAGGATGCCGAGGACAATCTTGTTGATGCTGACCTTGCGCTTGACGAGGGCGTAGACGATGGCTGTGGCTATTACGGGCAGCATGCCGACCATGATTTGGTCGAGGATGCCCGTCTGGACGTCGAGCGTGACGTCACCCATGGTGAACGTGAGACCACACGAGACCTTGATGACGGTGGGGATGAGCGCACCGACGACCATCATGCCAAGTGCCGACGTCGACTCGGTGAAAACGGACATCTTCTCGGCAAGGGTCGTGAAGAGCTTGTCGCCGAACTTATAGCCTATGCGCCAGTCAAAGAGCTTCCATACGAAGATGGCGATGGCGACGGCGAGCCAGAGAAGCACGCCGACGGGGTTTCCCGCCTGTCCCATGTAGGCGGCGATGGAGCCGAAGATGGTGGGAATGAGGATGGCGAAGATCGTATCGCCGACTCCTGAGAGGGAGCCCATGAGGCCAATCTTAAGGTCTTGGACCGCGTCGATGGCGTCATTGTGCCCCTTGTCCTCCAAGGCTAGGCCGGCGCCGAGGAGCAGGCCGCTTACCTGGGGAGTCGCATTGTAATAGCGATAGGTGCTCAGAAGTGACCTGCGGTAGCCCTCCTCGTCTCCTGCATAGATCTTGCGCAGGGCGGGTTCGGTTGCGAACATGACCGCCGGGGCACACTGGGACTCATAGTTATAGATGGACGCGCCGAGCATCCAGCGGCGGCCGCAACGGTCGAGATCGGAAACGGTGAGGACTGGCTGGTACGTTCCGTCTGCCAGGCGGGTTGGCGCTTCGTTTGCCTTGGTGGCGTTAACTTCGTTACTCATCTTCCAGACCTCCAGCGTCGAGGGCGTTTACGGACGGATTGCTGTGCGACTTGTAGTACTCGATGGCCGCGGCGGCACCGAGCAGGGCAATGGGGAGAATGCTTATCTGCAGGTAGGCGGCCAGAACGAAGCCAACGATGGCGTAGGCGATGAATTTCTTCATTGGCATGAAGGACAGAAGCATCGCAAGGCCGACGACGGGGAGGATACCGGCGGCGATGGAGAGGCCGGTCGTGAACCAGGAGGGCATGACGGAGAGGAAAGCGTTGACGGCATCGGCGCCAAAGAGCAGTACGGCAAACGTGGGGATGGCCGCCGTAAGGCCATAGAAGACCGGACCGAGGAAAAGTACGCTCTTCATCTGCGAGTACTTGCCCTCTTCGGCAAAGCGCTGCGAGGTACGCCCGAGGAAGCCGTTTGCCGTCTTGGCGATGACGTCGAGCTGAAGGCCGAGCATGCCGACTGCGATTCCGGCGGCAACGCCGACGCTCGCCTCCTGACCCGAGGTGATGGCAACGACGGCGCCAATGATGGCGGCAGTGGGATAGTCGGGGACGGAGGCTCCTCCCATGGCCGCCACGCCCAGGCTCATGAGTTGGACGATGGCGCCGACGGCGAGGCCGGTTACGGGGTCGCCGAGCGCAAGTCCGACGAACCATGCTGGCGTGACGGACATGTTCGTGAGAATTTGTCCCGCGTTCTTCTCGGCTCCGTAGATGAAGGCGATGAGTGTAACGACGGCTATCTGGATGATGGATGGTGTCATAAGTTCACTCCCTTGCTAAAGCGTGATGATGCTGGAGAGCTCTACGGGCTTGTCGGCCGGCACATAGCGAACGGTGATGTCGCAGCCGGTGCCAGCAATCGCTCGATATGCGGGCAGCTCGTCTTTGGTGACGTAGGCGCGACTGCTCACCTGGACGGCGTCTGACCCCTCTTCGGGAAAGACTGTGCCTCCGACCACGAGTGTGGGAACAACCTGGCCCGTCTGTATGACGTCGAGGATGGTCTGGGGGTCTCGCGCCACGATGAAGACCGTGTGGTCGTCGTACTTGCCCGCCCGATAGTTCGTGAGAGCCGTCTCCTTGTTGATAATGGAGAGGGCGACTCCCGAGGGCTTTGCCATCCGCATGGCGGCCTTCTTGGTCGGGTCGTTGGCGACGATGTCATCGATGACCATGAGACGCTGCGGACGGAACTCGGGTACCCACTGGGTTGCCACTATGCCGTGTAGCAGGCGGTTGTCGATGCGTGCTGCGATGATGCTCATGTGATGTTGGCTTCCTTCCTTTGCTTGCGTGACGCGTTTCGGCATGGCCTGTGCCGAAGCGCGTCATTCGTCCTGCCGGGCCGCGGACCCGTCGTTCAGCGTGGCCTGCCTGCGCGGGGCATGCCGGGAATTGATGTAGTCGTATGCGTAGGC
>CABQLI010000105.1 GCA_902464965.1 uncultured Collinsella sp.
AAGCAAGAAGCCAGCGTCGCGCGGATGAGGCGGAGGCGCGCTTCGAGCAGCGAAAGCTGAAGCGCAAGCAGAAGCATCGTGGGCATTGATCGCCATTTGCAGCAAGGCAAACCATATACAGCAGCGGCGCCAGTTCCACTTGAAGCCGACGCCGCGTAGATGCTAATGGTGACGGCTATGCACGGGCACGGGCGCGCCACCGCACTTCACAGCTTGTTTCTCAAGTATTTGGGACGCACACGCGGCGTTCAAAAATGCGGAGCGACTCCGCATGGCTCGAGACTGAGCCGAGGTGCCCTACTTCTCGCCCTCCAGCAGCCCCACGATGCGGTCGATGTCGACGGCAAAGCGAGGCCTTCCCTCGCGCTCGTAGCGGTCGAGGTATGCCTGACACTCGGAGACAATGCGCTTGGTGTTGCCGTCGATGATGCGCTGGAGCGTCTCGTAGTAGGCCGAGCCCTCGGTCCTAAAGCGGCGCTGGTAGGCCTTGGTTATGGGGAACATCTTGATGTAGTGGATGCCGTGGCGGCAGCCGGGGCGCGTCGTGGGGCGGGGTGGCAACGCAAAGTACTGGTCTTTGGGCACGTTAGGGGCGATGTTGGAACGCAGCGGAACGGCGAAGTCCCTGCGCTTCCCGCGGAAACGCAGCCTCACCACCACGATGCAGGGGCGATTGTGCTTAAGCATGAGCTCGCGGTCGCCCTCGACGAGGTCGAAGAAGTCCTGAGAGATGGATACGATCTTCATCGGTTACGCCCCCCTCATACGAAGCGGGGCCCGCATCGCTGCAGGCCCCTACAGGTGGGCGATATTCTACGCCTTGCGGCACCCCGTCGCCCACGGAGGTTAAACGTACACGTAAGCCGTACTCTGAAAGCCGCGGCTTCCGGCAAGTAGTTTATACCACGAAAGGTCGCTTTCAATGCGCATAGCTCGCAAAATAACACTCGCCGGGCCGTCACCCCTGGCCGTTACCCTCCAATCTTCATTGAAGTCAGCAGGTCAATTCATATAGTTATGGGGGTGTATCCTAAAGGGAATCAAATTTATACCCCCATAACTAAGGAATTTTCTATTCCCACTCAATGACTAGAGCCCTGGTGTAATTGGCTGGATCACCGTCCCGAGAACCGGCATCGACCTACCTGTCCGCCAAGCTCCTTCTTCAGCTCCAGCCTAGTATCTGACTCGCGCTGTTATAAGCGAAAACCGAAGAGATGCATCTTAGCCAAGAAAATAAGGTTAGCCTTATCTTACTGCATGATTCGTGTGTTATGGTTAGATTGCTCTAACTTTTTGGGGGCGATAGCCATGCACGAACGCAAGGGTTTCTGGGATAAGAATGCCGGTCGATACGACCGTTTCATGCGAAACGACCGGGCGGCGTATGAGAAGATGTATGGGCTGATCCGGCCGGTGGTGAAAGCAAAAACCGTGCTGGAAGTTGCCACCGGCACGGGGCTTATCGCAAAGAGCATCGTGGATACGGCGGCACACATCGAGGCTACAGACGCTTCTGCACAGATGATCCTTGAAGCAAAGCGGGGCAATCAATCCGCAAAGCTGCACTTTTCCGTACAAGATATGTTCCGCCTGCCCTATGCACAGAAGTCCTTCGAAGTGGTGATCGCGTCCAACGCGCTTCACATAGTGCCGCATCCGGAAAAGGCCCTGCAAGAAATCAGGCGGGTGCTGAAGGACGACGGCGTGCTCATCGCACCAACCTTCACTCACGCGGGGAGCTCGGTTTCCGGCAAGGCAAAAGCCTTTTTCATGAGTATGGCGGGATTCCCCCTCCATAGCAGGTGGACAAGCGAGGAATACCTGTGTTTCCTGCGTCAAAGCGGCTGGTCGGTGCAGAAAAGCGCGGTGCTGAAGGCCTCGTTCCCGTTGACCTATGCGGAATGCACGAAATCGGAGGGGCCAGATGTCGTTCTTTGAAAACACCCGCAAGCCCGTGGGCCTCGGCGGAAAACTTATGGTTGCCATGATGAATCTGGGCCACGGCCCTGTGGCGCGGTGGGGACTTCGATTTCTACGACTTGCGCCAAACGCCAAGGTGCTAGATTGCGGCTGCGGCGGCGGGGCGAACATGAAACGGCTGCTGGAAAAATGCCCGCATGGCGTCGTCAAGGGCATCGACTATTCGCCCGTCAGCGTGGAGAGGACTAGAAAGCTCAACCGAACTGCAATTCAGGAGGGACGTTGCGCCGTTCTGCAAGGCAGTGTGGCGGATATGGCGTTTGAGGACGTCATGCGGGCATTTTTGCATCCATCCTGCACATGGCGATAGGCATGACGGTCATAGCGGCTGTGCTGGCGGCAATTATGACAGTTTTATTCACTGAGGAAGGAACCTATGAAATGTAAAATTGAGAAAAACGCCGTGCAGGAGACGCTGATCCTCCCGCTGTATTCCCGGAAGCTGTGTACGGAGCTGTACCCGAACCTTTACAGGGATGAAACAGCGGTTCGTCTGCTCGACCAGATCGACTACGACTTTTCAGAGGCAGAGAAAAACTCCCGCAGCCTGATACAGCGCTTTGGTGCGCTGGAGGTGGCAATGCGGCAGGGTGATCTTGCTTTCGAGGTGCGGGATTATCTGAAAGGCCACCCCAATGCGGCGGTGGTCAATCTGGGCTGCGGGCTGGACTACACCGGCAGAACCTGCGACAACGGTAGATGCAAGATCTACAATCTGGACTTCCCGGATGTGATTGCCTTGCGGCAGCAGCTACTGCCCGCCGGGAATCGAGAACAAAATATCCCCTGTGACCTGAAAGACACCACATGGTTTGGCAAAATCGATGCCTCCGGCGGGGTGGTGTTCTTTGCCTCCGGGGTGTTCTATTACTTTCTGACCCAGCAGGTCCGGGAACTGGTGCGGGGGATGGCGGACGCTTTCCCCGGCGGTGTGCTGGTCTTTGATGCTGCCAATCGGATGGCAGTAAAGATGATCGCAAAAACATGGCTTAAGACTGCAAAAATCAAGGATGTGGGGGCATATTTTGCGGTTTCGGATGCCGCCAAGGAAATCGGCACGTGGGACAGCCGTCTGCAGGTCACAAGTCGCGGCTATATGCTGGGTTACAACGATTTGAGAGACCCTTCTGTCAGCGGCTTTTTCCGGTTTCTCGCAAGGGTCGGTGACAATGGGATGAAAATGCAAATCGTGAAAATAAGATTTTGAGAGGCAAAAATGCAAAAGACGAGCGCTTCTTGCCGCCCAATTGGCAAGAAGCGCTCGTCTTTTCTTAACGCGTTGTATGGCGGAGAGAGCGCAAGTTACGCGAGCGTCCTTCTTGCCAGCTCGGCCGCGCCGAGGATTCCTTGGTCGCCGCCGCAGCCCGGGGCGCAGATGTAGCTCTCCATATCCTTAAGCTCGGCGGTCTGGATGTAGCCACCCAGATATTCGAGGGTCTTCTTGCGGACGATGCCGTAGAGCTGCTCCTGGTGCATCACGCCGCCGCCGAGGACGATGCGGCGAGGCGAGTACATGAGCACGAGGTTCGCGCACATCTGCCCCAGATAATCCCCCTCGAGCGCCCACACCTCATCGTTGTCCGCGAGCTCGGCCGCGGGCTTTCCCCAGCGCGCGGCAATGGCGGGGCCGGAGGCGAGGCCCTCGAGACAGCTCGCGTGGCTCGGGCAGACGCAGCGTCCCTCCTCGGTGGGACGGGTCCTTACCAGCATGTGGCCGGCCTCGGGGTGCAGCATGCCGTGAAGGAGCCTGCCCGCGCACATGACGCCCGCGCCCACGCCGGTGCCGATGGTCACGTAGACGGCGTCCTTGAGCCCCTTGCAGCAGCCGAAGACCGCTTCGCCGAGGCAGGCAACGTTCACGTCCGTATCGTAGGCCACCGGAATCCCGAGGGCGTCGGCGAACGCGGCGCGAAGACCATAGCCTCGCCACGCGAGCTTGGGCGTCTGGAGGATGGAGCCGTAGCGCTCGTCGGCGGGGTCGACGCAGGTCGGGCCGAAGGCACCGATGCCCAACGCGTCCACATCGCGGGCGGCGAACCACTCGATCATCTGCGGGACGGTCTCGGCGGGTGCAAGCGTCGGGGTCTCCATACGGTCGAGGACCTCGCCGTCGCCGGACACCACAGCACAGACCATCTTGGTCCCGCCGGCCTCGAGGGCGCCGAGCCTCATTTGCTTTTCGCTCATGTGATCCTCCTTGCAAAGGGACGCCCGCAGTCATAGTCAACCGCGGGCGCCCATAACGTTGGCTTGTTTCGAGGCGACCCTACCTGGGCACGCGGTCCTGCCTTACGGCAAACGGGGCGAGCACGGCGTGCGGCTCGCTTTGGTACCAGTAGGCGACGGTGGAGATGTCGTCCTCGCGCTCGTAGAGCTTGATGTCGTCGTTGCCGAGGTCCTGGAACGTCACGCGCAGGTCCTCCTTGAACGAGATCGGGTCGGGAAGGTGCCACCTGTAGAGGCCGTGCCTGGGCAGCGCGTCGTCGTTGGTCGCGAGCATCGGGTTCGGGTTCGGCTTGCCCGCGCTGAAGCGGTCGCGCGTGGCGTCGCGCGTCGAGCGGTACGGGTAGCCGGCGAACAGCGTGTTGAAGCACTGCGCCTCGGGCAGCGCGTGGGGCGGCCTGTCGAGGAAGGCCCAGGCACCGCCGAAGT
>CABQLI010000106.1 GCA_902464965.1 uncultured Collinsella sp.
CCCGCCGTGTTGATCTTTGTGCGTCGTGCGGCTGAAAATCAAATGACCCTCTATTATCAAAACCTGTTCCGCATCTTGTGCGGCCTGGTCGAAAGCGCGTTGGGCCGTGCCTTTGATTATGAGGCGGTGGCGCAGGATAAACGCTGCGTTGACGGCACTTGCGTGCTCAAGCAGGCTGCCTTTGGCCAAGAGCTCGCGGCGGAGCAGGCGCTGGCAGATAGCAAGATGGGGAGTTTTTTGCTCCTGCGCGTGGTACCGGGCATGGAGCCTGTCGGCGAGCTGGTGGGCGCAATTGGGTCGGCAATCCGCGAGAGCGACGCGGCGGGCTTGGTCGACGGCGACGTGTTCTACCTGCTTATGCGCCAGGCAAAGGCGTGCGATCTGCCCATTATCCGCGAGCGCCTGAGCGCAAAGCATATTGCGGTGGAGCCCGTCGACGGCGAGGACATCGTGGCGCTGTTGCAGCACATCTCTTACACCGGTGACGGTGAGGGGGGTGCCGCTTGATCTCGCTTGTCGTTGCTGCCGTCTTGCTGCTGATTCATGCGCTGGTTTGCCTGATGCTGTGGACGCTCATGAAGCTGGGCCTGCTGCCGGTGCGCGGGCACATGCTGGCTGTGATAGTGCTGGTGCCGCTGTGGGGCCCGTTGCTGGTGGTTCTGCTATCGGTCCGCAGCGCGGTGTTTGGCGAGGGGCTGAAAGAGTCTGCGCTGGAGTCGCTGCGCTTTAACGACGACCTGCATCGCAGCATTCTGGTGCACGACCGTGACGCCGATGCGGGCGTGGTCCCGCTCGAGGAGGCGCTCATCGTCAACGACCCGGCATACCGACGCCGCCTAATGCTCTCCATGCTCACCGAGGAGCCCGACGCGTACCTGGCGCAGCTGCAGGCGGCTAAGCTTAACGACGACGTTGAGGTGGCGCACTATGCCGCGACGGCGGTGGCGCAGATCTCCAAGGAGTCCGACCTTAAACTGCAGCAGCTGGAGCGTGCCTTTAAGACGGACCCGAGTGCGCAAAACCTCAACGAATACTGCGATTTTCTTGGTGAATACTTGGGCTCGGGCTTGGCCGAGGGGCGCGTGGCTCAGATTCAGCGCCAACAGTACGCGCGCCTGCTTGCGCGTCGCTGCGAGCGCGAGGATACCCTTGAGCTGCGCATTCGATACGCGACGACGCTGGCCGATGTCGGACAGATCGACGAGGCGCAGGCCGTGACCGATCAGTTGGTTCTCGACGTGCCCGAGGAGCAGGAGGTTTGGATGCTTTGCCTGCGCCTTGCCGTGATGCGCCGCGATGGTGACGAGGTTCACCGTGTGATCGATGCGATTGACAAGCAGCATGTGTATTTGAGCGCCGACAACCGCGAAAAGTTGGCGTTTTGGCGCGACGGGGAGGAGGCCGGATGAGTGCGGCGCAACATATCCGCGACCGTGCAGGCCGCTTTCGTTGGATGGGACTCCTCGTGGTGTGGGCGGTCTTTATTGCCATGGCCGCCGTGCTGCTGGTGGAGCGTGCCGGCGTGCAGTACAGTGCGGGCCAGCATAAGCTGGGGATGCTTGCCGCCAACGATGCGGTGCCTGCCTCCTCGGCAATCTTTGGCCAAAAGCCCACATGCCTGGTCATTACCGATTCCGATCAAGCTGGCGTCGAGGACGTAAAGGAACAGTTCGACCAGATCCTGCTCGACATGAAGATCGCCCATCGCGATGTTGATATTGCCACCGACGGTGCGGACGCGATCCCATCGCTCACGTCGTTTGATCGCGTGATTGTGCTTATGCCCTCGCTTGACGGACTGGGTACGCATCTGACCGATCTGATGAGTTGGGTGAGTGTGGGCGGCTCACTCATGCTGGGCATGACGCCAGATAACTCGAACTGCCTGCAGGCTATTGCTTCCAAGCTTGGGATCGAATCGGCCGGATATGACTATGCGAAAGCCGAAAGTATCGTTCCGAGTGAGGACTTTATGCTGGGCGGGGGAGAGCGCTACGAGTTCTCGGATCCCTTCGATTCTTCACTTTCGGTTTCATTGCGCGAAACGGCGCACGTCTGGGCAAAGACCGGCGATGCGGGCACGCCGCTTATTTGGTCTAACGATTGCGGAAGTGGTCACACCGTGGTGTGCAACATTGGCATCTACGACAAGGTCATGCGTGGGTTCTATGCTTCGGCCTTAAGCTTGCTGGGTGAAGCCACGGCCTATCCGGTCATCAACGGCGCCGTGTTCTATTTGGACGACTTTCCCAGCCCTGTGCCCTCGGGCGACGGCACCTACATCAAGCGCGACTACGGGCTTTCCGTCGCCGATTTTTACACCAAGGTCTGGTGGCCCGATCTGCAAAAGCTCGCGCAAAAATACGGCATTCGCTATACCGGCGTGATGATCGAAAACTACGAGGACGCGGTCAACCAGACCGAGCCCGCGCACCAAGCCGATGCCACACAGTTCCGCTACTTTGGCGGCATGCTGCTGCAGATGGGCGGAGAGCTGGGCTTTCACGGCTACAACCATCAGCCGCTCGCGCTCTGGGACACCGACTACGGCACGTTGTACGACTACAAGACGTGGAAGAACAAGGAAACGCTTGTCGCTTCGCTCAACGAGCTTATAGCCTTCCAGGACGAGGTGCTGCCCAATGCGCACGGCTCGGTCTACGTGCCACCGTCGAATATCCTTTCGGCCCGCGCGCGCAAGCTTATCGGTACCGATGTTCCGCGAATTAAGACCATTGCCAGTACGTATTTTAAGGATGGCACCGACCTGCCGTACGTGCAGGAGTTTGGCGTGGCGAGCGATGGCATTGTGGAGCAGCCGCGCATTGTTTCGGGCGGCATGGTCGACGATTCCTATATGCGCCTGGCAGCCGTGTCCGAGCTCAACATGCACTACGTGAGCACGCACTTTATGCACCCGGACGACCTTTTGGACCCCGATCGCGGAGCCAAGGAGGGCTGGGAGGTCTACAAGGGCGGCCTGGTCGACTACCTGGAGTGGCTTACCAAATCCGCGCCCGACCTGCGGCACCAGACGGCGTCGGAGTGCTCCGGTGCCATCCAGCGCTTTTCGTCCGTGACGGTGAGCGTGGATACCAGTGCGGATGCCTGGACGCTCAGCCTGGGCAATTTTCACGACGAGGCCTGGCTCATGTTCCGCGCTAATAATGGCGAGCCGGGTGCGGTGACGGGTGGCGAACTGACGCACCTTACGGGCAATCTGTATCTGCTCAAGGCAAATGATAAGACCGTGACGATCGAGCGCAAGGAGGGTGGCGATAAATGAGAATCTGCTTGGTACTCGAGGGTTGCTACCCCTATGTGCACGGCGGCGTATCTACCTGGATGCATGGCTATATCCAGGCCATGCCCGAGCACGAGTTTGTGCTGTGGGTGATCGGCGCGCATGCTGCCGACCGTGGCAAGTTTGTCTACGAGCTGCCCGGCAACGTGGTCGAGGTGCACGAGGTGTTTCTGGACGATGCCCTGCGGCTTTCGGGCGAGCAGCATGAAGCCAGTTTTAACGACCGCGAGCGTGAGGCGCTGCGCCGCCTGGTGTCGCTCTCCAATCCGGACTGGGACGTGCTGTTCGATATCTTCCAGCGCCGTCGCGTGCACCCGCTCTCGTTTTTGCAGAGCCGCACGTTTATGGATATCTTTCGCGACATGTGCTTGGCCGAGTACCCCTACACGCCCTTTGCCGATGCGTTCCACACCATGCGCTCAATGCTACTGCCCGTGCTCTACCTGCTGGGCAGCAAGGTGCCGGTGGCCGATGTGTACCATGCCATCTCGACCGGCTACGGTGGCCTGCTCGCCTGCCTGGGCTCAAGCGTTCACCATGCGCCGGTGCTGCTGACCGAGCATGGCATCTATACCCGCGAGCGCGAGGAAGAGATCATTCGCGCCGACTGGGTGGTGCCATCGTTTAAGGACCGCTGGATCCGCTTTTTCTACCTGCTTTCGGAGGAGATCTACCGCCGCGCCTTCCGTGTGACGAGTTTGTTCCATAACGCCCGCAAGACGCAGATCGATATGGGCTGCGATGCGGACAAATGTCTGGTCATCCCGAACGGCATCCAGTTCGACCGCTTTAAGGACATTCCCTTAAAGCCCGATGACGGCTGGGTGGACATTGGCGCGGTGGTGCGCCTGGCGCCCATCAAGGACGTCAAGACTATGATCTATGCCTTCTTTGAGCTGCACGAGCGACTGCCCAAGGTGCGCCTGCACATCATGGGCGGCGTGGACGACGAGGAGTACGGCGCCGAGTGCCACGCGCTGGTAGAAACCCTGGGCGTGCGCGACCTGATTTTTACCGGCCGCGTCAACGTGGTCGAGTACATGGAAAAGCTCGACTTTACCATTTTGACGAGCATCTCCGAGGGCCAGCCGCTTAGCGTACTGGAGTCGCTTGCAGCGCGTCGTCCCTGCGTGACGACCGAGGTGGGCTGCTGCCGCGAGC
>CABQLI010000107.1 GCA_902464965.1 uncultured Collinsella sp.
GCCTTTACCCTCACCGAGGGCTTTGGCGCCGGCATGGGCGGCATGACCGAAACCTGCGGCGCCATCTCGGGCGCCGTGGCCATCATGGGCTTTGTAATGAGCGACGGCATGGAAAACCCCAAGACCAAGGGCCAGACCTACAAGCTGTCGCGCGAAATCGCCAAGCGTTTTGGCGAGAAGAACACGACGACCGTCTGCGGCACGCTCAAGGGCATTGGATCGGATAAGGGTCCGCTCCGCAGCTGCCCCGGCTGCATCGACGATGCCGTCGAGATCGCCTGCGATGTGCTAAAGCAGCTCGCCGAGTAAACGGCAGCAACATAAAACGACGGCCGGCGCGTTTGGGATCCATCCAAAAGAACGCCGGCCGTCGCCGTTAGAACTCGGCAAATTTGGGAGCGCCGACCTCGATCTCTTCGCGCCCCGCCATAAGCTCGCGTATCTTAGCGCAAAACGGCTCCTGCTCCCCCGCCTTAAACACCAAATGAATCGTCACGGCATCCGCGTAATCGGTATCCGAAACCTTGGCGCCCGAATCCTGCGCCAGGCGAAGCACCTGTTCGTATTGCGGATAGGCCACATGAACATCAACGGGCACAACGCTCGTCATCTCAACGATCTGTCCGGCCTCCTGAGCCGCGGCCACCGCCGCCTGCGTCGCCGCGGTATAGGCGCGCACCAAGCCACCGGGCCCTAACAGCGTGCCACCAAAATAGCGCGTCACTACGCAGCAAACATTTTTGAGTTCCGCGCCACGCAACACCTCGAGCGTCGGCATACCGCTCGTGCGGCTCGGCTCACCATCATCGCTCTGGCGCTCGCGTCCATCGACTAAAATCCACGCGGGAACATTGTGTCGAGCGTCGTAATGACGCTTGCGAACCATCTCGATAAAGGCATTCGCCTCATCCTCGGACTCAATATGGACCAGTTGGGCAATAAAACGGCTCTTGCGGTCCACAAACTCGCCCGAAGCCTCAATATTCGATTGCAGAGTAAAATAGCTGTCCAACAAAGCCCCTCAACAACAAGCAAAGCAACAAACAGCCTCAATAATACGGCAAAGACAGAACCGTTGTCCTCGCCGACAAGAACGGAAACGCCAATAATGCCGTCACCAACAGCGAGAACCCGTCAGCGCGAGCAAGGTGCCTTGAAAGTCGAGATTGCAACAAAAATGAGGCTGTCGATGATCAGGCAAAGACAGCGAGACGGCGTCAGCTGAGTCGATTTGGCCCGAAAGAGGAGGGAGCACGCCTTATGGCGGCGACCGACGAATGAGCGCCAAATCGGCCAGCTGACGCCGTCGCAGCGTCAACAAAAAAGCTGAGTGGGCCTATAAGCCGGGTTCTGTCGTGAACGGTCATTTATCTTGTCTGCACGTTACCGTGCAGCTCCACGCACGCTACCCGAACGCGGACCGGGCCGGCCCATAGCGTTCCTATTCGCGCTTGCTCCGGATGGGGCTTGCCAAGCCGCCGTGTTGCCACGACGCTGGTGGTCTCTTACACCACCGTTTCAGCTTTTCCCTTTACGCCTTGCGGCGCAGGTGGGAGTCTTCTTTTCTGCGGCGCTTTCCGTCGGATCACTCCGCCCGGCCGTTAGCCGGCATCCCGCCCTCTGGAGCCCGGACTTTCCTCACGCGTACTGCAAGCAGCACATCGCGCGACCGTCTGGCCCACTCAGCAGTGCAAGAGTGTAACACACCGTTGCCGCAGGCAATGGCACAACGCAAACGCTCGACACGATAAACCAAGAACCGCCATGCGCTACAATGGTCCTGTCGATGGGCAACGTCGTCAGTCGAGACGCGACCGCGCTCCGCACCCCTCCGTCTACTCGGTGTGTTCCCGCCTCCTCCCCGAGGCGGGATGTCGGCATTTTTCATGCACCGACAACCCAATAGCAAACAGACAGCCCGGGCAGCATTGCGCACGGATAGCATCGCGCGCCTCAGCAGCAATTGCAAAAAGGGACCCGTCCATTGCGGACGGATCCCTTAAAACAAGTGATCGTCAAACCGATTTACTCGGCGTCGGTCTCCTCGTCCTTCTTCTCGGAAGGCAGCGGGGTAACCTCGATCTCGACGCCCAGAGTCTCAGCAGCGGACTTCATGGACAGGGAGATACGACGACGGTCGAGGTCGATCTCCATGACCTTGACCTGAACCTTGTCGCCCACGTGGGTGACCTGAGAAGGCTGATCGACGTGCTTGTTGGCCATCTCGGAGATGTGCACCAGGCCCTCGATGCCCTCGCCCAGGTCGACGAAAGCGCCGAACGGGACAAGCTTGGTCACAGTGCCCTCGACGATAGCGCCGACGGGGTACTTCTTGACCAGTGCACGCCAGGGATCCTCGGTGGTCTGCTTGAGACCCAGGGAGATGCGCTCGCGGTTGAGATCGACGTCGAGAACCTCGACCTCGACCTCCTGGCCGACCTTGACAACCTCGGAAGGATGGTTGACGTGGTTCCAGGAGAGCTCGGAGATGTGGATGAGGCCGTCGATACCGCCGAGGTCGACGAAGGCGCCGAAGTCGACGATGGAGGAAACGGTGCCCTGGAGACGCATGCCAGACTTGAGCTTGGACAGGATCTCGGAGCGCTCGGCCTTACGGGACTCCTCGAGCACGACGCGACGGGAGAGGACGACGTTGTTGCGGTTGCGGTCCATCTCGATGACGCGAGCCTCGATGCGGGTGCCCATGTAGGAGGTGAGGTCCTTGACGCGACGGAGGTCGACGAGGGAAGCGGGCAGGAAGCCACGCAGGCCGATGTCGAGGATCAGGCCGCCCTTGACAACCTCGATAACCTCGCCCTCGACGTTCTCGCCGGAGTTGAACTTCTCCTCGATGCGGTTCCAAGCACGCTCGTACTCGGCACGCTTCTTGGACAGGACCAGACGACCGTCCTTGTCCTCCTTCTGGAGAACCAGAGCCTCGATGGGATCACCGAGTGCAACGATGTCTGCAGGGTTAGCGTCCTTGCGGATGGACAGCTCGCGGACCGGGATAACGCCCTCGGACTTGAATCCGATGTCAACGAGCACCTCGTCATGCTCGATCTTAACGACAGTGCCGTTAACGAGATCGCCCTCATCAAAGTCGGTAATCGTACCGTCGATGAGGTTGTTCATCTCCTCCTCGTTGACATCGTCAAGAGAGAAAATGGACGAGTTCTGAATCTCACTCAAAGGTGGACCCCTTTCGAACTACGGGGCCCCGATTGCTAGGACCTACAGAAGGGTGCGACAAGCACACAACGTTTAGGAACACTCGGGAGCCGACAGATACTAATGTGACGCTTATGCAATCACGTTCGTATAGGTTACGGGGAAATCATTTCGATTTCAAGCGTGAACTGCGATTTTTTACTCGTATGGAGACTTTTTCGCAATCTTATGAACACACGTCTCCGCAACTTGACGATAACCGGCTAGGCATTCGGCTTTGGGGTAAAGTATCCGGAGCCAACGATTCTAGATCGATTTTTCGAGAAAGGTGCCCGCGTGCTCAAAGCAGTCGTTTTCGATATGGACGAGACGCTTCTTAGCATCAACCTCAACGCGTTCATCCTTCGCTATTTTAAGGATGTCTCTTCGATGCTCGCGGATATCGGGAGCCGCAGTCGCGGTGGCACGATGGCACGCCTCGGCACCATCCTGGTCGACCTCAACGCCAATCGCCGCAGCGGCACGGACAACCGCACCAATCTTGAGTTTTACCAAGAAGAGGTCGAGCGCCGATGCGGGATCTGCCTCTCCGATCCCCTCATCTACGAGGCGTTTACCTACTATGACCGCGAAGTTCTTCCGTACAAGAACGATGATGTCATTAACGCCCGCGCTATGCCGGGCGCGCACGCCGCGCTTCAGGCCGTACAGGACGCTGGACTGCGTTGCGCGCTCTTTACCAACCCCAGCTTTCCCCAGGGGGCCATCGAGTGCCGCATGGGCTGGGGCGACCTGGCCGACGCCCCCTTTGAGCTTGTCACGCACATGGGAAACGCTACCCGCTGCAAGCCTGATGCCACCTACTATCTAGAGCAGCTTCAGGTGATGGGGCTCGAGCCGCACGAGGTCCTTATGGTGGGCAACGATCCCAAACGCGACTTCCCCAACCCTGCCTGCGGCATCCAAACCGCCTTTGTGGGCCAGGGCAAGCCCAGCCGAGCCACCTGGCGCGGAACCATGGAAGACTTCGCCCGCGACTTTAACGCCGTAGTAGAAGCCTTCTACGAACACCAAGTAGCCGACGAACTGTCATAGAACCCCCTCGCTCGCTCCAAACAAAATAACGCCGCAGACCGAATGTGACAAAGGTTCAGCCCCTTTTCACATTACAAAGATGGCGCCGATGTTTTGGCAACGACAGACACTATGACCCAATCCGAGGGCACTAAAAAGATAGGAGCCCCCGCTCGTGACCGCGGGTCGGGGCTGCGACAATGATGTTGAAGTGCC
>CABQLI010000108.1 GCA_902464965.1 uncultured Collinsella sp.
TTATGCATCTAAAGCCGCAAAACAGTCCCTATTTCACCGCAACTTATGAGGAGGCTATTCGTCGCTGCCCGGTTTGCGACGGTTGGCCTTTTTAATGGCGTTGAAGTGTTTGTCGTTGAGCCTGCGCTGGCGAGAGCGCTGAGGCACCTTGGTCTTTACGCGTCGACGCGGTGGACGCCCGCGACGCTCAAGCTCAGCGCGCAGCTTACGCAGGCAGCTCGCACGATTCTGAAACTGACTACGGTTCTCGCGCGCCGTCACGACAATCCCCGTGGGCCCATGTTTCATGCGCACCGCAGAGTCCGTCGTGTTCACGCCCTGCCCACCCGGACCCGTCGCGCGAAACACCTGTACCTCGCAATCGCGCGCCAGCTCCTCAACCGACATCTCGGCAAAGCGCGCATACTCGCGCCAGCCCATCATGTTCTCGTCCATATCAACACCTCCCCTCATACAAAAAATGTGACAAAGGGACAGTCCCTTTGTCACATCGCATACCAATCGCTTGTGTTGCGCACTTAGGCGAAGGTGATCTCGCCGTTCTCGCAGTCCATATCGGCGATACGGGCCAGGCTCTCAACGCGGAAGCCGCGCTTGCGGAGCTTATCGCCACCGCCTTGGAAGCCCTTCTCCACCGCAATGCCAATACCAGATACCTCGGCACCCGCAGCCTCACAGATCTTGATAAGACCCTCGAGCGCGCAGCCGTTGGCCAGGAAGTCGTCGATAATCAGGACCTTGTCGCCCTCGGACAGGAAGCGCTTGCCAACGATAACCGGGTACTCCTTCTGCTTGGTAAAGGAGTAGATGGTCGTGGCATACTGCTCGCCGTCGAGGTTGATGGACTGTGCCTTCTTGGCAAAGACCACCGGCACGCCGCCAAAATGCTGGGCCGCAATGCAAGCCATGCCAATGCCCGAAGCCTCGATCGTCAGGATCTTGTTGATCTCGACACCCTCGAACAGACGGGCCCACTCGGCGCCCATATGGTCGAACAGCTCAACGTCGCACTGGTGGTTGAGGAAGGCATCAACCTTAAGGACGTTACCGGCCTTTACGATGCCGTCATGGCGAATACGATCCTCAAGCTCCTGCATGGCGCAACCCCTTCTCGCGGCAACGATACCGCGCGATTAATAAACGTTGCTCGATAGTCTACCACGGACCGACCCCCGCCCGCCCCACAAGCCGCATCGCACTATAAAGCCGCAAGACCAGTAGATGGGCCCGATTCGTGGCAGACAGCCTCCCAACACGCTAATGCCGGGTGCGCGTCCTCGCCAAACGTACCAATGTGAGCGCAAAGCCCACGGTAGCAACGGCCATCAGCACGTAGAATACCAAACGGAAGCCAAAGAGGAACACGTCCGGACGACCCGCCACATAGCTCGTGACCGTCTTGCCCATCGCCGCGCTCGTCTGTCCATACAGGATGCGCGACGCCGCCGTAATACCCAGCGCTATGCCCGCATAGCGCGCCAAGCTGCTCAAGCTGCCCGCAAAGCCAAGCGCCTCACGCGGAGCCGAACCCATATACAGCGAATTATTGGGACTCTGGAAGATCGACGTTCCGCACGACATAAACGCGACGCAGCACACAATCATCAAGATGGAAGAGTGCTCGTCAAGCGTGCTCACCGCAAAGAGACCGCACACGTACACGCCCAGGCCAACGGCCGTGGGCGCTTCACAACCAACACGGTCGGACACCGAGCCCGAAAGCGGGCCCACAAAGGCATTCACGACCGGCATCGCCAAAAACAACAGGCCGGAGATATCGGAGCTAAAGCCGTGGGCATCCTGAAAGTAGAACGGCAGCACAAACTCGGAGGCACCGATACCCACGAACACGATAAGCATGCAAGCCAGGTTAATCGTGAAAGCCGAGCTCGCAAAGCAGCGACGCGCCGCCTCTGTCAACGGCATAGGGCGTTCGCCAGCCTCCGGCTTCACATGCGGCAGCGTATAGAGTCCCACGATAAACGAGATGACGCCAATGGGCAGATTGATAAGGAAGATGCTCTCCCAGGGAAAGCTCGCCACCAGCACGCCGCCGAGCACGGGGCCGCACATCATGCCAAGAGCCACAAAGGTCGCCAGAATGCCCATGGCACGGCCGCGCTCACGCGCCGGAAACGACTCGGTGATGATGCCCATATTGTTGGCCATCGCGGCGGCACAGCCAATGCCCTGCACGAAACGCGCCAAGATAAGCACCTCGAGCGAAGCCGAAAGCCCGCAAAGCAACGAGCCACCCGTAAAGACGATTACACCAAGCTGGAACACATTCACCTTGCCGCGCACATCGCCCAAGCGGCCAAACGGCAGCATGGCGACGCACGTCGCGAGCAGATACACCGAGCTCACGAGCTGAATGCGGTCGAGACCCACCCCCAGCTCCTTTTGCATCACTGGGAGCGCCACCGTCACGATGCTCGCATCCAGACACGCCATAAAGGTCATGACGAGCACGGTGAACAGAATCGCCCATTTATTCTTACCGTGGGTGTCGCCCTCTAGGGCAATGTGTTCGCGGCGCAGCTGCTCGGCAGTTTTCTCCATGTATATCCTTTCTATCGTGCAACGCAAAAACGGGACCCCAATCGCCTACAAACGGACACGATCGGGGTCCCGCCTACGGAATCGGAACTATGAGGACGTCGTCAGCCGAAAAGCCGTCCCACGCCTCGCACGCACGCTAGCCTAGCACTGCTCGAGTGCCTGCTCAAGGTCGGCAATCAGATCGGCCGTGTCCTCGAGGCCGCACGACAAGCGCACCATGTCGGCGGAAATGCCACAGGCAATGAGTTCCTCATCGTTCATCTGGCGATGCGTGGCATTAGCGGGATGCAGGCAGCAAGTGCGGGCGTCGGCCACGTGCGTGGCGATCTGGGCGAGCTTGAGGCTCTTCATAAAGGTCTCGGCCGCCGCACGGCCACCGTTAAAGCCAAAGCTCACAACGCCGCAGGTACCGTTGGGCATGTACTTCTGAGCGAGATCATAGTACTTGTCGCCCTCCAGGCCCGGATAGCTCACGAAGCGTACCTTGGGATGACTCTGCAGGAACTTGGCAACGGCCAGGCCGTTCTCACAATGACGCGGCATGCGCACATGCAGGCTCTCGAGCGAGCTGTTCAAGAAAAACGCCGCATGCGGGTTCTGCATGGGACCAAGATCGCGCATAAGCTGAGCGGTTGCCTTGGTAATGAAGGCACCCTCGCGACCGAACTTCTCGGCATAGGTCACGCCGTGGTAGCTCTCATCGGGCGTGGTAAGACCCGGGAACTTGTCCGCATGGGCCATCCAGTCAAACTGGCCGTGGTCGACGATCACGCCGCCCAGGTAGGCAGCATGTCCATCCATGTACTTGGTGGTGGAGTGCGTAACGATGTCGGCGCCCCACTCAAAGGGACGGCACATCACGGGCGTCGGGAAGGTGTTGTCGACCATCAACGGCACGCCGTGGTCATGTGCGGCCTTGGCAAAGCGCTCAATATCGAGCACGGCAAGGGCGGGGTTGGCAATCGTCTCGCCAAAGACAAGCTTGGTATTGGGCTCAAAGGCTGCCTCGAGCTCCTCATCGGTGCAGTCGGGGGCAACGAACGTGCAGGTCAAGCCCATGCGCTCCATGGTATGAGCAAGTAGGTTGTAGGTACCGCCGTAAATGGCAGAGCTTGCGACCACGTGATCGCCAGCACCGGCCACGTTAAAGATAGCGAGGAAGTTCGCAGCCATGCCCGAGCTCGTGAGCATCGCAGCGGTGCCGCCCTCCATCTCACAGATCTTGGCGGCAACCAAATCGCACGTGGGGTTCTGCAGACGGCTGTAGAAGTAGCCAGACTCCTCCAGGTCAAACAGCTTGCCCATGTGCTCCGACGTGTCGTACTTCCACGTGGTGGACTGGTAAATGGGCACCTGGCGCGGCTCCGCATCTCCCGGGTGATAGCCGCCCTGAACACATGTGGTACCGATAGTCTGCTCGCTCATATCTAGCTCCCTTGCCTGGGTTTTAGTTTTATTCGGTTCACGATACCGCTACCCTGCACCCCTCTCAACCCATCCCAAAGGTAGGTTGTTGGACAAATTGATCAGGGGTATTTATCTCAAGCCTTGGGCATTTACTCGATTGATAAAAATAAGGCATCCATGAAGCTCTCAATGATTACACGCACTGTCACGGGTACCATAGGCGGGTACACCATGACCAAGGAGACAACGATGAAGCAAATCGATACGGCCCAGCTCGACATCACCGCCTGTCAGGCTCAGGCTGCCGAATACCACGCCCGTGGCTTTAACTGCGCCCAGGCCGTCGCCTGCACGCTCGCGCCCGCCGTCGGGCTCGACCCCCAGGTCGCCTTTACCCTCACCGAGGG
>CABQLI010000109.1 GCA_902464965.1 uncultured Collinsella sp.
CATCTTCTTGCCGGTCTCATAGACGTTCTTGCCGTCCTCGAGATAGCCCTCCTGGTCGAAATGCATGATCTCGATCTTCTCGGTTTCCTTCATTTGTCTCTCCTTTCTGGGGTTGTTTCCACATCCCCCATGCCAACGGGCATCAAAACCCACTTACATTCCGTAACACTCGGCCGCTTTGGCCTTAAGCGCATTGACTGACTCTTCGTAGCCCTCTGCCTTGACCTCCATTTGCTTGGAGACGGCATCAAGATACGGGTGCACGTCCCATGACTTCAGACGCTCGGCTATCATGGCCGCAATCGTCTGGAAGAACACAAGATTGGGAATTGCGCTGAGCAGCGGAGCCACCTGAGGCACCGCAACCTCGTGAGCCCTACCCTTGGGATGGGCCGTGAGCAGCACCGTTTTTGTCGTAACGTTCGATAGCGCATCAGCGATATTCGCAAGACGCTCCGACCCCTGCGGATCGTCGACGATAAACACCAGATAGCCCGGAACGATCTGCATCTCGGGACCGTGGACGAACTCCTCGCCTTCGTGATGCATGGCAGGAATCTTGATGGTCTCGCTCAGCTTGAGGGCCGCCTCTTCGGCAACGCCATAGTTGGGGCCGTTGCCGACGACCATGGCGGGCGTGTGCTCAGAAAGCTCGAGCATGCGGTCTTGGACATATGCCTCGGCGGTCTTGCACATCACGGCATTGGCCTGGATAGCCTCACGCAGGTCGTCAAGACGCTGGGCAACGCCCTTGGCGTCAATCGTTCCGCGCGCCTGACCGCCGTAAATACCAAAGAGCACCAGGTACTCAACGAGCACCTCGACGCCCAGAGTCACAAAGTCCACCGACTCGACGCCCACACCGTAGTCAAGAACGATGTCAGCGTGTTCCTTGATGGGTGCCTCGACGTTTGCCGTGAGCGCAACTGCAGCCATATCGTGTGCGCGCATGTAATCGAGCGCCGCAATCGTATTGGTCGAATAGCCACTCTGCGAAACGGCAATGTTGAGCACATGCTGCGGATAGGTGTGTTCAAAATCGACGAAGGCCTCGGGCGTCACAACGGACACCTGCATTTGCAGGGCATCTTGCAGGTAATCGCGGGCGCAATCGGCGGCATGGCGCGACGAACCCGAAGCAACGATGCGCAGCGCGTCAAAAGAACCGGACTGGAAAATATCAACGAGCTGCGCTACCAGCTCAGACGAACGCTCGAGGTTCTCCCCCATACGCACATGGGCAAGCTGAACGTAATCGAGCATCTTCATCGTCTCACCTCGTAACAAATCATTAGTATTTGATACCAATCACAGTTACAGGTTACGGCTTTTTGATACCTCTTTGTCGATTAATTTATCCCCATCGGCGAACGGTCGATTTTGAGCCATGTAAGGTTGTATATACGGTCGGTCAAATTGCCCAAACAGACCGGCCGTTACCGTGCGTGATGCAAAACACCAGCTAGTACGTATAGGTGTAGCCGCCCGCATCGCCGCGGTTAAACGACTTGACGTACTCGATCGCTTGGCCGCTCGCATCGAAGCTTACGCACTCCAGTGTCAAGGCAAGATCGCCCTGCTCCAGTCCAAGCAGGCCGGCATCTCGTGCACCCAGTGCTTCGATATCGAGCTTTTCCTGCGCCATGACTGGCTTTCGGCCCAGCATCTCATAGGTTTCGTACAAACTGAAGACCGACACGTCAATATCTTCGATGGTTGGGAACAGCAGGCAGGGAATCAGCGCCGTCTCAATCGATACGGGGCTACCGTTTATGCAGTTCAGGCGTCGAATGGAATAGAGCAGGTCGTCCTCGGCGATGCCAAACAG
Source organism: uncultured Collinsella sp. (assembly GCA_902464965.1). GTDB lineage: Bacteria > Actinomycetota > Coriobacteriia > Coriobacteriales > Coriobacteriaceae > Collinsella. The sequence goes on from CABQLI010000109.1 coordinate 1,829, forward strand.
GTCGGCATAATATGGGCCCGCATAACGCTTGGAACGCGCGAGAATACGGACGGACGGCTCGCCGCCCGAAGCACGGACCGATTCACGGAAACCGCCCGTACGCTCAAACGTAACGGGCACCTTCTGTGCCACGAAGGCACCCTTTCCGCGGACACGGCGAATCTGGCCGCGACGAACTAGCTCGTCCACGGCACTCCGGATAGTCAGGCGTGTCGTGCCAAACTCCTCGGCAAGCTCATTTTCGGACGGAATCATCGAACCCGTAGGGTATATTCCGCGCTCGATACGCTCTTCAATGCGACGTCGAATGCGTATATAAACCGGGGTGACATCTACTGTTTCAGCCATTGTTCACCTGCCACGCTCCTCATGCCGTTCTTTTCACCGTTGTCGGCAAAGCGGAACTTTGTAGGCAAAATCACCGATTTACAATGCTCCACAAAACGCATGTCCTTATCGAACTCAATCGAGCTCTGATAGAAAACAGGCGTCCCCTCGTCCTGCTGAAGCAGTTCGGCCTCTTCGGCATTCAGGCGCGAAATCGAAACATGTTCACGCCCATGCTCCACGCGCACGCCGCCTTCTTGAAGCAAAACATCGTACAGGCTTTCTTGCGTATAGTCGTGATTGGGAAGCGATGGACACAGGGACAGGTTAACGTGAGCCGTCTCGATTGATGCCGGCTCGCCCTCAATAAGTCGAACGCGCTGCATGCGAAGCAAAGGAGCGTCTACGGCAACCCCAAGCTTGTCGGCAAGTGTCTCATCCGCCTCGAGAGTCTCGGTGGAAACCAAGCGAGAAGAGGGGTGCAAGCCTGCAGTCCGCACGGCATCGGAAAAGTTATACGTCTCCTGGAAGATATTGAGCGGTTTGGGAGGACACACATACGTACCCGATCCGCGGCGGCTTTCGAGCGTTCCGCACGAAATGAGCCGCATAATACCGGCGCGCAACGCCGTACGCGAAACGCCAATCTCTTCACACAGCACGCGCTCGGCCGGCAGACGATCGCCGCCGCCGAGCTGATAGTGCTGGATATACCAAAGAACTCCCTCAACAGCACGATCTTTGGGGGGAATTGCATAAGATTCGCCTGCCATTGCACAGACTCCTCATTCAGAAACGTATGCCGCCAAAATTAGGCCAGCCCTCCCATGGCATCAAATTCGGCCTTAATCTTCTCGGCGACATTCCGATACGACTTATATAGACTTGAATCGCGTTTGACTTCGTCGGTCATAACGGGAATCTCTAATTTGGAAACCTCGTCTTTTCCCGTCTGAACCGCCACAACAACGCCCATACCAAGACACATATTACGCTTGGCAGCGTTCATTTTTGCCGCCTTAGCGGGATTTGCCAGGATACGCTGGGCAAATTCCTGTTTTGAGACCGCTTCCTCGGCCTCTGGATCGCCCGCTTCGGCCACTTCGCACTGCAGCACGTCCGCATAGTCAAAAATCTTTGGCTCTGCACCGCGCTGATGTACGGCCCACTTGCGGCGCGTGGCATCCTGGTAGATAGCCGGCAAAAACGTAAACCGCGGCGGGTCCAAAATCGTATCCGTGATGGTAAACACATTGGGATCAAAGGCATCCTGCGGGTTTTTCTTCTTGAACAGCCCCATATCAGCCTCCCGTACTAGCATTAAACAACTCAAGCTGAATATAGCACCAATTTCAAGTTCATGCTGTAGCGTGTCGGTGCATGGCATCTATAGCTCGCTCAGCGGGGTAATACGGGCGAGGGCCGGGGCGCCTGCTTTGTTTTGAGAAGTGGGCTTCGCGAACTTCTCAAAACAA
>CABQLI010000110.1 GCA_902464965.1 uncultured Collinsella sp.
GAGCAGGTCGTCCTGAATCTGAAAGGCAAGGCCCGTGTGCAGGCCAAAGGCGCGCAGCGCTTCGATTTGCTCATCGCTGCCGCCGCCGATAATGGCTCCGGCGGCAAGCGGCGTGGCTCCGCTGTAAAACGCGGTCTTGTGCGTCGCCATGTCCAGGTAGTCATCAACCGAGATATCAAAGCGCCCGTCACGGACCCAACCCAGGTCGAGCGCTTGACCCTCGATGGTGCGGACGATCATCTCGGTAAGCTCGTGGAGCACGTGCAGCTTCACGTCGGACTCCAGCGTGGGGTCGTCGAGAACCGTCTTGGTGACCATGGTGAGCGCCAGGTCGCCACAATTGATGGCAAGGCCCGTGCCCTCGGTAAGGTGCATGCAGGGCTTGCCTCGACGAAGCTGTCCGTTGTCGGCGATGTCGTCGTGGATCAGCGCGCCCGACTGGAAATGCTCGATAGCTGCCGCGGCGCTGCGGGCGCTCTCAAAGCTACCGCCCACTGCGGTTGCGGCGAGCATGCAGATAAGCGGGCGGTGGCGCTTGCCGGCGTTGGCCGTAAAAGCCGAGAGCGGCGCGTACAGGTAGCGCTCGATATCGGCAGAGGTCGCCTGTCCGTCAAAGAACGTGGCCAGATAGTCGTTGATCTGGTCAAAGTGCTGGGCTAAAAAGCTGGTAAACGGACTGGACACGGGTTCTCGCATTCTTTCTTAGGTTGCATCGTTGCGGTGTGCAGATACCATATTGCCACATTGGAGTTGCCGGCGCGTCTGTTTTGGCGATTTGGGGAAACGGGACGCGTGCGCGTGCCGGCTGCTTATATAAGCCTAAAGTGCTCGAGCGCCTTGACGACGCCATCTTTGTCGACCGAGTCGGTGATGTAGTCGGCGCGCTTTTTGAGATAGTCCGGCGCATTGCCCATGGCGATACCGACATCGACGGCGTTCATCAGCGAGACGTCATTGCTGGCGTCGCCGATGCCGTATACGGTTCCGTGGTGGGGATCGAGGGCGTCGAGTACAGACTGGATGCCCCCACGCTTCGTGCATTCGCGGGGCGAGATTTCGGTTACCTCGAGTTCGAGCTCGTTAAAGCACAGCAGCGGCTCAAGTGCCTTATCTTGAGCGATGTGGTTAGCGAGCGATGTAGACATCAAGATCTTGTAAGCACTGTAATGTTGCAGCTGCGTGACTGCGTCGCCCAGGGTGCGCGCGTATCCGGGAGCATCGGGGGCATCGGCACTCATGCGCACGACGCCGTTGAGGCCCTCAAAGCGGATGACCTCGCCCGATTGCTCAAGGTAGGGGGCAAGACGCTGCAGCATGCTGGGCGTCATCGACAGATCGCGAATTGCGTGTCCGTTGATCTCGGCGTAACCGCCCGCAAGACAGACGATGCCGGTCCAGGGCAGCTCTAGAAGTTTGGGGTGGATGCAGCTGAGGGTGCGTCCTGTGCAGATAAAGGCCATGTTGCCATTTGCAACGAAATCGCGGATGGCCTGCGAGACCGCCTCGTTGGGATAGGGGGACAGGTCACGCTCGCTCTCGGGAAGCTCTTGTGCCGCTCGAGGGTCTTGCCAGGCGAGCGTTCCGTCGATATCGAAGAAACAGATATCGCTGCGATTATGGGCTGCGCTGGCGGCAGGGGAGGCCGAGGTGGTGGGCACAAATGCCGGCTCGAGGCCCATGATCTGGTCAAAATGCTCTTTAACGCGGGGAACGGAGATGCCGATGACCACCTGGGCGGTCTTGTCCGTAATGATGAGGCCCTTGGCGCCCACCGCGACAAACGACGCGTTATCTGCAACGATGGAAGGGTCTGCGACCTCGACGCGCAGGCGCGTGGCACAGTTGGTTGCGCCCACAATATTGCCAACACCACCTAAAAGCTGAATTACCCGCTCAGCGAGGATGTGATCTTGATCGGATCGACTATTGACCTCGTCATTGGGAGATTGCTCTTTGGCAAAGCCGCTTTCCGTTAAACGATCGATTGCCGCGCGATTGGCAACATGATCCTCGCGGCCCGGCGTCTTAAGGTCATAGATCAAGATGAGTGCTCGAAAACTAACAAAAAAGATGAGGCTAAAGGCAAGGCCGATACCGAGCGCCAAAAGATAGGCACCGGCATGCGTGCGCATGAGCGGAATAAAGTTGAAGGCTGCCATCTCCATGAGGCCGCCCGAGAAGATGCCGACGATGCCAAAGAGATTCATGGTTGTGGCAAGGCAAGACGATAAGACGGCGTAGAGAAAAAAGAGCCCGGGGTGGGTGAACATAAAGAGAAACTCGAGTGGCTCGGTAACGCCGCAAACCACCGAGGCGATGATGGCGGGAACAAGGATGACCCTGAGGCCGGCACGGCGTTCTGGTTTTGCGGTGGAGTAGAACGCGGCTGCGATGGCGGGAAGGCCAAAGAGCTTGACCCAGCCGGTGGCGGTAAAACCGGCCCACGGCGCAAGTTCATTAAGGGGGCGCGTGCTATGGGAGAGGATGGGGAGCAAGCTGCTCCACGTGGCGTAGATGCCGTCGTTAATGACCAGGTTGTCGTAGTAGATCGGCATGTAGAGCAGGTGGTGCAGCCCCATGGGCTCGAGCGCTCGCTCCAAAAACACAAAGATGCCCACGCCAAAGGGGCCGACGCTCGTAAGTGCATGGCGCAGCGTTTCGGTCATTGCGTATACGGAGGGCACGATGGCGGCCGAGATAGCGGCAAGGGCAAACACGGCAAAAAAGCTGATGAGGTAGACCAGCGAGGAGCCCGAGAAGGTGCCGAGCCAATCGGGAACCTTGGCATCGTAGAAGCGGTCATGGATGGCGACGACGGTTGCCGATACCGCTAGCGGGCCGATAATGCCGGTGTCGAGGGTCTTGATGCCGTCGATGATGGTAATGCCGCTAGCGGAGGTCAAAGACGACGGGTACTTAAGTCCAAGGTTGTCTCCGCTCAGCTTGATGATCTCGCTCAAAAAGAAGCAATAGGCAAAATAGGCCACGAGCGCTTCGAGGCAACAACGTGCCGGTTGCTTTTGGGCAAGGCCGATGGGCAGCGCTACGGCAAAAAGGAGCGGAAGTCGTTTAAAGACCGTCCACGAGCCGCGCTGGATGATAGTCCAAAAAACGTACCAAGGGGTTCCGTATACGGCGAGGTCGCCGACGATATCCGCAGATGTTGCGAGGGCGGAGACGCCGACCATAAGGCCCGATATGGAAAACAACATGGCGGGCGCGAACATTGCCCCGCCAAAGCGTTGGATTTTTTGCAGCATAATATGCCTTCCGGATGCAACATGCTGTGCAAGCAAGAACGTTTAAACAATGAACTCATTGTAGAGGACTGGCTGCTTGCCGCATTGACGGTTTTGATTTGGTCCGATCTGGGTGTCGGGGGAACCGTCGACGGTAAATAATCCGTGCTTTGCCGATAGACGGTTTAAACAACTCCAAGAAATGCTATCGTGCCTAGCCATACATATTCATTAGAGGTGAAGCCATGCCAAAAGCGATTTACGAAGGAATCTACCGCGAGATCCGTTCGCGCATCATTAATGGGACCTATGCGTTTCAGGAGATGCTGCCAACCGAAGCCG
>CABQLI010000111.1 GCA_902464965.1 uncultured Collinsella sp.
CCCATCAGGCAGGTTGCCGGCGTTGCCAGATCGACCGTGCTGTTCTGAGATTGCGCCATGCGCGCCTCGCCCTCCAAATAAAACAATCGGACCGCATCCAGTGTACCCACCGGGTGCGGTCCGTTTCAATGGCTCAAAAGCCCTTGCCTAGCAATTCTCGGTCTTAAGCCGAAACGTGCTTACATGAAGCCGCAGACGCGACCGATGATGCCGATGGCGAAGAGAGCCAGGATGATGACGATCGGGCTGACCTTCTTCTTGAGGAGCTTGCAGACCAGCAGGGTCAGGCACACGGCGGCAAGGCCGGGGATGAGCTGATCGAGGTTGGCCTGAAGCGTGGTGACCTTCACCTGATCAAGGGCGTTAGCACCGATGGAGTTATACATCGTCAGTGCTTCCTTGATACCCTCGGAACCGGAGGGCAGGTTAGCCCAGTCGATAAAGGCGCCAGCAGACTGCGTGACCTTGGAGACGACCGGGGTGAAGGAGATGGACACCCAGCGCTCGACCAGGGCGCCGATGATGAACATACCCAGGATGGAAGCACCCTCGGTGACCTTGCCCATCAGACCGCCGGAGAGGTCCTTGGCGATGGAGGAGCCGACCTTGTAGCCAAACTCCTGCGTGTACCACAGGAAGGCGTAACGGATGATGTTCCACGCGAAGAAGAACAGCAGCGGACCGGCGATGCTGCCGGACAGGGCCAGGGAAGCGCCCAGAGCACCCAGAATCGGGCGAAGGGTGAACCAGAAGGCGGGGTCGCCGACACCGGCGAGCGGGCCCATCATACCGACCTTGACGCCCTGAATGGCGACGTCGTCAATCGGGGCACCGTTGGCGCGCTCCTCCTCGAGAGCGAGGGTAACGCCAATGACGGGGGCGGAAACATAGGGGTGGGTGTTATAGAACTCCAGGTGGCGCTTAAGAGCGGCAATCTGGTCATCCTTGCTGGTGTAGAGCTTCTTGATCGCAGGGATCATTGCGAAGCACCAGCCGCCGTTCTGCATACGCTCGTAGTTCCACGAGCCCTGAAGGAACTGATGACGGAAGCAAACCTTCTTGCGGTCAGCCTTGGTGAGCTGAATCTTGTTCTCTGCCATATGTATCACTCCCCTCCTACTCGTAATCGTTCAGAATGTCGCCGAGCGGGTCACCGGAGCCGCCGCCCATGCCGCCACCCTGCTTGGCCAGATCCTTAAGGCCAAGGTAGATGAGGGCAAGGGAGATGCCGATGAGACCAAGGGCGATCAGCGTGAGCTGAGGGATGGCAGCAAGGACAAAGCCGAGGATGAAGAACGGCCAGGTCTCCTTGGTGGCCATCATGTTGATGACCATGGCGTAACCGACGGAAGCGACCATACCGCCGCCGACGGCCATGCCGCCGGACAGCCAGTCGGGCATAGCGTTAAGCGCGTTGGTAACGGCCTCGGCCGGGATGATGCACAGAAGTACTGCCGGGATGGCGATACGAAGGCCCTGCATGAGGATAGCAGCGTACTGCCAGCGCTCGATGCCGGAGAAGTCGCCCTTCTCGGCGCAACCGTCCATGGCGTGAGCGATAGCGGTAGCCAGGGTACGGCAGATCATGGTCAGGAACAGACCAGCGACCGACAGCGGGACGGCGACGGCGATGGCGGCGGTAACGGCCTTTGCCGAATCGGTGGCGCCACCGTTGAGGGCGAGCACCATGATGATCGAAGAAGCGACCGAGGCCAGAGCGGCGTCAGGCGCGACAGCGGCGCCGACGTTAGCCCAGCCAAGGGCCATCATCTGGAGCGAACCGCCCAGGAGGATGCCCTCCTGAAGGTGACCGGTTACGAGACCGATAAGCGTGCATGCCACGAGCGGCTGATGGAACTGGAACTCATCCAGAATGCCTTCCATACCGGCAAGCAACGCGACAATCGCAACAAGCAGAATAGTGATTGCAGACATGTATCGGACCCTCCTTTACTATGCTTGAGCGGCCAGTTCGGCCTTAGCTTTCTTCAACATGGCGTCGAGATCCTCGGAGGAATCCGAAGGAACCTTGCGGACCTCGAACTTGACGCCCTTGGCCTTGAGGGCCTCGAGAGTCTTGACGTCGTCATCGCCCATAGCGACGGCGTTGGTGACGACGACCTTGCCCTTGGAGTGAGCCATGGAACCGATGTTGACTTCCTTGATGTCGACGCCGGCCTCGATGGCCTTGAGCAGATCCTGCGGGTTCTCAAAGAGCAGCATGGCCTTGGTGTCACCAAAGCGCGTGTCCTTGACGACCTCGGCCATCTTCTTGATGGGCACGACGTTGGCATGGACTCCCGGAGGGGCAGCCTGCTCGATCATGGTCTTGCGGAGCTCGTCGTGAGCAACGCCGTCGGAAACCACGATGATGCGGTTGGGGTTGATCTGCTTGGTCCACGTGGTGGCCACCTGACCATGAAGCAGACGGGTGTCGATACGGACGTGGGCAATCTTGATGTGCCCGTCGCCGATGACCGTTCCCGGAGGGATGGCGCCTGCAGGAGCAGCGGCGGCCGCAGCCGGCTTCTTCTCCTCGGGCTCCAGAGACTCGGGCTTGACGCGCACGCCAGCCTTAGCCTCAGTCACGAGATGTTTTGCGATCGCATGTGCAGTGTTCTTTGCGTCAAAGCGCTGCGAATATGCCTCAATGAGCATAGGCAGGTTGACACCGGTGACGATAGCCCAGGAATCGTGGCCCTCGATGAGTCCGCTGATCTGGTTGAACGGCGTGCCGCCCCACAGATCAACGAGGAAGAGCACCTGCTCCTGGTCCTCGAAGGAAGCGACTGCTTCCTCGACCTTGGCACGGAAATCGTCGGGGCCCATGCTCGGCTCGAGCGAGACCACGGCAACAGACGGCTGATCGCCAAAGACCATCGAGCCCGTCTGCTTGATTCCAGCTGCCAAGTCCCCGTGGCTAGCAAGAACAATACTTACCATCACATAACCTCCTTTTTGTCTACGTATTTCCTACACGACATGAAAGGAGTATACCTGTTTGGATTATGGAATTATAGCTAAATTCGCAAAAGGTTGGATTATTTGTTTAAACGTCTAAGTTTGTTACAAATTGATTACATTGCTGATTTACAGCTCATTGCCTGCTAAAACGTGATTTTCCGATTGCTTTCAAAGACATATAAAGGTGCACTGTTCGTTAAGACCGCTTTTAGGTGGATCCCAATGCGTCTGCGTGCCGCCATTTTGTTTAAACAGACATGACTTGACTAACCGAAGCAAATATGTTTAGAACTCTAGCCCATGCAGTCATTGGATGTTAGGCGATGTGGAGTGGGTTGGCGGCGTCGACGGCATCGGGTGCGTCGGAGAGGCCGTCAGGAGCAGCGTCTGCCGGGTCCTCGTCGGGAGTCTCGATCTGTTTGATCATTACCTCTTGGCCCTGCAGCAAATAGGTCTCGCCGCTACCGCAATGGGGACAGGTCTTGCCGTGCTCGACCGTCGCGTAGTCGCGGCCACACGCCTCGCAATGTGTCACGGCCTCGA
>CABQLI010000112.1 GCA_902464965.1 uncultured Collinsella sp.
AGGAAGGCCTCGATGCGGGTCTGGAGCTGACCGGCATCCTCGCCGGCGTAGTCGGTCGTGATGTGCATAAACGGGATGCCCGCCTCCTCGGCGGCCTTCTCCACGGCAAACGACTCCATCTCGTAGAGCGTGCAGAACTGCAGGGCCACGTCGACGATGCCGTCGGCATGCAGGTCCTTGGCCATCTGGACAATGTCCTTCATACGCTGGTCGTTGGGCGTAAAGACAGCGCAGTTGATCTTAAAGTAGCGCTCGGCGATGGCATCGAGCATCTCGTCGACCGTCTCGCCGGACTCGTCGACCAGGTCCTTGTAGTAGCGCGAGCCCGTGCAGGACTCCTCGCCCACCACGACGCCGCCGGCCTTCTCGATGAGGTTGAACAGCTTCCAGTTGGGCACGGCCATGGGCGTGCCGGTGTACAGGATGCGCTTGGTCCCCTTGGGCGCCACGCCCTCGCCGGCCTCGACACGCTGCTCGCACTCAGCCGCCATCTCGTTGATGGCTCCGGTCAGACGCGGCGTGTCATCCATAAAGGCGGCCTGCACGGTCAGCAGGCTATCGAGACCGCTGATGGGCGCCGGGTCGGCAGCGCGCGTGGCAGCGAGGCGCTGCAGGGCTCGACGCTTCTCGTTGACGGCGTGGATGGCAGCCTTCAGGCGCTCGGGCGTAATCTTGACGCCGCACTCTTCCTCAATCTTGGCGGCAAGCTTTTTAACCTCGGCCTTCCAGGTCACGAGCGTCGACTCGTCATGCACGTTGGGAATATCCATGACGTACATGTTCTTTTGCGTGGCAAAGAACTCGTAGGCCTTCTTCTTGCCATCGCAGGTGTTCTCGCCCACCACCAGATCACTCGACTCAATGTAGGGGCAGACCTCGCCCAGCTTAAAGCCGGCAAAGCTCTTGATGAGCGGACAGGTGTTGCGCGGCAAGTGCTCCTCGACCTTGTCCGTTGCCCAGTCGGCACCCGAGCACAGGCCCACGGGGATGCCATCGCAGGCAAGCACGATCTCCTCGGGCACGTAGACGCAGAACGAACCGACGATCTTGGTGGCCTCGCCGGCCTCCTTCTTGTCGAGCATCTCCTTAATACGGCCGCTGTGGATGTTGGTGGCGACAAAATCCAGGTAGGACGTAGACTTGGGGCGATTGTTCTGCGTCAGGAACATATCGCCGTACATCTGGCCCACGGCGCCCAGCAGCATGTCGTGGTCGGCAAGATTCATGCCGAGGCTCTCCCACATCGGATGGAAATCGAATTCTTCAGCCATGACGGTTCCCCTCTCGAACCAAAAATGAATAGCTACGGTATTTCTGCACGGTGGGTGGCGAAAACCCAGCCGTGCTCAAACCCGGAATTTTGGGGAACCCGCTTTGCGGTCGATTATTTAGTTGTGCGTCGTCTCTCCCGGAGCCGTGAACATACCTGCTCATATGCGGCTCCGAGCCATATACAGGGCGCGCGCGGCAACGCGACGCGAATATGTCTTCTGCAGCATCGGCGCGCCCTCCTTTTCTCGTCGAAGGTAACTATATCAACGGTTGTCGTCAAGACGAACACCGCCGACACGCGTACGACAACGTTGGGATGTGAGCATCTCGCTGTCTGATAATTAATTATCAGACTGATAAGGTTTAGTCATGTAGAAATCGGCGAACGGCGAAGTGAAAACAAAGCGGTCGAGGACTACCTCCTCGACCGCATCGCACCCGCATTATCGGCAAACGAGATGAATCCTGCTTGCATCAAAATGCATGCGCAGAGTCTCACCCGCCTGCGGCAGCTCTTCCACGGGTACACTCACCTTATTCACCTTCCACTGCAGACGCGTGGGCGCATCAGCACGCGGCACGTCCAGCAGCACCAGCCGCTCAAAGCGCGAATCGCTCACACGGGCCACGTGCAAATCGTAGCTGTTGCGACCGCGCTCCGCGCGATTGTCAACATGGAAGTAGCTCGCACGAATACCGAGGTACGTCACGTTATCGGGAACCTCATGGCCCACGTTAAAGGTCATGCCCCAGTCGAGGGCTTCAACTTCCTGAGACCCGATCTTGCGCGCCCGGCTTGTGTTCTTGCAGCCCGTCAGGCGCAGTGCCGCCAGCGTCTGCGGACGGCGGACCACGTCCTCGACGGAGCCGATCTCCTCAACATGCCCGTCGTGCATCACGCAGATACGCTGGCACAGGCGGCATGCTTCGTCGATGTCGTGGCTCACGTAGAGCACGGTGCGGTTGCACACATCAAAGAGGTCGAGCATGTTTTGCTCGAGCGCGCTCTTAAGGTACGCATCGAGTGCGCTCATGGGCTCGTCGAACATAAAGATGCCCGGGTGTGCCGCCACCATGCGGGCAAGCGCCACGCGCTGCTGCTGGCCGCCCGAGAGGCGCGCGGGATAGCGGTCGGCAAAATCGGCCAGGCCAAAAATGCCCAGGTAGCGCTCGGCAAGCTGCTTGCGCGCGGCGGCGTCGCCCGCGTCCTTTACGCCGGCGCATACGTTATCGGCCACCGTCATGTTGGGAAACAGCTGATAGTTTTGGAACAGCAGGGCGCATTTTCGCTCCTGGGGCGACAGGTTGATGCCCGCCGCAGAGTCAAAAAAGGTCACGCCGTTGACGACGATCTTGCCCTCGTCGGGCGTCTCCACACCGGCAATGCAGCGCAAGGTGCAGCTCTTGCCGCAACCCGAGGCACCGAGCAGCGCCACACGCTCCTCGCCGGCCTCGAGCTGCATGTCGAGGATAAAGCCGGAATAGCGCTTTTTGATATCCAGAACGAGCGACATGGCCTATCGACCTCCCTGCAAAGCGGCATCATCGCGCATGAGCTCGGTCAGCGCCTCGCGATCGATACGCAGCGCATCGCCGCCCGCCGGGTCGAGCGAATCGCCCTGTCCGGTGAGATCTTTGGCCTGTTTGCGCTCCGCACGGGCAAGGCCCCGCTCGCGATACTTTTGCGAATGAGCGGTGTACATGTTGATGAACAGGATGACTAGGAAACTAAACGTTATTACGACCACGACCCAAAAGAGGGCCACCGACGTATTGCCGCCCATCCATTCAAAGTAAATCGCAATGGGAATGGTCTGCGTAATGCCGGCATAGTTGCCCGCAAAGAACAGGGTGCAGCCAAACTCGCCCATCGCGCGGGCAAAGGCGAGCACCGTGCCGGCGGCAATCGAGGGCCAGCCAAGCGGCATCATAAGCTTGGTGAAGATGCGACGCTCGGACCAGCCCAGGGTTCGCGCCGCATCGAGCATCTGCGTGTCAAGGCTCTCAAAGGCACCGAGCGCCGTGCGGTAGACCAGGGGAAACGA
>CABQLI010000113.1 GCA_902464965.1 uncultured Collinsella sp.
CCGGCGGCGGACTGCTCGTCCATATTGCCCTCGCCTGTTATGACCAGGTCGACATCGCGCACGCGCTCGTCAAACCCCACGAGATCGAGCACCGTCTCTACACCCGAGCGCAGCTCCGCACCGAGCGCCAGCAACGCGGCTCCCAAGCCACCGGCAGCGCCCGCGCCGGGCACGCCGAGCACCGAGCCAAATGTCCGTGCGCCCTCGGGTGTGCGCAACAACCCCTGGGCTCGCGCCTCGAAAATTGCCGCATCGAGCAGGCGACCGTAGCCGACCATCCAGCCGTCGTATCTGCGCAGCACCTCGACATCATCCGCCGGCAGGCCCTTCTGCCCGCCAAACACCGCCAGTGCGCCTCGACGCCCCACGAGCGGATTCTCGACATCGGAAAGCACAACGATACGAGCATCATCCAAAGCCTGCAGCGCTGGCGCCAAATCAACGCTCGCCACCTGCTCAAGGCCGGCAAGACCGGGGGCGACATCGCAGTCCTGATCATCGACCACACGCGCGCCCAGCGCCTGCAGCATGCCGGCGCCACCGTCGTTGGTGGCGCTGCCGCCCAGACCAATATAGAGTGTCTTTGCGCCCATGCGAACCGCGCGAAGCATGAGCTCGCCCACGCCATAGGTTGTGGCCGCCAACACCGCCGACTCCGTACAAGGCGAATACCCAATGCCGGCCGCCTCGGCCATCTCGATGACCGCGGACTTGTGCTCGACATCAACCAGCATCCGGGCAGACACGCGGTCGCCCAAGGGCCCTGCGACCTCGCAGGTTGAGAGCTCGCCACCGCAGGCGGCAACGGCATCGAGCGTTCCCTCGCCACCATCTGCCAGCGGCAATGCGCGCACCTCGGCATCGGGCCAAACGCGGCGCACGCCTTCGGCAACCGCCGCCTCCGCCTGCGCGCTCGAAACGCTGCCCTTAAAGGAGTCGATCGCCAACAGCACACGGCGGGGTCGGCGGCACGCAGGATCAAAGTCAACCGCCGTGCCAGCATCCTCACCGGCACCTGCAAGCGCTGCGGCGTGAGCGGCGTGTGCTTCAAGATCGGCCCCACAACCGCAATCAGCGCCGCCCGCTCCGCGCAGACCGCCAAAATAGCTACTCAGCAGCTCGCGGCATTCATCCGCCAGGACCCCAGCCGTCACGTTAAACCGATGATTCAGGCGCGAGTCGGCATTCAGGTCATACAGCGAACCCAGCGCGCCCGCCTTGGCATCACTCGCGCCATACACGCAGCGCCCCACGCGCGCGTTGACCATAAGGCCCGCGCACATGCAGCAGGGTTCCAACGTCACATAAACCGTACAGTCGAAAAGGCGCCAGCGGCCAAGCGCCTGGGCAGCGGCGCACACGGCCGCAAACTCGGCATGAGCCGAAGGGTCCTGGTCGAGTTCGCGCCGATTGTGCGCCCTCGCGACGATCTCACCGTCGCGCACCACTACGGCTCCGATGGGCACCTCGCCCACCGCAGCAGCGGCGCGCGCCTCCGCCAACGCCTCGCGCATGAACTTCTCGTCGATTTCGGTGATCGTCATCGTTCGCCTTCCCTGTTGCAAATTCAAAACGATGCTATCATTACGACTCACGGAGAGATGGCAGAGCGGTTGAATGCGGCGGTCTTGAAAACCGTTGAGCGCGAGAGCGTTCCGGGGGTTCGAATCCCCCTCTCTCCGCCACTCCTAGTGATGCACCGGTGTCATGGTCCGCTCAAACAACGCATCGACCACGTCGGCTATCTCAGGTCGACGCTCAAGATCGTGGCCCGATTCCCACCATATCGTGAAAAGTCGAATAATACCGCCGGCGACAAACTCAGACGTCGTCTCGAGTGACACGGGGGCCAGGGCATCCTCGGCAAGCACGTTCATCACACGCTCGCGGATGGAGCGGGCAATGCGGTCGCAAATAACGCTGGTCAACATGCCCGACATGCTGCTTGCCAAAATGTTATCCATGAGCCGCTCGTGCGTCAGAATCAAATCCATGGCATCGTCCAAAATCGCGTGTCGAAGCGCGCGCACGTCCTCGGCAGACACCGCACCGGCCTCATCGGGCTGTTTTTGCGGCAAGCCCGACATGAGCTCATCGATATAAAAGGCAAAGTAATCGTTCTTGTCGCGAAAGTGCTTGTAGAACGTCGTGCGGCGAATCATGGCCCGGTCGCACAGCATGGCAACCGTCAGGTCCTCAAAACGATGCTCCTCGAGAAGCTCGGTGAAGGCATCGAAAAGGGCGCGGTAGGTTTTCTTAATGCGAAGGTCCACTGGTATCGCCATCCTCAGGGCAAAGACAACACTCGTCAATCTGTCGCATATCTTACACCTGTACCTCGCGCGCTTTGCCCCGGTGCCGGCCCCGCCGAAAACACAACGCTTACCGGAAAGTTCGGCACGGCAAAACGTTGCGGGTATACTAGTAGCGTTATACCAACGGCAGCTGGCGCATGCCGCCGCGGCCATTCGAAACGGAGACATCATGATTACCGTCATCATCGGCATCGTTGTTGTCATTGTGATTGTCTGCGCCATCGCCGGCATCTACAACAACATGGTCACCAAGCGTAACCGCATCGATAACGCCTGGCAGAACATCGATACGCAGCTGCAGCGCCGCAACGACCTGATCCCCAACCTGGTCGAGACCGTCAAGGGCTACGCCAAGCACGAGCAGGAGACGCTCTCCGCCGTGATCAGCGCGCGTAACACCGCCGTCAAGGCCACCACGCCCGAGGCCAAGATGGAAGCCGACAACGTGCTGACCGGTGCGCTGCGCCAGCTCTTCGCCGTAGCCGAGGCCTATCCCGATCTTAAGGCAAACACCAACTTTACGCAGCTGCAGGCATCGCTCGAGGATACCGAGAACAAGATTAGCTATGCACGCCAGAGCTACAACGACTGCGTGCTCAGCTACAACAACGCCATTCAGACGTTCCCGGCTGTCATCTTTGCCGGCATCTTCCAGTTTAAGGAGCGCCAGGGCTTCGAGGCCGCCGAAGCAGCCCGCCAGGCCCCGACCGTCAAGTTCTAACAATCACGGCCGAGTCTTAAGCCAGTTCATCAACCCTTTAGGGTCCAAGGCACAAACCTTGGGCCCTTTTCTTATCCACGCACAACGCGCGGCCAATAGACCGCGCATCATCTTTTTTCAGATTAATCATTGCCCGTTGTGACATCGCCGAACCCGCAGGGCAGAGAGCAAGTTCCCCCCCCCC
>CABQLI010000114.1 GCA_902464965.1 uncultured Collinsella sp.
CCGGGAGTAGCCCCGACGGTTGACAAAACTATAGGAACACCCAATGACTAGGCCGCTTGCCTGCGATTTTTGACCGTTGGGCGGGCTTGCCGCCCTTGCCGCAAAAACGTTTTTGCATATCGGGTACAACGGGCTTTACGTGAGTAAAGTGCGCGCCGCGTCTGTGTGTCGCGTTTTTAAAGGAGGCCCCATGCCTGGTGTTACCCCTGCAGAAGTTCTGTCCAACTTTGGCATTACGCTGGTCGAAGATCCCGCCGAGAACCAGCCCCGCCTGCTGGTTGACCTGCCGGCAGCCGAGCTCGTCGAGCATGCGATTCGCCGTGAAGAGGGCCGTATGGCCTCCAACGGCGCACTGGTGATCGAGACGGGAGAGCGCACTGGCCGCTCGCCCAACGACCGCTTTATCGTCGACACGCCCGACGTGCACGACAAGATTGCCTGGGGTGCCGTCAACCGCCCGCTTTCTGTCGAGAGCTACGAGACCATCAAGGCCGGTATCGTCGACTATCTCAACGAGCGTGATGTGTTCGTCACCCGCGGCATGGCCGGCGCCGACCGCAACCACACGCGTCGCCTGCTCGTCGCCTGCGAGCGCGCCAGCCAGGCGCTCTTTATTAAGCAAATGCTCGCCCGTCCGCTCGCTCGCGAAATCGCGCGCACCGGCGAGCCGGACTTTTGCGTGCTCGCCGCTCCCGGCTACCAGTGCGACCCCGCCATCAAGGGCCTCAACTCCAGCGCCGCCGTGGTTATCAACTTCCAGGAGCGTGTGATTCTGGTTGCCGGCACCGGCTACTCCGGCGAAATCAAAAAGTCCATCTTCAGCGTCATGAACTACCTGCTGCCCGTCGAGGACGACGTGCTGCCCATGCACTGCTCGGCCAGCATGGATCCCGTCACGCACGAGACCGCGGTGTTCTTTGGCCTGTCGGGCACCGGCAAGACCACGCTTTCGGCCAACCCCACGCGCCTGCTGATCGGCGACGACGAGCACGGCTGGTCCGACATGGGCATCTTCAACATCGAGGGCGGCTGCTACGCCAAGTGCGAGGGCCTGGACGCGTTCCACGAGCCCGAGATCTTCAACGCCGTTCGCTTTGGCGCCATCTGCGAAAACGTGGTGCTCGATGAGAATCGCAAGCCCAACTATGATGACGTCTCGATTACGCACAATACGCGCGTGGCCTACCCCGTCGAGCATATCCCCAACGCGTGGACCAAGGGCATGGGCACCACCCCGAGCGTCGTGCTGTTTTTGACCTGCGATGCCTTTGGCGTGCTGCCGCCCATCTCGCGTCTGACGGCCGACGCCGCCATGTATCACTTTGTGACGGGCTTCACCGCCAAGATCCCCGGCACCGAGGTCGGCGTCACCGAGCCCACGCCCACGTTCTCCTCGCTGTTTGGCGAGCCGTTTATGCCGCTCGATCCCATGGTCTATGCCAAGATGCTCGGCGAGCGTATCGCCGACGGCCGCACGCGCGTCTACCTGGTCAACACCGGCTGGATTGGCGGCGGCTACGGCGTGGGCCATCGCATCGAGCTGGCCTACACGCGCTCACTGGTCGCTCGCGCCCTCGACGGTACCATCGAGGACAGCGAGTTTGTGCACGACGATATCTTTAATGTCGACATTCCCACTACGTGCCACGGTGTGCCCGACGGCATCCTGGTGCCGCGCCAGTACTGGCAGAGCACCGCGCGCTACGACGAGGCAGCGCACAACCTGGCCGTGATGTTCGAGGAGAACTTCGAGAAGAAGTACTCGCACCTGCCCGAGTCCGTCAAGGCCGCCGGCCCGCACGCCCAGGTGTCCGCCGAGGCCCGTCATCGCGGCCGCGGCCTGCTGGGACTCCGCCACTAGCGTCGCCTTGGACCCAAAACCACCACAAAGGGGACAGGCACCTTTGTGGTGGTTTTGCTCGCGCGGATGACTCGGGTTACAATACGCCTGACATATCGCCCCCTTCTCCGGATGGGGGCAGCGTAAGCGCTCTTGTGGCGGCACCGTAGGACTTTGAAGGTGGCCGTCGTAAGGGCGCTTTTTGTTTGGGTGCCCTCGCTCGGGCGCGAATCGTGAAGGGAGCACGTATGAAGAGCTTTATTGCCGAGGATTCATTTTGGGAGCTGTTTCCTCAGGCGGCGGTCGGTGTTGTGGTCGTGGAGGGTATGAAGCCCGCGGCCCAGATACCTCAAGAGGATGTGGACGCGATAGCGGCGCTGCTCGACCGTGCCAATATCGATGCGGAGCGTCATCTGACCAGCGATACAATCAGCGAGAACGCACCGGTCAAGGCATGGCGCGAGGCCTATCGTCTGTTCAAGACCAAAAAGGGCGCGCGCTGTTCAATCGAGAACCTGCTCAAGCGCGTGCTCAAGGGCAAGCCGGTGGGCCACATTACGTCCGCGGTGGATATCTATAACACGGTGTCGCTGTCCTATGCACTGCCCGTGGGAGGCGAGGATCTGCATGCGATTGAGGGAGACCTTCGCTTGAAGGTGACCGACGGCGGGGATGCGTTCCTGCCGCTTGGCGAGGAAGCGGACGACCCGACGCTGCCCGGCGAGCTCGCCTACATTGACGATGCGGGCGCCGTGTGCCGCTGCTGGAACTGGCGCGACGGCGTTCGAACGGCTCTATCCGACGATTCGGCCGACGCGTTTTTGGCGATTGAGTGCGTAGAGCCCGAGCGCATGGGGGACTGTCAGGCCGCCATCGATCGCTTAGCCGAGCTGCTTGAGCGCTATCTGGGGGCGACGGTTGTCGTTAAGATGCTTGTGACCCGCGACAATCCCCGCGTGGAGCTGTAGCAACTTCTACAAATCATACTCGCCGGTCAAAACCACCACAAAGGTGCCTGTCCCCTTTGTGGTGGTTTTTATGTTGATGAGTTAACAAATAGGGCGCGCAGTGCTGGCGGCCGCTGGGTACGGTTAAGATGTTTACCCGTTAGCATTATGCAAGCGAAAGGCGGTCGTCTCCCATGCAGCAGAGCGACGAGACACGTTTCGAGGACTTTGTCGGACTGATCAGCGGACTCTACAAGGAGATCCAGCGCATTAAGACATCTGAGGGCGCAAGGCTGGGCCTTAAGGGCTCCGACATCATGTGCCTGTACTATC
>CABQLI010000115.1 GCA_902464965.1 uncultured Collinsella sp.
CGCAATCTCAGAACAGCACGGTCGATCTGGCAACGCCGGCAACCTGCCTGATGGGACTTACCAGCCACGGTAACGTGATGGTGGGCAATAAGGCGTTCGAGTACTATAACGAGCGCAATCCCGAGGATTATATTCAGATCCCGTGGGACGAGGTCGACTATATTGCCGCCGAGGTTTTACGCGGCACCAAGAAGATCACGCGTTTTGCCATCTTCACCAAGGACAACGGTCACTTTACGTTTTCGACGCGCGACGACAAAGAGACGCTTCGTGCTGTCCGCAAGTACGTCGACGAGGATAAGCTCGTGCGTTCGCCCGACTTTATCGATGTGACTGCCAAGGGCGCCAAGAGCATTCCTTCCGTCATCAAAGGCCTCTTCCACAAAGGCAACTAGCTCCTCATAAGTTGCGGTGAAATAGTTCCTAAATACGGCTCTAGATGCTTTAGGCAAGAACTATTCCACCGCAACTTCGAAGTCTAGTCATGCGACGTATGGCGATGCAGTAAATCTGCTACACTAGTACAACATGCCTCCGTAGCTCAGGGGATAGAGCACCGCTCTCCTAAAGCGGGTGTCGACGGTTCGAATCCGCCCGGGGGCACCAGGGAATATGACGGCGTCGCGGGAGCGGCGCCGTTTCTGGTTTCAAGACTTTAGTCCGCTGGCCGCGCAGCGGCCAGCTTTAAACCACCCGCTACGCGGGTGGAGACAAACGGCTTTACAAAGCCACCCCTCCGACCGATATTGACGATTGTTCAGGCCGTCAAGAATTCGAGTCGAAGGGGTGGTCGCCATGGCCCAGAAGGCCTACAGCCTTTCCCACACGAAGTGGATGTGCAAGTACCACATCGTGTTCACGCCGAAGTATAGGCGCAAAGTGATCTACAACCAAATCAGGAGCGACATAGGGGAGATCCTCAGGAAGCTGTGCGAGTACAAGGGGATCGAGATAATCGAGGGGCACCTGATGCCCGACCACGTGCACGTGCTGCTGGCGATCCCGCCGAAGTACAGCGTCGCGAGCGTCATGGGCTACCTGAAGGGGAAGAGCTCGCTGATGATATTCGACAGGCACGCCAACCTCAAGTACAAGTTCGGCAACAGGAAGTTCTGGGCGGAGGGCTACTACGTGTCCACCGTCGGCCTGAACGAGGCGACGATCGCCAAGTACATCAGGGAGCAGGAGTCCCACGACATCGCGCTGGACAAGCTGAGCGTGAAGGAGTACGAGGACCCCTTCAAGAGGGGGTGATCCCGCCGGTTCGACCGGCGCGCCACGGGTCAAGATGCACTAGGCCTGGACGAAGTCCGGACCCGCGCCTTTAGACGCGAGCCCGGGGCCCGTGGGTTATACCCTAAGAGCAAACCACCCTTTTTAAGGGTGGTTCTGATTTGCGGGGGCCGCCGTGCTGCTCGCCCGTGGGGGACTGGCATCTGTTTCCTAGAGTGCGCTGCGGTAAATCTTTCTCGCGTTGTCCAGCGTGAGCTTCCTGAAGCTGCCGAAGAGCTCTCCGCGGTTGATCTTGAGGCCCGGAATCATCTTTTCGATATCGTCCTCGGTGACTCCGAACTCCGATAGCGCGCGCGGCATTCCCAGCGAGACGAAGAAATCCTGCAGCTCGTCGATGGTCGCTTCGACCGCGTACTCGATTGCCTGCTCGGGGGTTACCTCCACATCGAGCTCGTCCGCGTCCGAATCGATGGGTTCGATGCCAAGGGCCTGGGCGCTGAACTCCAGGAAGCGCTCAGGGTGCTCTCGCCATACGTAGCGCATCCAGGCGGGGAAGATGACGGCGAGGCCGGCGCCGTGCGTGATCTTGGTGTCCAGTGCGGATAGCTCGTGCTCAAGGCCGCGGCAGGTCCAATCGCCGTCGCGCAGGGCGTTATGGGCGAGCGTACCCACCCACATGATCTCGGCGCGGGCGTCGTAGTCATCGGGGTTCTCCATCACCTTGGGCGCCGCCTCCCTCGCGGCGCGCACTAGCCCGCAGGCGATGTTGTCGGTTACGCCCACGGCGGGCTCGCCGGAGAAGAGTCGCTCCATGATATGGGCGATCATGTCGGTCACTCCCGCGGCGGTCTGGCAGGCGGGCAGGCTGAAGGTCAGCTCCGGGTCGAGGAAGGCGATGGCCGGGCGGTTGAGGTCCGTGTTAATGCTGCATTTGAGGTGCTCCTCGTCGTTGCTGATAACGCAGGAGTTAGAGGCCTCGGAATCGGATGCGGGGATGGTCACCACGCAGGCGACGTCGATGCGGTCGGCGGGAACGGCGCGCTTGCGGAAGAAGTCCCATACGTCGCCGTCGTATACCGCCCCAGTGCGATGGCCTTCGCGCAGTCCATGACGGAGCCGCCGCCCACGGGCAGGATGATGTCGGCGTCGTTTGCCCGTGCGAGCTCGACGCCTTCTCGTGCCAAGCCTATTTCGGGGTTTGGACGCACCCCTCCAAGCCCGATGTGC
This sequence comes from uncultured Collinsella sp., assembly GCA_902464965.1. Lineage (GTDB taxonomy): Bacteria > Actinomycetota > Coriobacteriia > Coriobacteriales > Coriobacteriaceae > Collinsella. Next base: position 2,461 of record CABQLI010000115.1, read on the forward strand.
TCCACGCCCGCGGCATCGAGCGATGCCCTCACGCGGACGAGCGTTCCGCAGCGAACTGCGGAACCCCTGCCGTAGACAATGAGCGCTCAGCGGTAGCCGGAGGCGGACAGAGTCCCCCAACCTTGTCGGTCGCTTTTCGCCCAAAGACAAAGCGGGTGGGGGAGTAGAAGGAGAAATCGTTCATGGAGCTCCAATCTGGCGTTTCGCCCTACATGCGCGGAGGAGTTTTTCGGGCGCATCGCCTGCGTTCGCGTCGCAATCTCGGCGGCGCGGTGCGGTCCGTGGATTCCATCGTATCGCCCGCGGCACCCCTTACCGACGATTGAGGCGAGTCTGCATTTCGCGGCGCGACGTCCACCTGGCGGACGATATCCGTTCGCGACACGTGGCCGTCCCGGTCGCAATAGCGTATGCGCACCGGGTTGCCGAGATGGGCCTGCGACCCCTTCTCCTGATGCGAGCGCGCGAGACGGGCGAGCAGCGGCGCGAGCACCT
>CABQLI010000116.1 GCA_902464965.1 uncultured Collinsella sp.
CCGATATTCAACCAGACATTCTGGCTAAGGACTAAGGAAACTGCCATGAAAAGACTCCCCCGCCTTGCGTTAGCCGCCGCGTTGTTTGCCGGCGCGCTCGCAGGCACCCCAAGCCTCGCTTTCGCTGGGAACCTGCCCGCCGCTATTGACGGCTCTGTGACCGTCATGCACACCAACGATATCCACGGCAGCTACAAGTACAGCCACAACGCAAGCAAGGGCACCGGCACCGTCGGCTTCGACGGACTGGCGGTCCTTTATAGCGCCCAGGGCAACGCCCCCGATCTTTTGCTCGATGCGGGCGACACCTTCCACGGGCAGTCCTTCGCCACCATGAGCGAGGGCAAGAGCATCGCCGAGCTCATGGACACCTTCTATGCAGACGGCTACGACGCGACCACGCCGGGCAACCACGACTGGAGCTACGGCGCGGACAAGCTCCGCACCATGACCGGCTACAGCCCCACCGGCACGCCCTTCGCCATGCTCTGCGCGAACGCAAAGTCTACGAGCGGCGTATGGAGCTCAAGCATCACGAAGACGCTCGATCGCACCTGGGAGGATAGCGAGGATCACTCCGCATTCGACTACAAAATCAAGGTCGGCGTCGTGGGTGCCATGGATGAGTCGCTGGAATCCTCGCTGCGCGCGGACCTGGTCGCGGGTACGTCGTTCTCGAGTGCCGCGAACGCCATCAATGCCGAGGCAGAGCAGCTGCGCAAGGAGGGCTGCGATGTTGTTGTGTGTATCGCGCACACGCTCGACGCCAAGACCTTTGCCACGCGACTCCGTGGCGTCGATGCCCTTATCGCAGGCCACGAGCACATCAACCTTAACGAGAAGGTGACGGGAGCCGACGGCAAGACGATCCACGTTGTCGAGGCAGGCAGCGCCTTTGCCGAGGTGGGGCTGCTTTCCATTCCGTACAAATACGACACGAATGGCACCGAGACGACCGACGATGACACGGTCACGGTCCCTACAGACGACAGCAACGAGAAGCTCTGCACCGCCAAGAACGTCAACGACCTTTTGGCAGACCCCGACAAGGGCTCCGACTACCAAAGCCGCCTTGAAGCCGTCCGCAACAAGATCAAGCCGCTCGACGAGGACTTTGAAAACGAATCGAACAAGGTGCTCGGCACATCCACCACCAACTATTTCTACGGCGAGGACGCCGCAGGCACGCATGGTTGGGAAATGGTGCGCACCACCGATTTCCGTCCCAGCAAGGAGGGCGACACCACCAAGGCCCAGACCATCGGCCACGTGATTTGCAGCTCCTATCTTGACCTGACGGGCGCGGACCTCGCTATCGAAAACGCTGGCGGCATCCGCGGCGGCATCGCGGCGGGCAACGTGACCGCCGGCAACGTCATCGCCATCTCGCCCTACGGCAACACCGTGGAGACCTGGACCATGACCGGCGCGGACTTCCTCGCAGCGCTCGAGCACTCGCTACAAATCAGCGACGATTGCAACGACAGCTACGAGCTTCAGCAGGCTTATGTGGCGGCCGGTCACACCGAGCAGGAGGCGCAAGACACGTACAAGTGGCGCGACGACTCCGGCAGTGTCCTTTCCTTCGGCGGCATCAACGTGACAATCGATTGGACGCAGCCCGAGGGCAAGCGCATTGTGAGTGCCACACTCACCAAAGACGGCAGCACGCTCGACCCCGCCAAGACCTATACCGTCGCCACCAACAACTACATCATCACCAACACGACCGACTTCCCCACCTTCGCAAACGCCACCAAGCACACCGAGTGGGGTACCTGCGAGTCAGCGCTAAGGGCGCTGATCGGGCAGAACAGCTGGGAGAGCAAGATGGCCTCGCTCGCGGGCACCATCAGCTTTGGCGCTACTGCCGTGGACCCCACGCCCACACCGGCCCCGACGCCTAAGCCCTCGCCTAAGACGGACACGACGACCACGAAGGTCATCACCAAGAAGACGACCGGTAAGCTCGCCGCAACGGGAGACCGCACGCTGGCAGTAGTTGGCGCGTGCCTTATCGGCGGCATCATCGTCATCATTCTCGGCATTATCTGGAAGCGTCGACGCTAAGCTACACCGCCGGGCCTTGCAGCCCCGCCGCGTAAACCTTATATCGAGCACAGAAGCCCGTCCGAATTTGATCGGACGGGCTTCTTGGTTGGTATCATGGTTGGACGATCATTAGGAGGTTTTCCCTACATGGAATTGTTTGAGCCGATTCTTCATTTCTTTGAGCAACGGTGGGTCCACAACATCATCTGGGCCGTCATCTTGGCGATAGGCACCGCCGTCGCCGCCAAGGTCGTATCCAAGACCCTGAACCATCTGCTTAACCGAGACGATAACCCGCTACCGGCATCGAGTATCTTCATCAACATCGCGCGCGCCGTCATCTGGATGATCGGCGGCAGCTTTATCCTCGACAACTGTTTTGGCATTAATGCAAACGCCCTCGTCGCCGCTCTTGGCGTCGGCGGCATCGCCATCTCCCTGGGTTTCCAGGACACGCTCTCAAACCTTATCGGCGGCATGCAAGTGACCTTTATGGGCATCATCAAGCCCGGCGACAATATCGAGGTCGGCGGCGTATCCGGCGTGGTCCAAGACATCACTTGGCGCCATACAACGATTGAGGATGCCTGTGGACAGACCATCATCGTCCCCAACTCCAACATTTCCAAGAACACACTCGTGCATTTGATGCCCTTTGGGCGCGTGGCCGTGCCCGTTGCCGTAAAGGACACGTCTAAGTGGGCTTCCCTTGACGTGCTGGCAGACGAGCTCACGAGCGCAACCAAAACGGCCGTCTCGCCCATCTCGGGCTTTGACAAGGAGCCCTACGTGCTCTTTAGCGAGATCGGCGACTTTGGCATCAAGGGCAAGATCATCTTTATCGTCAGCGAC
>CABQLI010000117.1 GCA_902464965.1 uncultured Collinsella sp.
ATAAGCTCGCGCACGAGCGCCTTGTCCTCGTGTCGCAGGCCTTCCGCCGCCGCGACCTGTCCGGCCAGTTCCATGTTCACTGCTGCCATCAGAAGCTTGCCTCCTGTTTACGTCTCGGGTCTCTCTTGGTTGTCCTCGCCGCCCATAGGGCCAGCGATGCGCTCTCGATCGGCGCTGACGAAGAGTCGGGGCCGTCGCCGAAGCCCCAGCCGTCGCGCCCGATGTCGCGCTTGATCGACTTCGTTGCGGAATCGTCCAACGCGGGCGATTCGATGTGGCTCGTCGTCCCGGCGTTGACCTCGTCGGCCAGCATCGTCGCAGCGGCCTGCACGATCGCGGTGCTGCCCATGACGATCGCCGACTTCGGCATCCTGCCGTCCAGAAGCCGCTGCTTCAGCGCGTCCGCTCCGCTCTTTCCGTCGATGCAGACGCACGCGATCTCCTCGCGGTTGCGCAGCAGCATGTCGGATATGCCGACAGTGCCGCCCTCAGCGCCCATGAGGTCGTAAAGCTCGACGTAGGAGCCGGCACCGCGCTCTGCCTTCGCCCAGGACACGGCAACGCGCGACCCGTCGGGCGAGAACTTCACGCCGAACGCGAGCTTGCCTTCCTGCATCGGCCCCGCCGCCTCGCACGCCTTCCACTTGGCGCTCGAAAGCGCGTATGAGTCGGCTCCTCCGATTGGGCTCCACCAGCCAAGGCGCTCACGCGCGAAGACGTCGGGCTGCATCTGCTCGGACTCGCCGCGTACGGCCTCTATGTCGAGGATTGTGCCGAGAGACGGGTTGTACTCGAACCATCGCGACTCGTCGTGCACGTCGCCGATCTCTGTAGCGCCCCACTCGATCCATCCCATCTCAGACCTGCCGTTGTGAACGTCCTCGTGGAGGTCGCGGAACACCGTGCCGACGTTGTCGGGGCCTGGCGGCGTGCCCAGGTAGATTGTCTGCGGGTTGTGCTTCGACCCTGCCGAGATGGCGGGCAGAGAAGCCGCCTGCTGCTTGGCCGTAAGCTCCTGTGCTTCGTCGTAAATGAGCACGTCGTAGGTCTTGCCTCGCGCCAGCGAGTCGGTGCGCGTGGTGAAGCGGATAAGGCCGCCGTTCTTGAGCTTGATGGCCTGCTGGCCGTTGGTCTTGCGCACGGCGAGCAGCAGGGCGTTAAGCTCAGGCTCGTCCTCGTCCTCGAATGGCCTTGAAAGCTCCTGGAACATCTGGTCTGAGGTGTCGCCGTGCTGGCATGTGTACAGAATCTTCTCGCCGTTGAGGGCGCCGTGGAAGCAGCGGGCGCGAACGTCCCAGCTCTTGCCGTTCTGTCGCGGGATGGATATGCCGATCGAGCGCAGCAGGTACTTGTCGCGTCCATCGCGGGCGAGCATGGCGTCGAGCAGGTGCGGCTGCCACGGCAGCGGGTCGCCGAAGTACGCGGATGCCAGTTCTGCCGCCATGGGGCCGTCCCCGTCGAGCCTTTCTGGGATGTTCGCCTCGTATGTCGGGGTCTGCCTCGCCTGCATCACGCGCCTGCCGCCTTGGCACGCGTCTCGCGGTCGTCGAACATGAGCGTGAGCAGCTTGCCGTGGGCGCTCGCGGGTCGCGCCTGCTGCACCGTGACGTTGCGGGCCGACTTGGACAGGCCGAGCTGGTCTGACAGCGCTCTGATCTCGGTGCTGGCCTCCTTCAGCACGGTCAGCGCCGGATTCTTGCGCATCATCTTGAGCCGCTTGCCGCCCTTGCCTCTGATCGGCTTGTATGCGGTGGCGTCGAGTATTTCGATCTCGTTGCCCCCGATGGCCATGGCCTCGCGTGCCTGGTTCGCCACGGCGTGCCAGTAGCAGAGCAGCGCCAGCGTCGGCGCATCCTCCTGCGCGAACGTGCGCCTCGCGGTCAGCTGCTCCCAGATGGCGGCTTGCACGGGGTCGCTAGCCACTTCCTGCGGCATCTCGATGTTCTCGGCCATGATTCCCTCCTTCTTCGCGGGGAATCGTAATGGCGGCGTGAGATAGCGAAATCGTTCGGAACGGGCGGGGGGAAATCGGCCCTAGGCGGCCGGAGTGGCCTTCCGACCCGGGGGAGGGGCGACCGCCCCGCCTCTTTTCGGCGGCTTCGGCGCTTGGGGCCAAAAGAAAGGGCGCGACCGCCGAAACGACCGCGCCCCTATTGGTGCATTGCTATGTTTTCCCTCAGAACAGCCGCGTGCGGCGTATCTGGTACTGCTTGGCGTCGCCCGGCATCCTGTTGCCGCGCCGCTGGTTGCAAATCCTGTGGGCTGCATCCACGTTGGAGTAGTCCAGCGGGCTGCCTCCCCTCGACACGGGCAGCAGCTCGTCCACCTCGAAGCTCCACGGGTCGCCGCTCGGCAGGCTGTAGTCTATCGGCTGGCCGCATATGTGGCACGGCCTTCCCTCTGCCCTCAGCCTCGCTCTCAGCTTGCGCCTTGCGTTGCCGTTGCGGTTGCGCGGGTTGCCGCTCATGCCAGCATCGCCGCTATCCCGCCGATGCACCACACGATGCCGTAGCACACGAGCAGCACCAGGAAGAGCATCACGAGCATGGACACGACAGCACCGGCTGCATCCATTAACTTCTTGTATCCCATGTCATCCTCCAATGATCATGCGGGCCAGCGATACCGCCGCCCACAGCGTCAATCCGTCTATTAGCAGGGATGCCGCTATAACGAGCAGACATCCCCAGTTGCATCCCGGGCGGCTCATTCATCCTCCCACCTGATGGTTCCATCGTCGTACTCGGCCTTGAGCCAGTCCATGTACTCGTCCCACGAGGCGAAGTCCCGCACCCGGCGCGATGCGAACGCGCACGCGGTGAAGGG
>CABQLI010000118.1 GCA_902464965.1 uncultured Collinsella sp.
ACAGAGCCCGAAACTCTCATGGAGCCAGTGACAGGAATCGAACCTGCAACCCACTGATTACAAATCAGTTGCGCTACCGTTGCGCCACACTGGCACACTTGGCGCTCTCGCGCGAAGCCAATTAAGAATAAAGGAATTACGGACGGGGCGCAACAGACCCTTCGACCGACCACATCTCAAAACCCTTCGTCAGAACGAATAGTTTTAATTACAATGGAATAGATAAAACTATTCGTTCTAACGAAGGGTTTCGCGATGCTTACTACCAAAGAAGCCGCCGAGCTGCTCGGCATCACTCCGCGCAGGGTGCAGGAGCTCATAAAAAACGGAGCACTTGAGGCCCGCAAGGCTTCTGGTGTATGGCTCATCGACAAAGACAGCGTCGACACGCGACTCCGCTCTGTGACCAAAACGGGGGGACGTCCCCGCCGCGGCCACGGTAAGAGCGAGATCGCGTTCACCCTCATGAACCGCACGTACGAAGTCGCTCAGCTGGTCTACAGCACATCGCGAAAAGACTTTACCCACATCGGTGCCGACATCGATTACGCCCACGCCCCTATTGGAGTATTTGGCCCTAATAGCCCCATATCGCTAGACTCCTTCCGCATCTGGTGGCGCGGCCGCGGTATCCCGCTCGCACGCATTGGGCTAGCCTCCCTGCTTGCAGAAGCCGCAGTCGATGTTCCCGATGAACTCGTCCAGCGAAATCTCGGCCTCTCCCTATCCGACCAGTATTGGATTAGACCCCAAGATTCCGGTCTCGCCTGGGAGGATATCAACTTCTTCAATAACACCTTTGATGACGTCTCGCTGTCCATTGCGCCCTTTGCCCCAGAGGGAAAAGCGGCTGCCGCAAAGCCCGATTACACCTCGGACGGCAATCTTCAAAAGTACTGGACGTGCGAGGGCGAGCGTCGAATTCTGCATAAGGCAGGAGCGCACCTGAACCAGGAACCTTATAACGAGCTGGTGGCGACCGCGCTCCACCGTCGCATCCTAAACGCCTGCGATTATGTGCCTTACTCGCTCGAGGGCACGGGCACTTCCGCCCTGAGCACATGCGATGTCTTCTTAACTGATGAAGAAGAGTATGTCCCTGCGTTCTATGTAAACCAGCACGCAAACGCAGATGAACGGCTAACCGACTACGAGCGATATGTAGCAAACTGCGAGGAGCTCGGGGTGACAGGCGTCAAGGATGCCCTTGACCGCATGATCGTATGTGACGACATCATTGCCAACTACGATCGTCATTGGCGCAACTTCGGCCTCGTGCGAAACGTAAACACGCAAGCTTGCAGACCTGCCCCCATCTTCGATTCGGGCTCATCGCTCTGGTGCAACATATCACTAGAGGAGCTTAGGGCGGGAGAGCACAGTTTTACCAGCGCACAATTTCATTCAAGCCCCGCCAAACAAATGTTGCTCGTCGAGGACATGGGCTGGTTTGACGGCGACAAACTCGAAGGCTTCGTTGACGAGGCAATCGAGATTCTGTCTAAAAACGATGCCCTAGCAGCGAGACTGCCTTATCTAAAAGAGGCGCTAACGTGCCGCCTCGAAAGAATGATCGACATCGCTGAATGGAGTTAGCGAGGCAGCATTGCCCCGCCAACTCCCCTACCTCCCGCGAAGGGCCTTGAGCTTGGCCAGGGCATCGGGGCTCAGGCGGCTGCCCAGAGTCATCTTGATCTGCGGAGCTTCCTCTGCCTCGTGAACGTCGTTATCGATCTGTTTAATCTCGTCTACCAGCATACGGCTCGAGATGCGCGTAACGCCCTTGCCCATGACGACGGCCTGGATCGTGCCGTCGCTCGATACCACGGAGCACGCGCGACCTTCCTCACGTGCCTCGATGCAGAGCTTTTGCACCACGGTATCGGCCGATACGCCCGTCGGCGAAAACTCGATACGCACGCCGCGAGCAGGCAGGTTGGGGCGCTCGTTGGAGATATTGCCCGCGCCGTCAAACACGATTACGGCCTCGTAGCGGCCCTGAGCAAAGGCGGCGACGTCGTTGATGAGGGCGGTGCGCGCCATATCGTGAACGTCGCTGGAATACGGATCGTCGGAATGGTCGTACACGAGCTTTTCGTAGCGCGGCGTGCAGTGGATCACGTTGTAACCGTCGACCACCAGCAGCTCGGGCTTGTTGGAGTGCACCGTCGAGACCGGGTCGGCGATGGCCTGCGCAAACGCATTGCCGCCCACGCCGTAGGTCGCGGCCGAAACAATCGGCTTGGCCGAGCCCTCGCCAAAGCGCTTGGCCTTGGACTTAGCGCGGTTCTTCTTGGACATGCGCTACTCCTCCCCCATGAGCTCGCCGGCATTGCGGCGCAGCCACTCAAAGCACAGCGCGGTGGTCGCCTGGGCAACGTTGAGACTCTCGGTCATGCCGCGCTGGGGAAGCTTGGTCAAAAAGTCGCATTTCTCGAGCACCAGGCGCGAGATGCCGTCGCCCTCGGAGCCCATGACGAGCGCCACGCGGCCCTCGAAGGGAGCATCCCAGCAGCTGCCCTCGGCGTGCTCGGAGGCACCGCCCACCCAAAAGCCAGCGGCCTTGAGGTCGTCGAGTGCACGGGCGATATTGGGAACCTGCGCGATAGGCAGGTGCATGACGGCGCCGGCGGAAGTCTTGTAGCTGCCAACGGTCACGCCGGCAGCGCGCTTGTTGGCAATGA
>CABQLI010000119.1 GCA_902464965.1 uncultured Collinsella sp.
TCGAATATGTCGCTATCCACGACGGCGCCCGTCCGCTCATCACGACCGAGGCCATCGACCATGCGATCGACGTGCTTGTGGGCGACCGCTCGCTCGACGGTGTCGTGTGCGGCCAGCCCGCGATCGACACGCTCAAGATCGTCGATGGCGACAATATCGTCGAGACGCCGCCGCGTGAGCTCTATTGGGCCGCGCAGACGCCGCAGATCTTTAGCGTCGATGCTATGAAGCGCGCCCACGCTGCAGCCATTGCCGAGGGCTTTATCGGCACCGATGATTCGTCGCTGGTCGAGCGCATGGGTGGGCGCGTCCGCTGCGTCCAGAGCCCGCGCGATAACCTTAAGGTGACGGTGCCTGAGGACTTGCGTCCCGTAACCGCGATTCTGCTTGGCCGCATGGCCGAGGGAGAGGACCTTCCCCATGTTCAGTAACCTGCGCATTGGCCATGGCTACGACGTCCACCGTCTGGTGGAGGGGCGTCGATGTATCATCGGCGGTGTCGACATTCCCTACGAGCGCGGCCTGCTGGGCCACTCGGATGCCGATGTGCTCGCGCACGCCTTGGCCGACGCCATTCTGGGCGCCTGCCGCGGGGGAGACATCGGCAAGCTATTCCCCGATACCGACCCCGCCTATGAGGGCGCCGATTCGATGGTGCTGCTCGCTCGCGTGATGGACTATGCGCGCGAGCTGGGCTTTGAGTTTGTCGATGCCGATTGCACCATTGCCTGTCAGCAACCCAAGATCACCCCGCACCGCGATGCCATGCGCGCCAACCTTGCCCATGCCCTGGGCGTTGACGTCGAAAACGTGGGCGTCGCCGCCACTACGACCGAAAAGCTCGGTTGGGAAGGTCAGGGCGAGGGAATCGGCGCCTGGGCCGTCTGCCTGCTACAGAAAACCGTTAAGGAGTAACGAATGCGTATCTACAACAGCGCTACCCATAAAAAGGAAGAGTTCCAGCCCATCGAGTCCGGCAAGGTCCGCATGTACGTGTGCGGCCCCACGGTCTACGACAACATCCACATCGGCAATGCCCGCACGTTCATCAGCTTTGACGTGATCCGCCGCTGGCTCATCGCGAGCGGCTACGAGGTCACGTTCGCCCAGAACCTCACCGATGTCGACGACAAGATCATCAAGCGCGCCAACGAGCAGGGTCGTACGGCCGCCGAGGTCGCGACGGAGTTCTCCGACAAGTTCATCGGCGTCATGCGCGCCGCCAACGTGCTCGATCCCGATGTGCGCCCCCGCGCCACCAAGGAGATCGGCCCCATGATCGCCATGATCAAGACGCTTATCGAGCAGGGCCACGCTTACGCAGCCGATAACGGCGATGTGTACTTTGCCGTGCGCAGCGATCCCAACTATGGTCAGGTCTCGGGCCGCAACATCGACGACCTTATGGTTGGCGCGCGCATCGAGGAGAACGAGGACAAGAACGATCCGCTCGACTTTGCCCTGTGGAAGGCCGCCAAGCCCGGCGAGCCCAGCTGGCCGAGCCCTTGGGGCGAGGGCCGTCCTGGTTGGCACACCGAGTGCGCCGCCATGGTGCATCGCTACCTGGGTACCCCGATCGATATCCACGGCGGTGGCTCCGACCTTGCCTTTCCGCATCACGAGAACGAGTGCGCCCAGGCCACCTGCGCCTGGCACCAGGGCTTCTCCAACACCTGGATGCACACGGGCATGCTGCTGGTTGACGGCGAGAAGATGTCCAAGTCACTCGGCAACTTCTTTACGCTGGCCGAGGTCCTCGAACAGCACTCCGCTGCCGCCCTGCGCTTGCTGATGCTGCAGACGAGCTATCGCTCGCCGCTCGACTTTTCTTGGGAGCGCCTGGAGGGTGCCGAGAACTCGCTCACGCGTATCGCCGGTACGGTCGAGAACCTGCGCTGGGCCGCGAACCATGCGACGGCCGACGCCGATGCGGCTGCCGCCGAGGCATTTGCCGCCAAGGCCGCCGAGACTCGTGCCGCCTTTAAGGAGTGCATGGACGACGACTTTAACACCGCTGGTGCCATGGGTGCCGTCTTTGGCTTTGTGACCGAGTGCAACCAGTACCTGGAGCAGGCGGGCGACGCTGCCGACAAGGCCGCCGCGCTTGCCGCCGCCGACACGCTGGCCGAGCTGCTCGATACGCTTGGCGTTGAGCTCCCCGAGCCCAAGGTCGAGTTGCCGCTGGGCCTGCTGGGCGTTGCCGCCGGTTTGGTTGCCTACACGGGTGACGACGTGGACGAGGCCGCTGCCAAGATTCTCGAGGCCCGCGCCGAGGCCCGCGCCGCCAAGAACTGGGATCTGGCCGACGCCATCCGTGATCAGCTCAAGGACCTGGGCCTGACGATCGAGGATACGACCGCCGGCACCCGTATTAAGACTCTCTAGTATTTGTTGACCGTTCGAGGTGCGGCAGATTGCCTTGAAAGAGAAGGGCATAGACCTGGTGG
>CABQLI010000120.1 GCA_902464965.1 uncultured Collinsella sp.
GCGTCTCGAGCGTCTCCATGCTGCTGGTGCGCCTGATGCTCGTTATGGCGCCGGCCGTCTTTGCCATCAACGCCGCCACCAAGGGCAACGTCATCGACGCGCTGCTGTTCGCCACGAGCGTGGCCGTGGGCATCACGCCGCAGATGCTTCCCGTCATCGTGACCACGAGCCTGTCGCAGGGCGCCAAGGACCTCGCCCGTCGCCAGGTTATCGTCAAGGAGCTGCCAGCGATTCAAAACCTTGGCGCGATGGACGTCCTGTGCTGCGACAAAACCGGCACCCTCACCGAAGACCGCATCGTGCTCGAGCGCTATCTCAGCACCGACGGCAACGAAGACGCACGTGTGCTGCGCCATGCGTTTTTGAACAGCTTCTTCCAGACCGGCCTCAAAAATCTTATCGACCTGGCCGTAATCGACCGTGCCGATGTGACGCCCTCGACCGTTATGCCCGATTCTATGCTGGGCCAGAGCCTGCGCGACCGCTATACCAAGGTCGACGAGGTTCCCTTCGATTTCTCGCGCCGCCGCCTGAGCGTAGTTGTCGCCGACGCCCAAGGCAAAACCCAGATGGTTACCAAGGGCGCCGCCGAGGAAATGCTCGAGATCTGCTCCTTTGTCGAGATCGATGGCATCGCTCAGCCGCTCACCGACGAGAAGCTCGCCCAGATTCGCAAGCAGGTCGCCGGACTTAACGCCGAGGGCCTACGCGTAATTGCCGTGGCGCAGAAGACCAATCCGCGCTGCGTGGGCGAGTTTGGAATCGCCGACGAGTGCGACATGGTGCTGATGGGCTTTTTGGCCTTCCTCGATCCGCCCAAAGCAAGTGCCGCGGGCGCCGTCGCCACTCTCGAGGCCAAGGGCGTGGCGGTCAAGGTCCTAACCGGCGACAACGACCGCGTCGCCGCCACCGTCTGCGAGCAGATTGGTATCGATGCGAGCAACGTCTTGCTCGGCTCCGAGATCGATGCGCTCGATGACGCCGAACTTGCCGAGCGCGCCGAGAAAACCAACCTCTTCGCCAAGCTCTCGCCGCTGCAGAAGGCGCGCCTGGTACGTGTCATGCGCGAGATGCTCGGCCACACCGTGGGCTTTATGGGCGACGGCATCAACGACGCCGCCGCCATGCGTGCGAGCGATTGCGGCATCTCGGTCGATTCGGCCGTCGACATTGCCAAGGAATCCGCCGATATCATCTTGCTTCAGAAGGACCTGGGCGTGCTCGAGCGCGGCATCATCGAAGGCCGCCGCACTTACGGCAACCTGCTCAAGTACCTCAAGACCACGGTGAGCTCCAACTTTGGCAATGTGCTATCCGTGACCGTCGCGAGCCTATTCTTGCCGTTTTTGCCCATGAGCGCCCTGCAGCTGGTACTGCTGTCGCTGGTCTACGAGATCGTGTGCATCGCGCTGCCGTGGGACACCGTCGATGACGCCTGGACTGCCCGCCCGCGTGCCTGGGACGCCGCGTCCATCAAGGGCTTTATGCTCGAGCTGGGCCCCGTGAGCTCGCTGTTTGACATCGTGACCTTCGCCGCGCTCTTCTTTGTCGTGTGCCCCGCCGCCGTGGACTCAAGCTGGCCCGAGCTTGCCGCCGCGGGCGACGTCGCGGGTATGGCGACCTTTGCTGCGCTCTTCCAGAGCGGCTGGTTTGTCGAGTCCATGTGGTCGCAGACACTCGTGGTCCACATGCTGCGCTCCCCGCATCTGCCGAGCCCGCGCGACCACGCCGCGCCCGCACTGTGCGTTCTTACCGTGCTGGGCCTGGCGCTCGTCACATGGCTGCCGGCAAGCCCCATCGCCGATGCGCTCGGCCTCATGGCACTGCCCGCGAGCTTTTTCGCGCTGCTCGTCGGCATCGTCACCGCCTACATCGCGCTCACTCAGCTGGCAAAGCGCCGCTACATTGCACGCCACGGCGAGCTGCTGTAGCAAGCAGACGGAAAACACCCTGCCAGCTGCCGTTGCCACTACCACAGCTGCCAACGCCGCTGCCGTTGCCTCTGCCGCCGCAGTCTATCCCCCCAGCAGTTGCGGTGAAATAGTTCCTGTTTAAAGCCCCGTGACTTTAATTTAGGGACTATTCCACCGCAACTTATTGGGAGATTAGCTAGTCCTTGGGTGTCCAGGACCAGAAGAAGTTGATGAGGGCCACGCGCGAGGCGGTACCGGCCTTTTTGTTGATCGAGGAAATGTGGCGATAGAGCGTGGAGCGCGAAAGAAAGAGCGTTGTGGCGATGTCCTGAACGCTCTGGTCCGAAACGACCAAGACCTCAAGAATATCGCGCTCGCGCTCTGTAAGCCCAAAGGTGGCGACGAAGGCATCAAGGCGTTCATCGGACGTGAGCT
>CABQLI010000121.1 GCA_902464965.1 uncultured Collinsella sp.
CGCCAGCTCCTTCGAAGCCTCGTGCACCTCGGCAGAGCTCTGGCGCTCGCGGTTGAACGCACGGATTACCAGACGGCCCGAGTAGCCTTCCTCGACCGCGCTCGTAATCTTGGACACCCACTCCTGGCGCTCGCCCGTCACATCGTGCGTGCGGCGCGAAACGACCTTCGTCACCAGCAGCGAAAGCGCCGTAAAGAACAAAAAGACGAGCGTGAGCGGCACGCTAAACACGAACATCACGCTCACGGCACCCACCACGGTACCGATCGACACCAGAAGCTGCAGCAAGCCGCGCTGCATGCTCTCGGACATCTTGTCCAAGTCGTTGGTCGCACGGCTGACGACCTCACCGGGACGATGTGCGTCAAAAAAGGCAAGCGGCAGACGGTTGAGCTTTTGTGCGATGCGGTTGCGTAGGCGCAGGTTGAGGCGCTCGGCAACGCTCGACATCAAAAAGCTCTGGAGTGCGTAGAACGAGGCGGCGGCCGTCCAAATCATAAAGTAGATGAAGATGGTCCTGCCGCAGTTCTCCCAGGTGATGCTGAAGGTGGTATCGTTGGCAAACGCCACCTGAATGTGGCCCCACAGCTCATCGATCACACGGGCGCTATATGCCGGCGCAGCGGTGTTAAAGATGGCATAGAACACAATGCTCGCGAACACGATATAGAAGCGCCAATGGTCGCCGGCAGCCTCGCTCCACAGGCGGCGCACCGTCGCCCAGGTGTCGCGGGGTTTCTCGTCCTCGTCCTCGTCGTCCACATCGCGCATGCGCTCTGCCTCAGCGCGGGCGCGCTCGTCCTCGGCGCGCTCGTTTTCCTCGTAGAGCGCTTGGCGGCGAGCCTCGCGCTCCGCCGCTGCCTTGGTAGCTTCGTCCAGGTCGGGCGCGACGCCCGTCTCCTCAACTGTCTCTGCAACCGCGGCATCATCGGCGATGCCCTGCTTCTTGAGCTCCTCGGTCATGCTACTCACCTCCCTTCATCTGCGATTCCGCGATGGCGCGGTACACCTCGCAGGTTTCCATAAGCTCGCCATGCGTGCCCAAGCCCACAACCTCGCCATCCTTGAGCACGACAATCTGGTCGGCATGCAGAATCGTCGAGATGCGCTGCGCGATGATGAGCACCGCGGCATCGCGCGTCTCGTCTTGCAATGCATGGCGCAGGGCCGCATCGGTCTTAAAGTCCAGGGCCGAAAAACTGTCATCGAAGATGTACAAATCGGCCTGCTTCATGAGCGCGCGAGCAATGGCCAGGCGCTGGCGCTGGCCGCCCGAAAAGTTCGTACCGCCCTGGGCAACCGGGGTATCGAGCCCCTGCGGTTGGTCGAGTACAAAGGTGCTCTGGGCAACCTCAAGCGCGTGAAGCATGTCGCCCTCGGTCGCGCCTTCGTTACCAAAGCGAAGGTTGCTCGCTACCGTGCCCGAGAACAGCCACGCCTTCTGCGGCACATAGGCAATGCGCCCGCGGATTTCGTCTTGCGTAAGCTCGCGCAGGTCCACACCATTCAGGCGAATGGAGCCCTTGGTGGCATCGTGGAAGCGCAGCAGAAGCTTTGCCACCGTCGATTTGCCCGAGCCTGTCGAGCCAACGATCGCAGTCGTCTGACCGCGACGGCAGGCAAAGCTCAGGTCGCACAGGGTGTCCTCGTCGGCATCGTCAAAGCGAAACGACATGTGGTCGAACACGGCCACCGCATCGGCTTCGTCTTGGGGCTCGCGCGCCCCGTCATCCAGCGTGCGCTCGCCATCGACGATGCTCGGCTCAATCTCCAACACCTGCTGCGCACGGTTCAGGCACGCGGCAGCACGCGGAAGCGTCAGCACCACCATCTGGGCCATCATCACAAAGAACAGGATCAGAATTGCATACTCCAGCACCGCCGAGATACTCGCAATCTGCATGGCGTGGGCGCCTACGCGGTTGCCGCCCACCCACAGCACCGCCACCTCGGCGATGTTCATCAAAAAGAAGCTTGAGCTGTCGAGGCCCACAAACAGGTGGTTGACTTTGATGGCGTTGGCGGCGTATTCGCTAAACACCTCGTCCAGACGCCGTTCCTCGTGGCGCTCCTTGTTAAACGCACGGATGACGCGCACGCCCACAATATTCTCGCGCAGCACCACGTTCATGCGGTCGATAAAGCCCTGTAGGCGCATAAAAATCGGCGCCGCGTTGGCAACCGTAAAGACCGCCGCCACCAGCACAATCGCAACGACTACGCCCAGAAGCGTGCCCATGGCGGGATCGATAAACCAGGCG
>CABQLI010000122.1 GCA_902464965.1 uncultured Collinsella sp.
CAGGTAGACGGTCGAAAGTGGGCTACGTGTTACAGATTGAGATTTTTTGACCGGACTCCTGTTTGTCTCGATCTGTAACATTTAAGACCGAAAATCCCTGCTAGATGTTACAGATCGAGACAAACGGCCTGCTCGGGCTCACCAAAAACAAAAAGGCCGCGTGCGATCCCGTGGAGGGATTCGCATGCGGCTGACAGGGGGTATGCGGCTTAAACTAGGCCATGAGCAGGCCGGTCTCTGCGACGTTCTTGTACCAGTACGCGCTTGCCTTGGGATAGCGCTTCTGGGTCTCAAAGTCGATGTAGAACAGGCCGTAACGTTTGTTATAGCCGTTGGTCCAGGAGAACTGGTCCTGCAGCGACCACACAAAGTAGCCGTCGACGTTCACGCCGCCGTCGATTGCCTTGAGGATCCATGCGAGATGCTGGCGCATGTAGTCGATGCGAGGGGCGTCGTCGATAAAGCCGTCCTCGAAGTCGTCCTTATAGCCCATGCCGTTCTCGGTGATGTAGATCTTCTTGTAGTTGGGGTAATCGTTCTTAATGCGGAGCAGCAGGTCGTAGAGGCCCTCGGGATAGATGATCCAGTCCCAATCGGTGGTGGGTACGCCTTCGCGCACGCATGACTCGCCCACGCCCTTGAGGAACCAGCGCGAGGAGCCCTTGTCGCCGGTGCCATTGTGGTTGATGTCGTTTTCGCCCTCGGCGGCACGCAGGAACTGGCACTTGTAGGTGTTGACGCCCAGGCAATCGTTGTAGGGGAGCGCGGCGGTCAGCGCGGCGATGTCCTCGTCGCGGACGTCGAGCTCGCCGCCGGCGATATGGGCCAGCTTGGTCGCAGCCTCCATGGTGTCGGCTGCATAGTGGCCGCGGAAGGTGGCGTCGAGTACCCAGCGGTTGTTGATGACGTCGGCCATGCGAGCTGCCTCGCAGTCGGCGGCGTTGTTGGGGTCGAGGGGATACTTGGGCTCCAGGTTCTGGACAATGCCGATCTCGCCCTCAAAGCCGCCCTCATGGAAGGCGACGACAGCCTTGGCGTGGGCCACCATCATGTTGTGCATGAGCTGGAAGGCCTTGTCCAGGCGATACTTCTCGCCGTGCGGCCAGTTGCCAACGATAAAGCTGCCCTCGGCGGTCGCGGGAATCTCGTTAAACGTGAACCAGTGCTTGACCTCGGTGAACTCGGCAAAGCAGAACTTGGCGTACTCGACAAAGGCATCGATGGTCGTGCGCGTCAAGAAGCCCTCGCCGCCGTCCTGGTAGAAGGCCTCGGGCGTGTCAAAGTGATCGAGCGTGACATAGGGAATAACGCCTGCTTTGTTGCAGGTGGCAAAAAGCTCGTGATAGAAGGCAACACCCTCGGGGTTGATCTCGCCAGTACCGTTGGGGAAGATGCGGCTCCAAGCGATGGAGACACGGATACCGTTGATGCCGAAGCGCTGGCACAGGTCGATATCGACCGGATACTTGTTGTAGAAATCACTTGCGGGGTCGGGGGAGAAGCGACCCTGGGCTGCCAGGAAATCGTCCCAGGGCACTTTGCCCTTGCCGTGCGTGCGGGTCTCGCCCTCAACCTGGTAAGCGGCGGTGGCGCCGCCAAATACAAAGCCGTCGGGGAACTGCATGGGATTGGTCATGAGTCATCCTTTCTGTGGGATACGAATAGGGAGAGGTGCCCGAACTGGGGATTCGGGCACCAACAGAGGGAGGTAACTAGTCGAGGTTCTCGCGGAGCCACTTGATGGCGCCGGCGGGGTCGCGGGTAAGGTCGATATATTCCTTGCCGCGCGGGGCGAGCAGCTTAATGCCCAGGCGATCGGTGTCGGCCTTCATGTCGTTGTAGTAGCTACGGACCTGCGGGGCAAGCACGATAACGTCGTACTGATCCATGATGGCAGTGTGCTGGCCATAGGCGCCTGCGGAGGAAGCGATGTTCTCTCCGGTCTGTGCGGCACCTTCCTTGATGGCGTTGGCGAGCATGGCAGAGGTGCCGGCGCCGGCGCACAGGACGAGGACCTTCAGGCCATCGACATCCTTCTTGGCGGATGCATCGGCAGCGGGCTCGGGCTGATCGACGACAGGCTTGTTGTCGGCGGCGGCAACAGTCGTCTCGACGGAAGCGGTAGCCTGCTCGACAGCGGGCGCAGGGGCGTTGGCGGCGATGGCAGCGGCACC
>CABQLI010000123.1 GCA_902464965.1 uncultured Collinsella sp.
ATCGCCGCCTATAAGTCGTGCAATATCGTGCGCCTGCTGCAAAAGCGCGGCGCGCACGTCAAGGTCGTTATGAGCGAGCATGCCACCGAGTTTGTGGGCCCGCTCACCTTTCGTGCACTCACCAACGAGCCGGTCGCCGTGGGCCTGTTCGACGATCCCTCCGACCCCATCCACCACATTTCGCTGGCGCAGGAGCCCGACCTGGTGGTCGTGGCGCCCGCGACGGCTAATATCATCGCCAAGATGGCCAACGGCATCGCCGACGACCTCATCTCCACCACGCTGCTTGCGACGCCGCGACCCATCGTAATCGCGCCGGCCATGAACAACGGCATGTGGAAGGCGCCAGCGATGCAGGCCAACATGGCCACGCTGCGCGAGCGCGGTGTCCATGTGGTGGGACCCGGCAGCGGCTACCTTGCCTGCGGCGACGTGGACACGGGACGCATGAGCGAGCCCGAGGACATCGTCGAGGCTGTCTGTGAGGTGCTCAACCCCGCGCCTCAGGACCTGGCAGGTAAGCGCATCGTGATTACCGCCGGCCCCACGCACGAACCGATCGACCCCGTGCGCTTCATCGGTAACCGGTCGTCGGGCAAGATGGGTATCGCTCTGGCGGGGGAGGCTGCTCGCCGCGGCGCTGCGGTCACGCTCGTGTTGGGACCGACATCGCTCGATGTTCCCCGCGGCGTGGAGTGCGTGCGCGTGCAAACTGCCGCAGAGATGCTGCAGGCGACGCTGAGCGCCTTCCAGACGGCCGATGCGGCCATTTGTGCGGCCGCTGTCGCCGACTACACCCCCGCGGCCCCTGCCGACCATAAGCTCAAAAAAGCCAATGAACGCCTGGATCGCATCGATCTTGTCGAGACGGTCGATATTTTGGCCGAGCTATCGCGTCAGAAGGGCGAGCGATGCGTGATCGGGTTTGCGGCCGAGACCGATAACGTTGTCGAGTACGCCGAGCGCAAATTGGCCCGCAAGGGTTGCGATGCCATTATCGCTAACGATGTCTCGCGCGCCGATTCGGGCTTCGGAACCGACACAAACAAGGTCTGGATTGTGAGCAAAACGGGCACGCAAGAACTTCCCGTGCTAGCAAAACCCCAGCTCGCAGATACAATTTTGGACTTGCTTCAAAATTTATAAAAAAGTTCTTGCACAAGTCTAAAGTTTCGGGTTAATATACTCCCTGTTGCGAGCGAGAGCAGAGCAACAAACAAAAGCTTCGGGACGTGGCGCAGCTTGGTAGCGCACTTGACTGGGGGTCAAGGGGTCGCTGGTTCGAATCCAGTCGTCCCGACCAGAAGTTTGCAGGTCAGGCACCTAGTGCCTGACCTTTTTTGTTTTAAGCATTTGCTTAATTTTCAGTAAGCAACAGGGTGCCAATAATCTACCTACGCGATAATCGCCTTTTGCGGTTACTTGCGCGTTTTGCACGCGCTTGAGCCGATTTATTAGCGCGATATGAATCTACATGCGCGTAGCTGGTATACAGCGGAGTACAGGCTGTATTTATCGCGGCGACTTACGCAGATATAGCGACTGTAACGAACAAGCGTGTCGCTGTATTTATACCAGTAGTTCACTTAATCGGTGGACAAGTGGGCGATTGCAACGATATGCCAAACGGGATGGCCTCTATACGAGGACGCCACAGAGGCAATGGCGGGGGAGTGCGGCAGGCGCTCTAAGAGCCGCTGTATGACCCCATGTCTCCTTAACTCGATTATTTGTGTTTCAAGCCACGAATCGGTCGAGCAATTGCCAAAAGAAAGGCCCATGCAGGATTGCACGGGCCTTACATCAGATCAAACTTGAGCTAGAAGCACCAAACGGGGCAGACGCAACACCATCTCGTCGCGGCCTCGGCGAGCGACATATCGCAGTCGAGGTAGACATCGAGGAATTCGTCAGATCCCGCACAGTGGGACCGCGATGGTGGCCACCGCACCGCCCGAGGGGCCGTTGGCGAGCGAGACGGAGCCCCCGTGGGCGCTCGCGGCCTCGGAGGCGACGTGGAGGCCGAGCCCGTAGTGGCGACCTCCGTCACGCGAGGAGCGGGAGGAGTCGTCCGTGAAGAGGCGCTCGCAGCCGCGTTCGAGGGCGGCGGGAGAAAAGCCCGGTCCGTC
>CABQLI010000124.1 GCA_902464965.1 uncultured Collinsella sp.
TCCATCGGCGGGTTTGGTCTGCGTGTGCCCGATCTGCGCGCTCTGGGCCGCGCTGCTCGTGAGGCCCACGCGCTGTTTGTGGTGGATAACACGGTGGCGTCGGCTTTTGGCTGCGATTCGCTGCGGCTGGGTGCCGCGCTGTCGCTCGAGGCGCTCGATCGCGTATGCGCCGGTGATGCTCCGCGCAAGTTGGTTGCCGTATCGGTCGCGCGCTCACAGCTCAAGCGCCATCGCGTGGATGCCGCGGCTGAGTGCGCGCATGCCCTGCTCGAGGGCTGTGGCTTGGCCAAGCTTGAATTGACTGCTGACGAGGCCGGTGTGCTGGATCGGGGACTGGACTCGCTCGATGTCCGCATGCAGGCACATTTCGACCGCGCACGTGCGCTGGCCGAGTATCTGGCCGCCAACGAGATGGTGCGCAACGTGCGCTATCCCGGGCTGAGCTCGCATCCCGATCATGCTATTGCGACGGGAATCCTCGAGCATGGCTTTGGTCCGGCGGTTGAGTTTGACCTTATCGAGCGTAGCTCAGGCGAGCTGTTGGATGCTTTGCCCGGGGAGTTTCGCACATCGCCTGCCGGCGGCGCAACGACGCGCCTTTCGGCCCCAAGCGGCAAACAGGGGAACACTATCCGCCTCTTCGCCGGCACCGACAACCCCCTGGTTGTAGCGTCCGCCCTAGACAACGCTCTCCGCAAATTAGCTATTCTTTGATGCTGGCGATGAGGGCGTTGGCTTTGGTGGCGATGACGTTGTTGATGTCGGCCTGCAGCTCCTCGTAGACCGCTATGGCTCGCTCTCCTGCGGGGGTGAGGGTGGATCCGCGGGCACCGTCGCGCTCGATGAGCTTGCAGCCTAGCTGGCCTTCCGCCTCGTTCACAATGCGCCAGGCCTTGGAGTACGCCATGCCCATGCTCTTGGCGGCGCGGTTGAGCGAGTGCTCGCGGGCGATACCCTGCAGCAGCAAGACGCAGCCGTGGCCGAACACGCCCGGCAGATCTTTGTCGCACGACTGAATGACCAGTTTTGCCGTCGTCTTGTACTCCATGCGCTCCACGTCTCTCCGCTAAAGTGTTTGCTGGGCAAACGCAAAGCCTGCGTCAAACCCTCGTGTGCTCTTCTTAAATCATGCATTGTAGCAGTCAAAGTGCGTTAAGATACTTTCCCAGTATTGGGCGCCCAAGGTTGGGCTGGGTCCTACGAGGCCTGCAGCCGACCGGTCGCATGGAAAAAGGAGAAACATGGCTACGTTCTTTCCCGGTGAGTCCCACACGTTTTCGGAGTATCTGCTGGTCCCTGGTTACTCGTCCTCGCAGTGCATCCCCAACAACGTCTCTCTTAAGACGCCGCTGACCCGCTTTAAGCGCGGTGAGAAGCCGGCAATCACCCTGAACATCCCCATGGTTTCCGCCATCATGCAGTCCGTCTCGGGCGTCGACATGGGTGTCGCGCTCGCTACCGAGGGTGGCCTGTCCTTCATTTACGGTTCCCAGAGCGCCGAGTCCGAGGCCGCTATGGTCAAGGCCGTCAAGGATCACAAGGCCGGCTTCGTTCAGTCCGATTCCACGCTGACCCCCGACATGACCATGGAGCAGGTCATCGAGCTCAAGGAGAAGACCGGCCACTCCACCATGCCGGTTACCGATGACGGTACTCCCAAGGGCAAGCTCCTGGGCATCGTCACCAGCCGTGACTATCGTCCCAGTCGCGATGACCACCAGACGAAGGTCTCCGAGTTCATGACCCCGCGTGAGCAGCTCATCGTGGGCGACAAGAACATCAGCCTCAAGGTTGCCAACGATGTCATCTGGGACAACAAGCTCAACGCCCTGCCCATCGTCGACGACAACGATCACCTCATGGGCATTGTCTTCCGCAAGGACTACGACAGCCATAAGACCAACCCCAACGAGCTGCTCGATAACGACAAGCGCTACATGGTCGGCGCCGGTATCAACACCCGCGACTATGCCGAGCGCGTGCCGCTGCTCATCGAGGCCGGCGCCGATGTCCTGTGCATCGACTCCTCCGAGGGCTTCAGCGAGTGGCAGAAGCGCACCATCGAGTGGATTCGCGCCAACTACGGCGAGGACGTCAAGGTCGGTGCCGGTAACGTCGTCGACGC
>CABQLI010000125.1 GCA_902464965.1 uncultured Collinsella sp.
GGGGAGACGGGGACGCTGTCGCCGACGCCCGCCCCGCCGCCTCCGATGCCGCCGGCAGACGCTGCCGCTCCGCAGCATCGAGCTCCGGTCATCTGCGCCATTTCGGGTTCGGGCGGTTGCGGCAAGTCGACGATCGTTGCCACCATGGCACACGCATCGTCGCTGTTGGGCTTGCGTGCCGCCGTGCTCGACCTGGACCTGATGTTTGGAAACCTTTACGACTTGTTAGGCGTCGATGCTCCGCGCGATATGGCGGCACTTATCGAGCCGTCGGCGGCGGGCGCGCTCACCGAGCCGGATATCGTAGCCACATCGATGCGCGTGGCGCCGGGCGTTACGCTCTGGGGTCCCGTCGCGGCGCCCGAGCAAGCCGAGCTCATGGCACGTCCGGTGGAGCTATTGCTTGATGTCCTGCGTCGCGAATCCGACGTGGTCTTTATCGATACCTCGGTCTTTTGGGGCGATGCCGTGGCGGCTGCGGTGGCGGCGAGCGACCGTTGCCTGGTCGTTGGCGATGCGGCGGTGTCGTCCGCGACATCGGCGTCGCGCGTCATTGAACTGGCAAGTCGAGTAGGTGTGCCGCGCACGCGCATGAGCGCCGTGTTCAACCGGTTCGGTGCGCGCGGGGCAGACGAGGACGTCGCCATGCGCTTTGAGATTGCCTGTGCGTTGAGCTCCAAGATTCGTATCGCCGATGGCGGGCAGGATCTCGCCGCGCTCATGGCGTTTGGGCGCGCTGACGAGGCAGTGGGGCAGACCAGCGCTTTTGCGACCAGCGTGCGCGAGGCCACGCGCGAGATGCTCGTGGAACTGGGGTGCGCCGTCGGCCCTTGGAGCGATATGGTCGCCGACCGTGCAATGCGCACCGAACGCCCGCGTATTCGCCTTCCCTGGTCGCGCGAGGGTGATCAGCGATGAGCCTGCAAACGAGGATTAAGGCTGCTGGCGCTGCAGCGGCGGCAGCGCCTGTAGATGCGGGGCGTCGCCGCGCGGTGAAACGACGCACCAAGCGCGCCGTGATGGACCGCATGGGTTACGACGAAGTGGCGCGTATCAGCGCCTATATCGACCCGGCACTTGCCCGCTCGGAATTGCGTCCTGCGGTGGAGGCGGCGCTCAATGTTGAGGAGCCGACCGATCTCGCGACGCCCGAGCGCGAGACTATCATCGACGAGATTTTGGATGACGTGGTGGGCTTGGGGCCGTTGCAGCCGCTCATCGAGGACGACACCGTTACCGAAATCATGATCAACGGCTGCCGCTCGGCTTTCTTTGAACGCGGCGGCGTCTTGTACCCCATCGAGCATGCGTTTGAGGATGATGAGCAGATCCGTGTGCTTATCGACCGCATCATCTCGCCACTTGGCCGCCGTATCGACGAGCGCAGTCCCATCGTCAACGCCCGCCTCAAAACGGGCTATCGCGTCAACGCGGTGATTCCGCCTGTGGCGATTGACGGACCGATTCTCACCATCCGAAAGTTCTCGGACCGCATCTGCTCGCTGGACGAGCTTGTGGGGCTGGGGTCGCTGCCGCTTTGGTATGCGCAGCTGCTGTCGTGCGCGGTGTCGCTGCGACAGGACCTGGCGGTTGCGGGAGGCACGGGATCTGGTAAGACCACCCTGCTCAACGCGTTGTCATGCGAGATTTCCACCGGCGAGCGCATCGTGACGATCGAGGACTCTGCCGAGCTCAAGTTTGCGCATCATCCGCACGTGGTGCGTCTAGAGGCGCGCGAGGCTTCAATTGAGGGCGAGGGCGCGGTGACGATCCGCGACCTGGTGACCAATGCCCTGCGCATGCGCCCCGACCGCATCGTGGTGGGCGAGGTGCGCGGTGCCGAGTGCTGCGACATGTTGCAGGCCATGAACACGGGCCACGACGGGTCGCTCACCACGCTTCATGCGGGCTCAGAACAGGAGACCGTGGTGCGTCTGACGTTGCTTGCACGTTATGGCATCGATCTGCCGAGCGAGCTCATCGAGGAGCAGATTGCCATGGCGCTCGACGGCATCGTGATGT
>CABQLI010000126.1 GCA_902464965.1 uncultured Collinsella sp.
CGCACGCGGAGCCAGCGATCGGCAAGCGCGGCCGAGCCGCTGCGCCGGGGGTCAACCACGATGATCTTCGCTCCGCGCCGGCGCGCATCGTTGAGCGCATCAACGGTCCCCATCGTCGACGAATCGACAATGGAACGCCCCAGGTACATGATGCAGCGGGTATGCGCAAGGTCGGAGGCGGGACTATAACCCAGGCTGTGTTCCCAACCGGTAAGTCGGCTTACCTCGCAGGCGCCATCGGCACCGTACACGTTGGGCGAACCCAACGCATGCATAAGGCGATAGGCCCAGTAGCGGTCGAACGAGGGAACGCCGAGCGTCATGCCCAGCGCACGGGGGCCGCACTCGTCAACAATCCCCAAAAGACGCTCGGCAATCTGAGCAAACGCCTCGTCCCAGGTAATCGCATCAAACCCCGAGCCATCCCGGCGGCGTCGCATGGGGTGCACAATGCGGTCGCGCTCGTCAAACGGCATTGCCAGGCGATGCCGTCCGCGGGCGCACAGGGCACGCGCCGCGCACGGATGCCCCGCAACCGGCAGCTCAGCCACCACACGTCCATCCTCAACATGGGCCGCAAAGGCGCAATCGGCATAGCATCCCCCACATGTCGTCACCACGGAGCGACCGTCATGCATAACTATCGATACCATCTCGACTATTCCTTCCAGCTCAGGGGTTCAAGCCCCACCGCACCACAGCTCTGCCACCAGCTGCCGCGACGCAAAACCCGCAGCATCCACCGCAGCAAGACACGAAGAGCCTCCCAAAAGGCAAACGCCCCTCGGGAGGCCCGTACGTGATTCCGGCTTATTACGCCTCGGACTTCTTGGCGTAGACAAACCAGTAGCCGAGCGCGATCAGAACCGCACCGCCCACGATGTTGCCCAGCGTGGCGGCGGACAGGTTAAACGCAATGCCCGCAGCGTTGAGCGCATCGGCGCCGGCGACGTCGGCACCATAGCCGCACGCGTGCATCACGGCACCCATAGGCAAAAAGTACATGTTGGCGACGCAGTGCTCAAAACCGCAGGCCACAAAGGCGGCGATGGGCAGCAGAATGCCCACAACCTTATCGACCACGGTCTTACCGGCGGTACCGATCCACACGGCCAGGCACACAAAGATGTTGCACAGGATGCCGCGGAAGAAGATCGTCACCCAGTCGATCGTCACCTTGCCGGCGGCGACGCTCACCATGGAGTTGGCGACCGCCTCGCCGTTGAGCTTATAGATGCCGGCCATGTACACCAAAAAGACGATGAACAGGGCACCGACAAAATTGCCGACCCACACGACGACCCAGGCCTTAAGCATCTGAACCAGGGTGATCTTTTTGCTCTTGAGTGCGCAGACCATAAGCGAATTGCCGGTAAACAGCTCGGCGCCGCACACCAGCACGAGCACCAGGCCCAGGCAAAAGCACAGACCGCCCACGACGCGCTGAGCGCCCCAGCCCAGCGTGCTATCGCTCAAGAACACGGTAAAGAACAGGCCGCCGAAGGCGATAAACGCGCCGGCGAACATTGCCAACAGAAAGGCCTTAGCGACCGGCAGGTTAGCCTTGGTCACGCCGGCGGCCTCGGTCTTGGCCTCGATCGCGGCGGGCGCCAGGCAATCGGGAGAGGGGTACTCCACCTTGGAATCTGCCATGTCAATCACTTCTTTCCTAATCAGCAGGAACAAGCGCTCCTATTGCTCTTGCCCCAAGCGGACAAAGTGGGAAAAGTCGTTGGCGGCCACGGCGTCGTACACGGCGTCGACGGCCTCAAAGACTTCCGGGGACATGGGGTTGTAGAACTCCGTGTCGCCCGGCTGAATCCCGACGAAGACGATATCATCACACGATTGCTCAATCTCTTCGATCAGAATCGACAAAGGAAGCGAATGCGTGGTGAACAACGATTTGCGCGCGACGTCGGTCTTATCGAGCAAGCGGATGGTGCCGACGGGCAGCGCCATGTCGGCGGCATCGACCAAAACCAAACGCGGCGG
>CABQLI010000127.1 GCA_902464965.1 uncultured Collinsella sp.
CGCGGGTTGGTAAACCCGCGTAACTAACTACTCCCGAGCTCCGTACTGCTCGTAATAGGCGTCGATGGCGGCCTTGAGCTCGTCATCGATGACGACCTTGCCGTCGATCTCGTGGTCGTAGAGGGTCTCGACGACCTCGGCCATGGAGACGATGCTCGCGACGGGGAAACCGTACTTGGCCTCGATCTCCTTCTGCGCGGTGGTCACGCCACCCTTGCCGACCTCCATGCGGTTGAGGGACACGATCAGGCCCTTAATCTCGACATCGGCAGCAGCCTTAACCTTGGGATAGGTCTCGTCGATGGACTTGCCGCTGGTGGTGACGTCCTCGACCATGACCACGCGGTCGCCGTCCTTGGGCTCATAACCCAGCAGGTTGCCCTTATCGGCACCGTGGTCCTTGGCCTCCTTGCGGTCGCAGCAGTACTTGACCTCCTTGCCGTACAGCTCGTGGTAGGCAATTGCGGTCACGACGGCCAGCGGAATACCCTTGTAGGCCGGTCCAAACAGCACATCAAAGTCGTCGCCAAAGTTATCGTGGATGGCCTGAGCGTAATACTCGCCCAGCTTCTTGAGCTGATAGCCCGTCACGTAAGCGCCGGCGTTCATAAAGAACGGGGACTGACGGCCGCTCTTGAGCGTAAAGCTGCCGAACTTAAGAACGTCGGACTCAACCATAAACTTGATGAACTCTTGCTTGTAAGCCTCCATGCGGGCTCCTCTCGTAATCGCGTACGTGCTCTTCAGTTTAGCGCAGGCGAGGCGTCGATGTGGGCGTGCTTTGGAGCCACGGCATTCTGTAAAGGCTTTGTCAGGGGGAATGGTTTTCCGAACAATGGGGTTGACATGGCAAACCCCCTCATCAAGAATACGGGCGGATTAAAAAGGGGTACGAGATACCCAAAGCGCGCTGCGCTCAGCCTTTAGGAGGTGTGCCATGGAAGGCAGTCCTAGTCGAAAAACCTGCATGTCGCCCTCGGCACGCCGCGAGGACTCCGCACACGCATAAACGCCACCGGCAGATCGCCAAAACCACCACAAAGGCGCGCTGCACCCTTTGTGGGCTCAAGAGCTTGACGTGAGCGACATCTAGGTTTTTTGAAGCAAATTCGACACGTACGCTAACTCCCTTCAACAAGGAGGACCCTATGCTGATGCTCAAAACCGTCACGGTACTCGAAGCCATCTCCAAGCGCCGCCGCACGGCGCGCCCTGCCGCTCATACCGGCCTGTCCAAGAACACCATATTCGCCGCCACCCATAGTGCCGAGGACGCCCTCGTACTGCTTGACGCCACGGCAAACGGCCTCACCGTCGAGCAGGCAACTGAGCGCCTGAACGCCGTCGGCCCCAACACCATCGAGGCAACGACCAAAACGCTCGCCCGCCGCATCGCCGACGCGTTCATCGATCCCTTCGCCGGCATCCTCGCCGCGCTCGCGCTGGTCTCGCTCTACATCGACGTGCTCGCCGTGCCCGAGCCGCAGCGCGACCCCTCCACGGTCATCGTCATCGGCATCATGCTGCTGGTATCGGGCGGTATGAAGTTTATCCAGGAAGCCCGCAGCGGCAATGCGGCAGAGGCCCTCAAGGACCTGGTCTCCAACACTTGCACCGCCCTGCGCGACGGCGAGCGCGTCGAGATCCCCTTTGACGAGCTCGTCCCCGGCGATGTGATCCGCCTCTCTGCCGGCGATATGGTGCCGGCAGATGCCCGCATCATCACCGCGCGCGACCTGTTTGTGATCGAGTCCGCACTCACCGGCGAGAGCGAGGCCGTCGAGAAGACCACCGCCGTCACCGTCGTCGAGGGCGCCGACGGCTCCGCACTGCCACTCTCTGCCTGCAAGAACATCGTCTTTACCGGCACCTCCGTGCAAAACGGCACCGCCATGGCGCTTGTCGTTGCCACCGGCTCGGACACCTACCTGGGCGACATCGCCAAGATGCTCAACGGGCGCGGCGAAAAGAGCGCGTTTGATCGCGGCGTCT
>CABQLI010000128.1 GCA_902464965.1 uncultured Collinsella sp.
AGGTGCAGCTCGCTGTGGCGCTGGGCGTGCGCATGCTCATCCGCTGGCCCTTCCTAGCGGTGGGCTCCATGGTCGCGGCCCTTGCCATCGACCTTAAGCTCGGCATGATCTTTTTGATCTGCACGCCCGCTATCGGCCTGGTGTTTTGGTTTGTCATGGCGCGCTGTATTCCGTACTACAAGCAGCTGCAGGCAAAGCTCGACCGCATCGCGCTTATCTGCCGCGAGGGCCTTTCGGGCGCCCGCGTGGTTCGCGCCTTCGTGCGCGAAGATCACGAGCGCGAGCGCTTTGCGCAGGCCGCCGACGACCAGGCCAATACTGCCATCGCGGTGGGCAAGCTCTCGTCGATTCTCAACCCCGTCACGTTTTTGGTGATGAACCTGGGCGTGTGCGCCATCCTGTGGGTGGGCGGCATCCAGGTCAGCGTGGGCGAGCTTACGCAGGGCCAGGTCATGGCGTTTGTGAACTACATGACGCAGACCCTGACCTCCATCGTGTACGTCGCCAACCTGGTCGTGGTCTTTACCAAGGCGAGCGCCAGCGCGTCGCGTATCAACGAGGTGCTCAATTGCGTGCCGGGCATCACCGACGAGGGCAACCAGCCGGTCGCGCTGCCCAAGCCGGGCAATGTCGCTTCAGTTCCCGCGCTGAGCTTGAGCCATGCGAGCTTCTCGTTTGGCGCTGGCGCGGCCAATGCTGTCAACGATGTGACGCTGGAACTCCCGCTGGGCAAGACGCTCGGCATTATCGGCGGTACGGGTAGCGGCAAGTCCACGCTCGTCTCGCTCATCCCGCGCCTGTACGATGCGAGCACCGGCAGCGTGAGCGTGATGGGCGCCGACGTGCGCACCTGGCCGCTCGACCAGCTGCGCCGTGTGGTCGCGACCGTTCCGCAGCGCGCATCGCTGGTGAGCGGCTCCATCCGCAGCAACCTGACCTGGCGCGATGAAGCTGCGACCGACGAGGAGCTCTGGGCGGCACTCGACATGGCGCAGGCCAGCGAGTTCGTGCGCAACAAGCCGCAGGGCTTAGACGCCCCGGTCGAGGCGGGCGGCAAGAACTTTAGCGGTGGCCAGCGTCAGCGCCTGACTATCGCGCGTGCCTTGGTTGGTTCGCCTCAGATATTGATCATGGATGACTCCGCGTCGGCGCTCGACTTTAAGACCGACGCGGCGCTTCGCCATGCCATTCGCGAGCGCAGCATGCGCGGTGCCGCCAAGGGCGGGCTGCCGCTGACCACGGTGATTGTGAGCCAGCGCGTCTCGACCGTGCGCGATGCCGACATGATCTGCGTACTCGACCACGGCTCGGTTGCGGGCCTGGGCACGCATGACGAGCTGTATGCAAGCTGCCAGCTCTACCGCGAGATTTGCCAGTCGCAGCTGCGACGCGAGGAGCTCGAGGGCCAGCAGGGGAGTGCGGCGCCCACGTCCGTCCCAAGTCCCGCGTCCGCCCCGGCTGCCCCGGCATCCACTTGCACAAAGGAGGGCTGCTAAATGAATCCGTACACTTCCTCCGGTTCGGTCGCCACGATGACGGCCAACGTGTCCGGCAACGATAACCTCAACGACCTGGGCGACGGTCCGCGCCAGCCCGGCGACCCTGAGCGCTATCCCGTGGGCGCGGTGACCCGCCGCCTGATGGGCTACGTCCGTCCGCACCGTATTTCGTTTGCGGCGTCGTTTGTGAGCGCCGCCATCTCGGTGATTCTGCAGCTCTACACACCTATTCTCATCGGCGAGGGCATCGACCTGATCGTTGCTGCCGGGCAGGTGGACTTCGATGCGCTGCTGCCGCTCGTTACCAAACTCGCGCTCGTCGTGGTGGGAGCAGCGTCCTTCCAGTGGCTGCAGGGCTACTGCGTCAACCGCCTGTCCTACGAAACGGTGTGCGACATGCGCGTGGAGGCGAGCGATAAGCTCAGCCGCATGCCGCTC
>CABQLI010000129.1 GCA_902464965.1 uncultured Collinsella sp.
AGGGCACGAGCTGCTTGGTGAGCACCAGGCGGCCGAGCATGGCGAAGCCCATGGCCGGCAGGATGTTGGCTGCAACGCCGAAGCCGTCGATCACAAAGGTCGGGATGAAGTCGAGCAGGCCCTGGATGGCGTCGGAGCCCAGGTAGAATGCGCCGCCGCACAGCAGGAAGTACTCAAGGCAGCCAAAGAGGCCCATGCTCCAATGTGCCGCGTAGATACCCTTGAGGTTGCCCTTGGCAGCGCACTTGTCAGCAATGTCAACAATGATCGAGAATCCAGCATCCGTAATGTTGCCGATCGTCAGCGAAAGGACAGCGATGGGCATGGCGAGCGCGATGGCCGTCTCGGTACCCTGACCGAGCTGAATGGCAAACGCGCAGGCGAGCACGCCGCCGATGGTTTCGTTAGGCGGCACGTAGGCGCCGATGGAAACCGAACCCATGAACAGCAGCTCCAGGCTGGCGCCAACGGCAAGACCAGTCTGCAGGTCCCCCAGCACCAGGCCCACGAGCGGGCACAGGACGATGGGGCGGAACGCGTAGAGGGTGCCGAGCTGGTAGTCGAGGCCTCCAAACGCTCCGACTAAGCCGACGAGGATTGCTTGGGTAAGCATGGTTCCTCCAAAATAGGAAATCTCGAGTCATAGCCGGTCACCGTCACGCGCGCTGTTGATATCAATCCGGAAACTCGACCACACGGCCCGAAGCGTACCTGGTGTGCTGTTAACACCTATGCCAGGCACAAATGATTTGATACCAATTATAGATATGCAGGTTCTTACTATTTAATACCACTCGCTCAGCGGGGTGTTTTTTACCGTAAACGGCAGACGTATCCCATCAGGCGCGCTCTTTGTTTCGATGGCGGACAAGCGCCACCAGAAAGCCATCGCCAAAGGCATCGTATGCCAAGTTGCCTACAATCACCAAAACGATTATCGCCGCGCCCAAAAACTCGTTCCAGCGAAAGACCTCGCCAAAGAGGAGCGCCGACCAGCAGGGAGCGAGCACGACCTCGCTCATGCAAACCAAGTTGGCCGCAAACGCGTTAGTGCGCGCAATCCCCTTGGCATACAGCACACTCGCAAGGCCGCTGCAAAAAAGGCCATGCACCAGCATAAGCCCCCACTCAAAGGGTTTTACGGAGCCTAGGTCGCCGGCAAAATAGACGATCGGCAGTATCGAGATGCCGCAGGAGATGAGCGAGGACACCATGGGCGACGAATCGGGGCGAGAGTTTAAAAAGAAACACAGCCCAAAGGTGGCTCCCGAAATGACGGCAAGCAGGTTGCCGAGCATGCCCTCGGCGCTCAAATCGCCTAAAAAGAAAAGTCCCATACCCGTAAAAGCAACCAACACGGAGGCAATCTTCGCAGGCGAGGGCAACGTGCGAGTTGCGAGCGACTGATACACGATAACAAAAATCATCGAGGTGTACTGCAGGACGATCGCGTTGCCGACCGTCGTGAGCTGGTTGGCAAAGTTAAACGTGGTGCCCGTCACGAAGTTGCAGACGGCCACAAGGACAATAAGACGGCTGACGCGGAGGACAGGCCTACCGACGAGCAGGATAAAGAGCGCCATAAATATTGCCGTAACGGCACCGATCAAAAGAGCCGACTGCGAATTGGCGCGAACGAGGATGCCGATAAAACTCCACAAGAGCGCCGTGCCAAATAGATACATCGCCCCGCTCACGCCATTATCGGATGGATTGTCAGATCGAATCACGAAGCACCTCCGGCTAGCTTTCGGTAATAAAAAACGGCGACCGCAATGGGTCGCCGTTTCCCTTGGGGGCAGAATAGAACGCAGGAACCTACGCCAGCACGCCGAAGAACGCGCCGATGATGCCCACGACCATGGTGGCCACGA
>CABQLI010000130.1 GCA_902464965.1 uncultured Collinsella sp.
TCGACACCGCCGAGTTCGCGATCCCCGGCCTTGACGACGAGTTCCGCGTCATCGTCTCCCCGTGGATTCTGACGGTGCTCGTGACCGACCGCCTGGCTCGCTACTACGAGACGGTCACCAAGCACAACCTCAAGTACCGTCGCTACTATCACCAGTTCGACTACTAAAGAAAACGGGTGCGGGAACGTGCCGGGCTATTGAGAGGAACACAGAATGAGACAGTACATCATCGCCAGCCATGCGCACTTCGCCACCGGCATCAAGGAGAGCGTCGAGCTGCTCTCGGGCGCTCGCGACAACGTCCACGATCTTTCGATGTTCGTCGATGGCCGCATGGACGTGGCCGAGGAGGCCCAAAAACTGCTGGCAGGCATGTCTGCCGACGATGATGTCGTTGTCTGCACCGACCTCTTTGGCGGTAGCGTCAACAACGAGTTCACCAAGATCGTCCAGACGCGTCCCCGCACGTACCTCGTTACCAACATGAACCTTCCTCTGCTCATCCAGCTGCTGTTCTCTGACGAGTCGGCGCCGGTTGAGGAGACGATTCGCGCCATCGTCGCTGCGGACGATACGCGCGTGAAGTTTGTCAACGATCTTTTGGTCGATGACGAGGAGGAGGAAGAGTTCTAATCCGCAGCACCTACTGACACGCCGTATGACGGCACAAGACCTTTGGGGGGTCACATTATGATTCAGCTACTTCGCGTTGACCATCGCCTGCTTCATGGCCAGGTCGCAGTTTCCTGGGTTCAGGGCCTTGGCTCCAACTGCATCTTCTGCGTGGGCGATAAGGTCGCTAACGACCCGGTGTGGAAGACGACGCTCAAGATGGGCAAGCCTGCCGGCTGCAAGCTCGTCATCAAAGATATGGAGCATGCAATCGAAGCTATCAACTCGGGCGTGACCGACAAGTACAAGATGATCATCTGCGTCGCCACTATCGCTGAGGCAAAGCAGCTTGTTGAGGGCTGCCCGCAGATCAAGTCGGTCAACCTGGGCAACACCAAGCCCAAGGACGAGAAGCGTCCCGACGCTCGTCAGGTCTCTCGTCAGATCTTCCTGACCGCGGCCGAGGAAGCCGATGTGCGCGAGATGCTGGATCGTGGCGTTGAGGTCGAGATTCGACCCCTGGCCGATGACCCCAAGGTCGACTGCGCCAGCGTGCTCTAGGCGTTCAATTTCGAAGAGTCTGAGCTCTTCGTAGTGTCCTATATGGAAAGGGGGATGTATGCTTACCCAAGCAATCCTCATCGGACTTATCGCCGCATTTGGTAAGTTCGACTGCCAGCTCGGTACGCTCTACGCGTTCCGCCCCATCGTCCTGTGCCCGCTCGTGGGCCTGGTGCTGGGGGACCTGCAGTCCGGCCTCGCGATCGGTGCGAGTCTGGAGCTGCTGTTCATGGGCTCGATCTCCATCGGCGCCTACGTGCCGCCTGATGAGACGATCGGCGGCGTGCTCGCCTGCGCCTTCGCTATCCAGCTGGGCCAGAGCACCGAGGCAGCCATCGCGCTTGCCATGCCCATCGCCACGCTGTGCCTTGCCATCAAGAACATCCTTAACGCCGCCCTGCCGATCCTGGTCGACCGCGCTGATGTCTACTCCGGCCAGGGCAACCTTAAGGGTGTCTATGCGATGCACTTCCTGATCGGTTTGACCGGTATCATCATGGCGTTCCTGCTGTGCTCGCTGTCGTTCTATCTGGGTGCTGACGCCATCCAGGGCCTGCTCGACTTCATCCCGCCCTTTGTCCTTGCTGGCTTTGGCGTTGCCGCCAACTTCCTGCCTGCCATGGGCTTCGCCATGCTCGGCCGCCTGGTGCTCACCAAGCAGCTCGTGCCCT
>CABQLI010000131.1 GCA_902464965.1 uncultured Collinsella sp.
TTGTCGATGGTGGCTATGATGTGGCGGACTACTGCGATGTCGATCCACGTCTCGGCTCGCTTGACGACTTCGATGACATGATCGCTGCGGCTCACGCGCGCGGCATCAAGGTCATCGTCGACATCGTGCCCAACCATTCATCCAGCCAGCACCCCTGGTTCAAAGCCGCTCTTGCCGCCGGCCCCGGATCGCCCGAGCGCGCCCGTTATATCTTCCGCGATGGTCGCGGCGAGCATGGCGAGCTGCCTCCCACCAATTGGAATGCCAACTTTGGCGGCCCCGCATGGACGCGTGTTGCGGACGGTCAGTGGTATCTGCACATGTTTACGCCCGAGCAGCCGGACTTTGACTGGTCATGCCCTGAGGTTCACGCGCTCTTTTGCGACGTCCTGGCGTTTTGGAGCGATCGAGGCGTCGACGGCTTTCGCATTGATGTGGCGCAGGGTCTCGCCAAGGATCTCGACCGCGATGACCTCGACCGGTGGCATCTCGCCGAGGGCGATGACATGGTTGACGACGGCACCCATCCGCTGTGGGACCGCAATGAGGTCCACGAGATCTATCGCGAGTGGCGCCGCGTGTTCGACCGCTATAATCCGCCGCGCAGTGCCGTTGCCGAGGCGTGGGTGCTGCCCGAGCGCCAGTATCTCTACGCGCGTCCCAGCGAGCTTGGCCAGACATTCAACTTTGAGTTTGCCAAGGCCGCTTGGACCTATGATGACATGCACACTGCAATCGAGAAGGGCTTGAAGGCAGCCGTCGAATCCGATTCCGCCTCGACTTGGGTACTCTCCAACCACGACGTGCCGCGCGTGGCGACACGCTATGCCCTGCCGCAAATCAAGGCGACGCGCTACCACCAGATTGCGCTCGACTGGCTCTTACGTGACGGGTCGTCTTATGACGAGGACCGTGAACTCGGCGAGCGCCGCGCGCGGGCGGCCCTTTTGCTTGAACTGGCGCTTCCGGGCTCGGCATACGTGTATCAGGGTGAGGAGCTCGGCCTTTTTGAGGTGGCTGATATCCCGTGGGCTGCACTCGAAGACCCTACTGCGACCAATACGCACGGACCGAAGCGTGAGAAGGGGCGCGACGGCTGTCGTGTGCCCCTGCCGTGGGTGGCGGCGGACGATCCCGCGCATGGCGGATCGTTTGGGTTTTCGCCGGCAGACGCCGATGCGGCGCCCCATCTGCCGCAGCCTGCATGGTTTTCCGATTATGCTGCCGATAGGGAAGAAGTGGACCCGACATCGATGCTTGCGCTCTATCGTGACGCCCTCTGGCTGCGGCGCAAGCTGCGCGGGTGCGCCAACGATCTTGCGTGGCTCGATCTTGACGGGCGCACCGGTCTTGCGGATGGTGCCGAGGGCGCTGAGGGCGGCGTCATCGCCTATCGCCGCGATAACGGCTGGGCGTGTGTGACGAACTTCGGTGCAGCACCCGTGGAGCTGCCGGCGGGCAGGGTCCTGCTCACCTCATCACCGCTTGCAGACGGCAGGCTCGCGCAGGACAGTTCTGCCTGGATCATGCTCGCTGAGTTGTAGGGGCCTCTTGCGGCGAGTTTGCGTTTGCCTGCGCCTTCCGTGGTGGCTGATGTCTTCGCGAGGTTCGCGAGGGCGTCGCAAAACTTTTCAAAAAAAGTTCTTGCATAGGATGCGGGCATCACGTAAGATTAATCCTCGTAAGCGGACATGGCTCAGTTGGTAGAGCACAACCTTGCCAAGGTTGGGGTCGCGGGTTCGAGCCCCGTTGTCCGCTCCA
>CABQLI010000132.1 GCA_902464965.1 uncultured Collinsella sp.
TCGACCCGGTCGAGGCCTTCAAGGCCGCGCTCGCCGCGCTCAGGGCGCTGGAGGCCAAGGAATGATCAACCACGCCATATCACTCGACATGCGTAAGCGCCCGGGCACCATCCCGCAGCGCGTCACCGTGCGCCGGGGCGAGACCCAGACCCAGCGGGTGACCGCGACACTCACCACGGACGGCGCCGCCTACACGCCGACCTACCAGTCAGCGCGCCTGTGCGTGCTCCATGCCGACGGCACGTGGGCTCGCTGCGCCGCCACCGTCGGCACGGTATCGGTGAGCGCCACGCTGGCGCCGGAGGCCGTCAACGGCACCGGCAGGTGCAGGCTGGCATACTTCGAGTTCTACAGCGCCAACGGGGCCTCCGAGACGACCGAGGACTTCGCGCTCGTCATCCTGGGAAATGTGGACGGGACAACAGGGCCTGCCGTCAGCTACGACCAGGAGCTCGACGAGCTCTATAGGAAGTGGAGCACTGAGCTATCTCGGCTCGGTCAATCCGCGTTCGATGCGGCATCCGCCGCTAGCGGTGCGGCGTCGAGGGCCGATGCGGCGGCAAGCGCGGCATTGCAGATCGCGAACGCGGCGGCGCAGGGCGCCGCCGGCGAGTCCGACATCGCCGAGCTGCGCCGCCAGAACGGCCAGCTCGCGACGATGCTCGCCGACGCGACAGATAAGTTCATCTACATGGACGGCACGGTCTACTGCCCTGCCGGCAAGGCGTCGGTATCCGGGGACACGGTGACGTTCGGCAGCACGTGCTCGGTATCGGGCAGCACGGTAACCCTTTCCTAAGGAGGATAAATGGCAAATGCAAAGACGCTGGTCGTAGGCGGCCAGCCGCTCAACGTCATCGACGATACCGCGCGCAGCAACGCGCAGACGGCGCTCAACAACGCCGAGTACAACCGCCAGGGCCAAATCGGCAAGTACGGCGGGCAGAACATCGCCACCATCCTGGCGGGAGAGATCGGCAGCGGCAGCGTGTACGACGCGCTGCACAAGCGAGCCGCCAACGGCAACTTCGCGGGCCTGCGCGTGGGAGACTACATCGACGTGCCGCTGGTAAGCGCGTCGGGCGTGGCGGCCCAGCAGTCCGTGCGCTTCCTCCTGGCGCACTTCGACCCGTACTACTGCTGCGGCGACAGCTCCAAAGGCCACCACATCGCCTTCGTGGCCTCCGCGCCCATCGCCGTGGCCAAGACCGTGACCGGCGTGGCAAACGACAGCTTCCTGATGTGGAACACCACCAACACGAACCAGGGCACCGCCGACCGGAAATGCCCCTACCTCAACAGCGACCTCAAGGCGTGGGAGACGGCCTTCGAGGCGTGCCTGCCCGAGGGGCTGACCAAGTACCTGCTTACCCAGCGCGTGCTGCTTGAGGAGCGGTACAGCGCCAGCGGCGCGCTCAACGACTCCAACTCGTGGAGCTGGCAGGATATCGGCAAGGTGTTCTCGCTGTCGGAGATGGAGGTGTACGGCTGCCCCGTGTGGGGGACGAAAGGCTACAGCGTGGGCTTCGACTGCCAGTTTGACCTGTTCCGAGACACGGCGCACCGAGTCAACGGAAGTCGGTACGCTTGGTGGCTGCGTTCCGTTGCGTCGGGCTCCGCGTCCGACGTGTGCTATGTCGCCACCAC
>CABQLI010000133.1 GCA_902464965.1 uncultured Collinsella sp.
TTTGCCGGTCGCGGACGAGCCGGTGGGCTGTGTCGTCTCGGTCGGTTGCGCTGAGCCGGAGGGAGGTGTTGTCTCGGTGGGTTTTGTTATCTCGGGTGAGGCGGCCTTATCTGCTGCGGCTTTTGCCTCTTCGTATGCCTTGCAGGCATCGTCATAGGCCGTTTGCGCCTTTTTCAAATCGTCGAGGAGCGCATCTCGCTTGGCTATGTCCTCATCGATGTGGGCTTTAGCTTCCTCCGCCTCACTTTCGGAATCCTGAACCTGTCTTTCCTGGCTTTCGAGCCGGCGTCGGTAGGAGTGAAGATCATCTTCACAAGATTTCTCTCGCCTTTCTGCCGACATGATCTCACGTCGCAACTGCTTAATATGCTCTTTAGTAGCTGTGCTGGGCTCCTCGTCGCCGAGTGCTTCAAGTGCCTTATCTAATTCTGCCTGAAGGCCGCTTGTCCGGCTGTGGGCCTCATCGTATTTGGCTTGGGCTGCATCGACGTTCGCTTGCATGGCGGGAAGGCGTTCCCTCCGTTTGGCGGCTTCCGTCACCACCATGTCGTAGATCTCTTGAAAAGCGGCAATGTCATCATCGATTGCCGCAAGTTTCTCGGGACTTGCGGCAACTTTTGCGGCCTCGAGGGTTTTGAGCGCTTCCTGCATGGCTGCATACGCTTTTTCTTTTGCGGCGGCCGCATCTTCCGTCTGCAAGGCAACTGCACCGGTGGGGGCGCTGGTTTCTGCAGCGATCGCCGTTACGGGGGCGATTCCCGCGACAAGTGCCGCGGAAAGGGCGATGCCCACAGTTGCTCGTCTTGCTCTTCTTGCGAGAATGTCGTTCATCTCGGCACCTCATTTCAAGGGTCGGCGACTAACTTGGTAGCACTAATGTAAATATACCATGCTAGTTGACCCGACACTGGCTGGGTGTGCGCGTGCCTTTCCGCTTCTTTGGAAACCGAATCCCATTAGAAATGACGAGTTGTTTACGCTTCTTTTGGGCTCACCGTACTATCATGATTCGAATTGAGTGTGAATGATGATAGGGAGCGCCTATACATGATTGAGCTGCTCAGGCGTTTTGGTGGCAAGTTTCGCCGCTATATGGTGATTGGCCCTGCGTGCAAGCTGATCGAAGTGATCTTTGACCTGCTTACACCGCTCGTGATTGCCCAGATGATCGATAAGGGTATTGGCGCACACGATGTCAGCGCCGTTATCCACTACGGCATGGTACTTGGCGCCATGGCTGTGATTGGCATCTCGTTTACGCTTGTCTGCCAAAAGATGGCGGCGCTGACATCGCAGGGCATGGGCACCGACATTCGCGGCGCGCTCTACAAGCACATCAACAAGCTGAGCTATGCCGAGCTCGACCGCTTTGGCACGCCGTCGCTCATCACGCGCATTACCAACGACGTTAACCAGGTCCAGCTCGCTGTGGCGCTGGGCGTGCGCATGCTCATCCGCTGGCCCTTTCTAGCGGTGGGCTCCATGTGCGCGGCCCTTGCCATCGACCTTAAGCTCGGCATCATCTTTTTGATCTGCACGCCCGCCATTGGCCTGGTGTTCTGGGTTGTCATGGCGCGCTGCATTCCGTACTACAAGCAGCTGCAGGCAAAGCTCGACCGCATCGCGCTTATCTGC
>CABQLI010000134.1 GCA_902464965.1 uncultured Collinsella sp.
CCCAGCCGATGCGCCCGCGTAACCGACGGCTGCATCCTATGCGGTGGGTGCGTCGACGCCTGTCCCGTCAACGCTATCTCGATCGAGCGTGACGAGGCCGCTGGTACGGTGGACCTTGATGCATATCGAGACATTTGGGTCTTCGTGCAGACTGACGAGCACGATGCCGTGGCTCCCGTGGCCTACGAGCTCATGGGCAAGGGGCGCGAGCTTGCCGATGCTCGCGGCTGCCGTCTGGTGGCACTGGTCGGCATGAGCCCCGAGGGCTCGCTTGGGGACCTGGAGCATCTGGTTTGCGCGGGCGCCGACGAAGTCCTGGCCTGTCGCGACGAGCGCCTGCGCCAAAACGATGCGGAGGTCTACTCCCGCTTGATCTGCGATTTGGTAGCCGAACGCAAACCCGAGGCCATTCTATACGGCGCGACCGCTTTTGGTCGAGAACTTGCACCCGGCGTTGCCGTGCGTTTGCAGACGGGTCTTACGGCCGACTGCACCGTGCTTTCGATGGATGCGGAGACGGGCCTACTGCAGCAGACGCGCCCGGCGTTTGGCGGCAACTTGATGGCCACCATCATTTGCCCCAACCACCGTCCGCAGATGGCAACGGTGCGCTCCGGTATCTTTAAGGCTCCCGACTTCGACTACGGCCGCTCCGGCACGATCACCCAGATATCACTTGCGGATGATGCTAAGGCTCGTGTCGAGATCTCGATTCCCGCCGAGGAGTGGGGGCAGCGGGCCTCGATCGCCGATGCCGAGCGCTTGGTCGTGGTGGGCCGCGGCATTGGCTCCAAGAAGAATCTGCCCCTGATGCGAAGGCTCGCCGAGGCTCTGGGAGCCGAGCTTGGTTGCACGCGACCTGTCGTGGAGGCCGGCTGGTTGGAGTATCGCCATCAGATTGGCCAGACCGGCGTATCGGTTTCGCCCAAGCTTCTCGTGAGTATCGGTGTTTCGGGCGCCATCCAGCATCTTGCCGGCATCGGTGGGGCGGAGTTCATTATCGCCATCAACGAGGACCCGGATGCCCCCATTTTTGGTGCTGCCCAGTACAAGGTTGTTGGGGACGCCGTCGAGGTCGTCGAGGAGCTGCTGGCCCAGCTTGAGCGCTAGGCGCGCGCCAGCCAGTCGCGTATCTCGTTCTTTAGGCGCTCCCAGGTCGCTTGCGTGGCGGGATTGGTAAAGGGGCGCGTAATGCCAAAGGGTGCGTCGAGCAGGCGGTAGATATCGCCCTGCTCGCGCGCCAGCGCGCGGCTCGCTGGATAGACGAGCTCAAACATAAAGCAGATGAGTCCCACCAGGTAGTCTGCGGGCTCGTTGCGTTCATCGCGTGCGACGCAGCGGTGCTCGTCAAAGGCGGCAAGTGTCGGCGACGAGAAACGGCTGCCGAGAAACGTCTTCTCGTCCACCTTGAGGATAGTGTCGACGGTGCTGTCGGCGATGGTGCGCATAATGTCGATCTTGTCGCCATCGCGCACGATATCGCAGAAGCGCCGTGTGCGCTCGTCGAGTTGTGCCGGCAGGCGAAAGTCGCTGTGATAGGCGATGCTCGCGC